>CAYUWJ010000104.1:0-15865 GCA_964448315.1 uncultured Sphingomonas sp. | reverse complement strand
TGCGCGCACCGTCGGCAACGGTCGCCTGGGCCATGGCGGCCGCCAGAATCAGTGAGATGAACATCGCGCCTCCTCCCCAAGAGCCGACTATCCGGTGAGCATGACTCTTTTCGCAACATATTGGAAGGGCTGGATTTCCGCGGCGCACTTAGACGGTCGCTTGCGGGCCGCGGGACGATGGTGAATGCTCGCCAACCCATGGACCAGATGCTTGCCCCCGGCCTGTACATAATCGCCACGCCAATCGGCAATCTCGGCGACCTGTCGCCGCGCGCCGCCGAAACTCTGCGGCAAGTCGACCGGGTGCTTGCCGAGGACCGACGAGTCAGCGCCAAGCTACTTGCCCACGCCGGCGCCACCGCGCCGATGACAAATTATCACGACCACACGAACGAGTCCGAGCGGCAGGCGATCGTCGATCGGCTCGGAAGCGAAGCGGTGGCGCTGATCAGCGATGCCGGAACGCCGCTGATTTCCGATCCCGGCTTCAAGCTGGTCCGCGCCGCACGGCTGGCCGGCCACGCGGTCCATGCCGTGCCCGGTCCGTGCGCGGCGATCGCCGCTTTGTCGATCGCCGGCCTGCCGAGCGACCGCTTTCTGTTTCTCGGCTTCCTGCCGGCCAAGGCCAAGGCGCGTGCCGATTCGATCGCCGAAGTCGCCGGACTGCGCGCAACCCTTGTGCTGTATGAAAGTGGTCCCCGCCTCGCCGACAGTCTTACAGCGCTCCGCGCCGGCCTCGGCGAGCGCGACGCGGCGGTGGTGCGCGAGATCAGCAAGCTGCACGAAGAATGCGTGACCGGCACGCTGGGCGAACTAAAAGACCGTTATTCGGACAGCTTCCCGAAGGGCGAGATCGTGATCGTCGTCGGCCCGCCGCAGCAGCCGGCAGACGCCACCGACGCCGAGCTCGACTCGGCGCTCGACGAGGCGCTTGCCCGGCTGTCGCCGTCGCGCGCCGCGGCCGAAGTCGCCGAACGGCTCCATGTCCCGAGGAAGCGCGCCTATGCGCGCGCGCTCGACAGAACGAAGTGAACCGCCGCAAAGCCGAGAAGCGCGGCCGCGGCGCGGAGGGGCTGGCCGCCTGGTGGCTGCGACTGCACGGTTGGCGCATCCTCGCCCGGCGGGCGCGGGTTCCGGGCGGCGAGGTCGACCTCATCGCCCGGCGCGGACGCACTTTGGCGTTCGTCGAGGTCAAGGCGCGGGCCAGCGAAGACGCCGCCGCCTTCGCCCTCGACGCCTGGCGATTGCGCCGGGTGGTGGTCGCCGCCGAGCGGCTTGCACCGCGCTTCATGCGCGACGGCGACGATGTTCGGATCGACGCGATCTTTATCGTCCCGCGCCGGCTTCCCCGCCACCTCGCCGACATCTGGCAAGGGTGACAAAGATGAGTGTGTCGCCTAGTCGCGCGGCCATGCCGCTTCGCGTCGCAGTGCAGATGGACCCGCTCGAAAGCGTCGGCATCGCCGGCGATTCGACTTTCGCGCTGATGCTGTCGGCGCAGGAACGCGGTCACACGCTGTTCCACTATCTGGCCGGCGACCTCAGTTACGACAGTGGGCGGGTCCGCGCGGTTGCGGCTCCGGTGACCGTCCAGCGCGTGCTCGGCAACCATTACAAGAGCGGCGAGCCGCACACGCTCGATCTGGCGGACGATGTCGATGTAGTGCTGATGCGCCAGGATCCGCCGTTCGACATCGGCTACATCACCGCCACCTATCTGCTCGAGCGGATCGCAGCTGAGACTTTGGTGGTCAACGACCCGCGCTCGGTCCGCGACTGCCCGGAAAAACTGTTTGTGCTCGACTTCGCGCGCTTCATGCCGCCGACCCTGATCACTCGCTCAACTGAGGAGCTTCGGCGCTTCCATGCCGAGCATGGCGAAGTCGTGCTCAAGCCACTTCATGGAAATGCCGGCGCGGCGGTGTTCCGGGTGCCGGCCGACGGCATGAATCTGACCGCCATCGCCGAGCTGTTCACCCGGATCTGGCCCGAGCCCTACATCGCCCAGGCCTTCCTGCCGGCGATCGCAGACGGCGACAAACGGATCATCCTCGTCGAGGGTAAGGTCGCCGGCGCGATCAACCGCAAGCCCGCCGACGGCGAAATCCGCTCCAACCTCGCCGCCGGCGGCCGCGCCGAGGCGGCAATGCTGAGCGCGCGCGAGGAGGAAATCTGCGCGGCGCTCGGCCCCGAGCTCAAGCGGCGTGGGCTGATCTTCGTCGGCATCGACGTGATCGACGGACTGCTGACCGAAATCAACGTCACCTCGCCGACCGGCATCGTCGCGCTCGACGAATTCAACGGCAGCGACACGCCAGCGCTGATCTGGAACGCGATCGAGGCCCGGCTCGGTGCGCCTGCCGACCGCGAGCGGAACGCCTGAGCGATGGACGACTGGGTCGTTCGCCTGATCGAGCAGTCGGGCTACCTCGGGGTTGCGTTCCTGATGTTCCTCGAGACTATCTTTCCGCCGATTCCATCGGAACTGATCATGACCGTCGCCGGCGTTTCCGCCGCCAACGGCCGGATGAGCTACTGGCTGGTGGTCGCTTCGGGGACCAGCGGAGCGATGCTCGGCAACATCGTCTGGTACCTTGCCGCCCGTGCCCTCGGGGTGCAGCGGCTCAAACCCTTGATCGTCCGCTATGGCCGCTGGCTGACGCTAAACTGGCACGAGATCGAGCGCGCGGAAATCTGGTTCCGGCGCAACGGCGTGTTCTTCGTTTTTCTCGGCCGGCTGCTGCCGACGGTGCGGTCGCTGGTGTCGGTGCCGGCCGGGCTGCTGAAAATGCGGTTCAAAAGCTTCCTGCTCGCCTCGACGCTGGGCACCGCCGGCTGGACCGCTCTGCTCGCCGCCGCCGGCTACAAGCTGGGCGAGAATGTCGACGACATCGACCAGCTGATCGGGCCGGTGGCGAACGCCATACTGGTCGTCCTCGTCGCCGGCTATGTCTGGCGCGTGTGGATGCACAAGGGCCAGCCGGACGAAGGTAATTTATCCGAATTGGAGATTAAATCCCGGGAGATCGAGAGCGACCACCGCGACTAAAAATATCCAAACCGGTTATTTATACGCGCGTTTACCTGCCGACCTCTAGTCGAGCCTTGCCCGCGGCGGCGACGGTTGCCCCACCTTCCGAAACCGCCGCGAGCACCCTCTCAGGCGCGCGGATGGGCATGGCGATAGACGTCGAGCAGCCGCGCCGCGTCGACCGCAGTATAAATCTGGGTCGACGAAAGGCTGGCGTGGCCGAGCAATTCCTGGAGCGAGCGCAAGTCGGCGCCGCCGGCGAGCAAATGGGTGGCGAAACTGTGCCGAAGCGCATGCGGCGTCAGCGTATCGGGGAGCCCGAGCCGGATTCGCGCCGCGCGCACGCTGCGCCGCACCAGGTCGGGGTTGAGGCGGCCGCCGCGCGCGCCGACAAACAGCGGCGCGTCTCCATCGAGCGGCCACGGGCATAGCCGCGCATAGTCCTCGATCGCGTCGCGAACCACCGGGACGATCGGCACGATCCTGGTCTTCGACCGCTTGCCGGTGACTCGCAGCGTCTGACCGACCGGCCGCACGCTGCCGGTCAGCGACAAGGCTTCGGCGACTCTTAGTCCGGCGCCGTAGAGCAATAGCAAAATGGCAAGATCGCGCGCGCCGATCCACGGCTGCGAAGCGCCGGCGGCGGCATCTTGGGCAAGCGCCAGCGCATCGTCGGGCGCGGCCGGCCTCGGCAGGGTTCGCGGCCGGCGCGGGCCGCGGGTTCGCGGCAGCTGCGGCAAATGGCCCTGCTGCTCGGCAACATAGGTGAGAAAGCGCCGCACTCCGGACAATTCCCGCGCCGCCGACGACGAGCCGATCCCCTGCCCGCGCCGCTCGGCAAGGAAGGCGCGCAAATCGGTCGAGCTTAAGGCGAGGAGCGCGTCGGCGCCGACCGCTCCGCCGAGGTGCCGGCCGAGGAAAGCGATCAGCCGGTGGGCGGTGCCGACATAGGCGCGCACCGTGTGCGGGGAACGCCTCCGATCGTGCAAAAGATAGCCCGCCCAGCGCTCGACAAGGGCGCCCGCAGGGTGCTCGGTCAGGTCCGGGGGTCGGTCAGCCACCGGCGGATGATAGCGCCAAGACTGCGTCCAAGGAACATCAGCAGTTCCGACCCGTGCCGAGCGTCCAGCGCCTGGCTGGTGCGCTGGCCAAGCGCGATCAGCCCGGCGGGCAGCGACGGCTCACTTTGAATGCGGATCAGCGCCTCGGCGCGGATCAGGTCGCAGGCCGGGCCGAACAGGGGATGGCCTTGCTCGACGGTCCGCATCTCGACCCCGTCGACGGACTCGATCGCCCGGGCGAGAATCCGCGGCTCGACCCGGTGGACCCCGTTGCAATCCGCACGAAAACCCTCGTCGCCGACGATCAGCGCCAAAGCGACCGCGTCGATGCCGAGGATCAGCGGCCATTCCTGGGTGACGACGTGAAGCAGCGCATCGACATGATCGGCGGCCATCGCCGCGATCACCGCCTCGTGGATCGAGGCGACCGCGCCCGAATGGCCGCGGGCGAAAGCGATCAGATCCTGATTGGCTTCCTCGGCGGCGCCCAGCCGCTCGCGCAGCCGCGCGAGGGCATGCTCCTCGAACTGGATGACGCTCGCCATTGGTGCAACTTACGCCGCGAGCGGTTAATTTCCTACTTGCGCCCGTAACGACTTCAGCGCCGGGCCAGGCTTTCCGCTGCGCTCCGGGCCTCGGCGATTTCAGCGCGCGTGCCGTCACTGGCCTTGGTAAGCGCGCTCAACTCGGAAAAATAGCGGCCGGAAGTGGCGCTGTCTCCCGCAAGTTTGGCGCTTCGTGCCGCCCCATAAAGCCCCGCCAGCCGCCGCGGAGCCCGATTCAGCGATGCCTCATAGGCCTCCAGCGCCTCGCCCGGCCTGCCGAGCTCCAGCAGCAGCTCGCCCAATTGCTCGCGCGCCGGTAGGATCGATCCCGGGGTCACCGGGTGCTTCTCGGTCGCGTCGTCGAGGTCGGCGGCGGTGCGCATCAGCCGCAGCGCCTCGTCTTTCCGTCCCTCGGCATGGGCCAGCCACGCTTCGGCGATCTGGCGCTCGATCATCACCTGCTTGCGCCAGTCATAGCTGCCGGGGGGAACGGTCAAGGCCTGCTCGATCGCCGTCAATTCCTCGTGGGCCGCGCGCGCCGCCGCCGCATCGCCGCTTCGGGCCGCGCCGACCGCGCGGGCGAACTGGATGTGTGCCTCGGCCCAGCGGAAGTTTTCGAGTGGAGCGAGCTTGAGCACATTTTCCTGCACCTGCAGCGAAGCGGCCTCGCTCCAGCGCCGACGCTCCAGCGCCAGGCGCGCCGGGATTGCCGTCGCGGCATAAGCCACCGCGAAGGTCGGCGGATCGGCCTGCTCGATTGCGTTGAGCTCCGAGAAGATGCGCTCGGCCTCTAAATCCTGGCCGGTTTGCAGATAGGCGTAGGCGAGATAGTCCATCGCGTGCAGCCGCTCGCTCGAGGAGCCGGCCAAGCCCTGGACCTTGGCCATTTCGCGCGAAGCCGCCTCCGACTGGATGTTCGACTGGATCGACTCGTCCCACATGCCGAGCCGCGTGAAGATGTGGGACGGCATGTGCTGGGCATGGGGCGAGGCCGGCGCGATGCTGGCGTAGCGCTGCGCCGCCGGCACTGCCAGTTGTGCAAGCGGCGGATAATCGAAGCTGTGGATCAGATAGTGCGCGACGCCGGGATGGTCGGGCGACTGTTCCAGGATTGCATTGAGGATGGCCGCGGCCTGCTTCTCGCGCGCGAACTCCGGATCGTCGTCAAGCGTGCCGGTGGCGACCAGCGTCAGCGCGTAAAATGCTGCCGCCTCGCGATCGTCGGGGTAGCGCCGGTGGAGGTCGGCCATGGCCGCATTGTAGGCCAGCGCCCGGGACTTGTGATCGGTTTGGTCGGAATCGCGATAGAAGGCATCGAGTGCCGCGATATAATCCTGCTCGCGTTGGCTTTTGGCGCCGGCGGCTTGCGCCTTGGTGACGGCAATTCTTCCCTTTTCCAGCTCGGCCGCGGAAGGTGGCGCCCACAGCGGGTGATAATAGGTCTTCGCCATCCCCCAATGGGCAATGGCGCAGCTGGGATCGGCCGCGACCGCCTGCGCGAACACCGTCTCCGCCTGCCCATATTCGAAGGAATGAAGCCAGCCGAGGCCCTGCTCGACAAGCGCCTGCGCCTGGGTGTTGCAGCTCGTCGGAAACTTTACCTTGCCGAGCTGCGCCGAATGATCGTGGCCCTCGGGCGAAAGCGCCCAGGCCGCGGCCGAGGCCAGCAGAAGCGTGATCGTCATCGGCACCTCCCAACGTCAACAATGGCACGGCAAAAATAACATTGCGCCGCCGGACTGTCGCGCCCGGCGTTAGCCGATCTTCTGGCCGCTGGCCTGCCAGTCCTTGAGGAAGCCGGCGATCCCCGCGTCGGTCAGCGGGTGCTTGAACAATTGATGGATGATCTTGGGCGGCGCGGTCATCACGTCGGCGCCGAGCTTGGCCGCTTCGACGACATGGATCGGGTGGCGGACCGAAGCGACCAGGATCTCGGTCTGGAAGTCGTAATTGTCGTAGATCAGGCGGATGTCGGCGATCAGAGCCATGCCGTCGAACCCGACATCGTCATGGCGGCCGACGAACGGCGAGATGAAGCTGGCGCCGGCCTTGGCGGCGAGCAGCGCCTGCGCGGCCGAGAAGCACAAGGTCACATTGACCATCGTGCCATCGTCGGTCAGCGCCTTGCAGCTTTTCAGCCCGTCGGGCGTCAGCGGCACCTTGATGGCGACATTGTCGGCGATCTTCCGAAGCACCTCGGCCTCGCGCATCATGCCGTCATGGTCGAGCGCAACGACCTCGGCCGACACCGGACCCGGGCAGACGTTGGCGATTTCCTTCACCACCTCGAGAAAGTCGCGGCCCGATTTGTGGACCAGGCTCGGGTTGGTGGTTACGCCGTCTAGCAGGCCGGTTTCGGCAAGCTCCCGGATTTCGGCGATCTCGGCAGTGTCGGCGAAGAATTTCATGGTGCGTTGGGGTTTCCTGTTGCTTGGGTTAGCGGCGCAATAGCGGCAGAGACGGATACAGTCATCCGATTCGGCCATGGGAGGGTGAATGAGCGAGCATATTCGGATCGAGCTGCGGGACAATGTTCTGGCGATTACTTTTAGTCGTCCCGAACGGCGCAACGCCATCACCGTCGCCATGTACGCGGCGCTGGCCGACGCGATCGAGGGCGCTCAGGAGGATGCGGCGATCCGCCTGATCACCATCCGCGGCGAGGGCGAGGATTTCACCGCCGGCAACGACCTTGCCGACTTCATGGCCGAGCTGCCGCGCGAGTCGAGCGACATCCCGGTCTGGCGGCTGCTACGCGCGCTGGCCCGAAACCAGGTGCCGCTGGTCGCCGCGGTCCACGGCAATGCGGTCGGCATCGGCACGACGATGCTGTTCCACTGCGACCTGGTGCTGGCCGAGCAGGGCGCCCGCTTTACGATGCCGTTCGTCGACCTCGGCCTGGTCCCGGAAGCGGCCAGCTCGCTGCTCCTTCCGCGCCTCGCCGGCCGCAGGCGCGCGGCGCGCTATTTGCTGCTTGGCGAATCGTTCGGCGCGGAGGAAGCGCTCGATATCGGCCTTGCCAGCCACGTCGTTCCGCCGGGCGAGCTCGATGAGGCTCTGCAATCGATCGTGTCGGCGCTGCTCGCCAAGCCGGCGGAAGCGCTGCGCCTGACCCACCGGCTGCTGCGTCGCGGCCAGGCCGAGGAGCTGCTGGAGCGGATGGAGCTGGAGAACAGCCATTTCTCCGAACGGCTGCAATCGAACGAGGTGCGCGAGGCAATCGCCGCCTTCTTCGCCCGCAAGGCCGGAAAGGCACGGGACACCCGCTAGGCGCGGCTCGCCGGACCAACCGCCTTTGGTCCCGCCAGCCTTGCGCTACCCTGTTCGGCAATCCCGAGGCGCCCCTTGGCCGCGGCCAGCATCTTGCGGAATCGCGGCCGATCGCGAACCGACGCGAAATCGGGATCCGCCTCCAGATGCTTGATCTGGGTCGCGGTGTGCACCTGTTCGAAGAAGAGTTGCAGCACATCGAGGGCGGCATCGTCGTCGTGGAGGTGGGCGGCGAGCACGCAGGCCAGATTGTAGCGCACCGAAAGATTGTCGGGGTCGAGCACCAGCGCCCGCTCGATCAAGTCCTTGGCGCGCTTTTCGTCGCCGAGTATCGCCAGCGCCACGGCGCCCATGGCGAGAGCCGCGCCGTTGGTCGGATCCTTCTCTGTAGCGAGCTGAGTCCTTTCGAGTGTCGTACGCGCGGCTCTGTCCAACGACTTTTTATCGCCGATCGCAGTGTAAGAGGTAATCAGCATCGCAGAATTGTGGAAATCGGTGCTCATCAATCCCACCGCTTTCTCGAAGAACGGGATCGCGTCGCGGATGCGGCCCTGCCTGAAAATCAGCCGTGCGGCTTCGCGGTTCACTTCCCAAGAGTCGGGACCGAGTCGAAGCGCAGTCTCGATCAGGTCGGTCGCCTCGGCTTCGCGCCCCTGCTCCTCGACAATGCGCGCCTTGACGCAATGCGGCTCGGGCAGGTCGGGATTGATCGCCAACGCTCGCTCGGCGGCCGGAAGCGCATCCACGGGCTGACCATGCCAGAACTTCAGCTCAGCCTGGGCGAGCGCCATCAACGCCCAGGCTTGCGCATAGTCGGGATCGAGCAGGGTCGCCTGGCGGCATAGGCGAACCACCGCCTCGTCGCGGCTGAGCGCACAGAAGGATCCGTCGATCCAATATTGCCTAGCCAGCAGATAGAGGTTGTAGGCGTCGACGCTAGCTGTCCCGCGGTTCTCGATCGCCTTCTTTTCACCGGGCAGCAGCTTCAGCTTGAGCGCGCCGACGATCGCCTTGGAAATCTCGTCCTGAATGGCGAAAATGTCGGTCAGGTCGCGGTCATAGCGATCGGCCCAGACATGATCGCCCGCCTTGCCGTCGATCAGCTGGGCGGTGACCCGAACCCGGCCGCCGGCCTTGCGGACGCTGCCTTCGAGAACATGGCTGACGTTCAGCGTCCGCGCCACCTCGCTGACGTCGAGCTCCTTGTTCTTGAAGGTGAAGGCCGTGTGCCGGGCAATGACCGACAGCGAGGACACCTTCGACAGGTCGGTGATGACGTCCTCGCTGATGCCGTCGCTGAAATATTCCTGCTCGGCATCGCCGCTCATGTTGATGAACGGCAGCACGCAGATCGACGGGCCGCCGCGCGCCTGGCGTTGATCGCGCGCCGGAGCGGGCGCTTGCGCAGCCTTCTCGGCGCCGGCGGTCTTGGCGATCGATTGGATCAGGTCGCCCAGTCGCGCCGGCTCACCCCGCCCGTCCCAGTCGCCGAAATCGATCGCATGATACTGGCGAAAGCCGAGCGGCGGCTTGCATGCGCCCAGCGACACCGGAACCAGGCGCCCGCTGTCGCGGCCCTCGGCGGCCTCGTCCTGGACCCAGTCTGACTGGATCGACTCTACGGTCCACAGCACGACGACCGCTTCGGCGTCCTTCAGCGCGCGATCGATTTCGGTCGCGAACCGCGAGCCGCCCTGGATGTGCCGGTCCCACCATACCTCATGGCCGGCGCGCCCGATCGCTTCCGCCAATTGACTGGCGGCGTCGCAGTCGTCGCGTGCGTAGCTGAGAAAGACCCGCGCCAATGCTCTCCCCGAAAGGAGGTCAGTGTGCGTCGAACGCGGCTGCGCTTCAAGGTTGGCGAGAGTTCGGCGGCCACGTCCTGGGCCTCCGAAGCGGCGTCAGCCGGCGAGATAGACTCGCTTGGAGCGGGTCAGGTTGACCGTCGGGCCCTGGAAAAAGATGAAATTGGTCGGCTGCGAATAGGTCAGCGTGATGGTCTTGTGGCCGCTGGCGTTGTTGGTGACGATGGCCGGCGTTGCCAGAGTTCCGTTGCCGAGCCCGAAATCGGTGTTTGCGATCCGCGTCTGAATCTGGCTGTCGCTCGGCGTCGGATGGAGGGTCGCGTAGCGCGCCGCCTCGCCGAGCGCGTGCTGCAGCCCGGCATTGGCCTGGAACACCAGGCCGATGGTGAAGATGCCGTAGATGAACAGCACCAGCACCGGCAGCGCGAGCGCGAACTCGACCGCGCCGACGCCCCGCTCGTTGCTCGGCAAGGATTTCACAAGCCGCCTCATTGAATCCTGATCCCCGCTTCGCCGTGCAGCGTGTAAGTGCCGTCCCGGTTGGCGCCGGCGAAACGCGACGCGAAGATCGGCGTGTAGATTTTGACAATGTCGACCGTCACATAGCGCGCATAGGTCTCGCCGGAAGCGCATTCGCTATTAAAGTCGTCCCGGCGCGCGCCATTGCATTCCAGCCAGATATCCGGCGTCACGGCGCTTTCCGCAACGCCGGCGGCAGCGGCGGCTTCGGTCCGAAGCGCCGCCTCGATATTCGTCGACATGGCTTTTTGCTGCATCACCTTCTCGATGGTACGCTGCGCCGCCTGCTCGAGCTGCAGCTTGGTCGAATAGCCGAGGCTGAGATCGACCATGCCAATCAGCAGCGCGGCGAGAAACGGCGCGGCGAGCGCCATCTCGATAACGCTATTGCCGCTGGAGTCGCGGATCAGGGTGCGGGTCTTGGTCACTATTCCACCAGCCTGATCATCGAGCCATCGAACGCGCCGGCGCCCGAATCCGTCGGGCAGCTATTGTTGATGGCGGTGTTGCCGGAGAATGAGACGCGGCGGGCGACCATCTGCACGCAGGCGGTGCTCATGCCGCTGGTGCCGTTCATGAAGACTTCCTGGCCGGAAAAATAGAAGGCTCCCTGGAAAAACGAACTGCTGTTGCCGTTGATATGGTTCTGATTGTTGGCGCTATTGCCGTCCTGAGCCCGGCGATCCTGGTAGAACAGGATTCCGGCATAGGTGCCGCTGGTCGGCGCGGACATGTTGAGCGTCGCGCCACCGTTGATCTTGACCGTACCGATCTGGGCGTTGGCATTGGTGCTTTTATTGGTGAGGATGATGACGCAGCCGTTGCAGGTGATGTTCGCCTGCGCGCCGATGTCGAAATCGCCGCCGTCGATGATGATTTCGCCGGTCAGCGTGACGTCGCTGTTGAGCGTCAGGCCCTTGAAACAGCCCGACAGGGTAATGGCCGGATCACTGGACACGCGTCTGGGATCATTGGCGCACGGGTTCGGAACCGCCGGTGGCTGGACATCGGCGAACGGATCTTCCTGTTTCATCGAATAGGGCCGCAGCATCGTGCCGTCGGCGAAATTACTGCTGTTCGGAATACCCCCGACCGCGGCGAGCGGCGAGGCGATGACCGTGGACGACCCGGAGGCGTAGACGGCGGCGGCGCCGCGCGAGTTGGTCGCCATGCCGCAGCCGAGATCGACGGTCGCGTTGCCGGTGTAGGATAGACCTGTGGTCGCCGTCTCCTCCAGGCTGATCACGCAATATTTGCCGTGCGGAACCACGGTCGCGGTCGCGACCGCATTGATGGTCGGCGCGACGGACAGGAACAGCGACGAAAAGCCGAGCTTTTTCTGGACCGAGAGCGCGACCCGGACCGCGTAGGGATCGCTGGTATAGGCTCCGACCGTCGGCGAATTTTCGATGGTAGAGTTGGTCGTGATGCCGACATGGGAGTTGATTGCCAAATCGCGCGTGACCGCGGAGTTGACGTTCTGTCCCTGGACGATGGCATGAACTCCGGCCAGCGCTCCCGAATCCGCAGTGCGCTGCAGCTGCCGCTTCCACAGCGCCCACTGGACGGTGTCGGTGGCAAGGCCGGCTGAACCGATCACCAGCGGCATCGCCGCGGCTGCGATCGCCAGCGCGTTGCCCTTGCGGTCCCGAAACAGCTTCTTCAGGAAATGACTCATGGATCGTTCCCAACTTGCGCAATTGCCATGGCCTTAGCCGGGACACGGTGAGCGAAGCGTTCAAGGAACTGGTTAATGGTTCCGCCGCCTTGATCGGTAACGGTTAGGCTGGCGCTTGAACGGTCGCGTGTTATGCCTATAATACAGTGAAACCCCCTTGCGCGCCGTGGGCCGTCCGTCCACCCTCTTTCGGACCCCGCGACACGCCTGGGCAAGCGACGAGGCAGCAGATGGCAAGCAAGACCGAGACGACGACCGCAACCAAGCTAAAGCTCGACCCGCCGGGTGCGCTTCAGCCGGTGACTCCGGCCGAGGCCGCCGGCCTGGTGCCGCTCAAGACCGAGGAGACCAGCGAGCTCGACAAGAAGGTCGCGCAGTTCGTCGACGAGCTTGCCGGTCTCGATGCCAACAGCCCCGAGTTCGGCAAGAAGGTCGACCAGCTGACGGCAATGGGCCGCAAGGAGATCAGCGAAGCCGCCGGCGCGTCGAACCGCTTCCTCGACCGGCCGGTCAAGGCGATCGACAGCGACACCGGCATCGGCGCCGATTTGACCGAGCTTCGCCGCACGGTCGAAGAATTAGACCCGAAGGAGAACAGCAAGTCACTGACCGTCCGCAAGCTGTTCGGGATCATCCCGTTCGGGCGGCGCATCAACCATTATTTCGACAAATATCGCAGCTCGCAAAGCCACATCTCGGCGATCCTCGCCCGGCTGGCCAACGGCAAGGACGAGCTGCTGATGGACAATGCGGCGATCGACACCGAACGCGCCGGACTGTGGAAGACGATGCACCGGCTGGAGCAGATGATCCACATCTCCAACAGCCTCGACAAGCAGCTCGAGGCCAAGGCAGACGAGCTCGATGCGGACGAGCCGGCCAAGGCCAAGGCGATCCGCGAAAGCGCCTTGTTCTACACCCGCCAGCGGACCACCGACCTCCTCACCCAGATGGCGGTGACGGTGCAGGGCTATCTTGCCCTCGACCTGGTCAAGAAGAACAATGTCGAGCTGGTGAAGGGGGTCGACCGCGCCTCGACGACGACCGTGTCGGCGCTTCGCACCGCGGTCACCGTCGCCCAGGCGATGACCAACCAGAAGCTGGTTCTGGAGCAGATCGGGGCGCTCAACACGACCACCGCCGGAATGATCGATTCGACCGGTGAGATGCTGCGCACCCAGACCGGCGCGATCCACGAGCAGGCCGCCTCCTCGACGATTCCGCTGGAGACGCTGCAGCGCGCCTTCCAGAACATCTACGAGACGATGGACCAGATCGACCTGTTCAAGCTGCAGGCGCTCGACAATATGAAGCAGACGGTGACGACGCTGACGTCCGAGGTCGAGAAGTCGAAGGGCTATATCGCCCGCGCCGAAGGCGTCGCCCAGGGCCGGATCGAAGGCGCGCCGTCGCCGTTCACGCCGCTCGAGAATAAATGACCACCGAGCGCTTCGACAGGGTGATCGAGCGCGCCGACCGCGTGATGCGGGCGCTCGACGATCGCGACGGCGCCGTCCGCCAGGCGGCGCGCCGCGAGCGGCAGCGGCTGAACCTGGACCTCAAGCGCCGGGCGGCGCGGGTCGGCGTCTGGATCGGCGTCATTTCCATTGTCACCATCGTCATCGGGCTGATCCTGCCGATCGGCATGTTCGGCTTTCTCGCCGCGGTCGGGCTGGCGATCGGCGTCGCCGCGCTGCTCGCCTTCATGCCGACCCGGCCGTCGGCGGCGAAACCGCCGTCGACCGATCTTGCCAATGGCGAAATGGTCCAGCGGTTCGATTCCTATCTGTACCGCAATCGCCGGGCGCTGCCGGCACCGGCGGCGGCCGAACTCGATTCGCTCAGCGCCATGCTGCCCTCGCTCAAACAGGTGCTCGAGCGGGTCGATACGCTCGACCCCAACGCCCAGGACGCCCGTCGGCTGATGGCGATCCACCTGCCCGGCCTGATCGACCGCTACGAACATGTGCCGGCCGCTTACCGCGACGAGCGCGACGGCGAAGGGGTCAGCGTCGACGAGCGATTGGTCGAGGGCCTTGCCGCGGGACGGGCCGCGCTGACCGAAATCGCGGAGAATCTCGCCAAGAACGACATGCGCGCGTTCGAGACCCAGGGCCGGTTTATCAAGAGCCGCTACGGGGAAGAGCGGATAGACTCCTGAATCTCAAGCCATGCCAAGGCGCTTCTTGGCGCCGGCAAGCATCTCCTTGAACCGCGGGTCGTCGCGGATCGGATTCATATCGGGGTCGGCTTCGAGATGCTTGATGCGGTTGGGAATGACTTGCTCGAAATAAGGACCCAGCACCTCCATTGCCCGCTCCGGGTCATTCAGACCGACGACCAATGCGCATGCGAGATTGTAGCGTGTTCCCATATTATCCGGGTCCAGTAGCAGAGCGCGATCGATCCAGTCCCTCGCCCTGCGTTCCTCGCCGAGAAGCGCGAGCGAGCTCGCGCCGGCGGCGAGCGCCTGCGCATTGGTCGGGTCCTTGGCGACCGCCTTCTCGACACGTTCAAGTGCAAGTCTCGCAGTCTTGCGCAGCGCGGCATCATCGTCGGTGCCTTGATAACAAGTGATGAGCATGAAGGGGCTGTGCCAGTCGCTCGGCAACAGCGCCGCCGCTTTCTCGAAATAGGGAATCGCATCGTTTATTCGTCCCTGCCGGAACAGGAGCCGGGCCGCCTCGCGATTCACCTCCCACGATTCGGGGTCGAGCCGGAGAGCGGCTTGCATTTCATCATCGGCCTGGTCCTGTTTGCCCAGCTCGTCGAGCAGTTGCGCCTTCGCGCAATGCGCCTCGGCAATATCCGGATTGATCGACAGCGCGCGTTCAGCGGCCGGAAGCGCATCGACATCTTTACCGTGCCACAAGTGCAGCTGCGATTGAGCAAGCGCCATCAACGCCCATGCTTGCGCATATTCGGAATCGAACGACAGCGCCTGCCGGCAAATTCGAACGATCGTATCGTCGCGACGGACATCGCTATAATCGCCGGTAATCCACTGTTGCCGCGCCATCAAATAGAGGTTGTAGGCCTCGACATTCGATGTGCCGCGAGCTTCTATCGCCTTCTTCTCCTGCGGCAGCAATTTCACCCGCAACGCCGCGACGATCGCCTTGGAAATCTCATCCTGGATGGCGAAAATGTCGGTCAGGTCGCGGTCATAGCGGTCGGCCCAGATATGATCGCCATGGCGCCCGTCGATCAGCTGCGCCGTGATCCGGACCCGGTCGCCGGCCTTGCGGACGCTGCCTTCCAGCACGTGGCTGACCCCGAGCGTGCCGGCGATCTCCTTGACGTCCATCGAACGGCCCTTGAAAGTGAAGGCCGTATTGCGCGCGATCACCGACAGCGCCGACACTTTGGACAGATCGGTGATCACGTCCTCGGCGATGCCGTCGCTGAAATATTCCTGCGCCGGATCGTCGCTCATGTTGACGAACGGCAGCACGCAGATGGAAGCGCGGTTGCCGCGGGCATCGTCGCCGCGCTTCGGCGCAATGACCTCGCTTGGCGAGTCGTTGCCGGCGGTCTGGGCGATCGCTTCGATCACCGCGTCCAGCCGCGGCGGCGGACCATTGCCGTCCCATCCTCCTAGATCGACCGACTGGAACTGGCGGAAGCCGAGCGGCGGCTTGCATCCCCCCAGGGTCACCGGAACCAGGCGGCCGCTGTCGCGCCCTTCGGCCGCCTCATCCTGCACCCAGGCCGATTCGACCGACGTTGGCGACCACAAGACGACCACCGCCTCCGCGTCCTTGAGCGCGCTGTCGATCGCGGCGGTAAACCGCGAGCCGCCCTGGATGTGCTGGTCCCACCAGATTTTGTGGCCGGCGTCGCCGAGCGCATCCGCCAGCTGCTTGGCGCAATTCGCGTCGTCGCGGGCGTAGCTGAGGAAAACGCGCGCCACTATCGCCGGCTATTCACTCATGCCGAGGCGCTGCTTCGCGGTC
>CAYUWJ010000103.1:0-4933 GCA_964448315.1 uncultured Sphingomonas sp. | reverse complement strand
TCCAAAATAGCGCATTGCGGCCTCAATGGAGGCCCGCTTTTCCGCAGGGCAAGGATGCGCTCTCGATTGGCTGGACTGGCGATTTGGTGCCTGTCTCTGTGTTAGCCCGTGCAAAGCTTTAACGTCAGCGATCCAGCATGTCTTTGGAACGAAGCCGTGGGAGCGTTTCACTTGATCCTGAATTTCTCGGTAGGTGGCCATAGCACTTCCTAACACTCGCATCGTCAACCCGGATCATCCCGAGGTGGGCCGCCGACCCCATAGACTAGCGTAAGATCTGGGCCTTCGACCCGGCCGCTTCCGGTCCAGACAAGATAACCCACCCAGGCGGGGCTTCCACTCCCGTCCGGCATGCGGTTACAAGCAACAGCGAACTCTCCTTGGTGGCGCGTGTTCGCCTTCTGATAGAACTCACCGCAACCCTCAGTTTGGTTGGCTGCGAGAGTACGCATGACCTCGGGCGTCGGCTCCTGCCAAGAACCTGAGTACATTTCCTGCATCGTCGGAGCTGGTCCGCAAGCGGATAGCGCAACAACCAATGCCACCGGCCATTTTCGTGTTGTGCTCATACCCCCTCCTTCTCCTCAGAGCGGAATGTTGTCATGCTTCTTCCAGGGATTTTCGAGCTGCTTGTCGCGCAGCTTGCGTAGCCCCAGCGCGATCCGCCGCCTTGTGCTGTGCGGCATGATCACTTCGTCGATGAAACCCTTGCTCGCCGCCACGAACGGGTTGGCGAAGCGCTGTTCGTATTCGGCGGTGCGGGCGGCGATCTTCTTCTCATCGCCGATGTCCTTCCTGAAGATGATCTCGACCGCGCCCTTGGCGCCCATCACCGCGATCTCGGCGGTCGGCCAGGCATAGTTCAAATCGCCGCGCAGATGCTTGGATGCCATCACGTCGTAGGCGCCGCCATAGGCCTTGCGGGTGATGACGGTGATTTTCGGCACGGTTGCCTCGGCGTAGGCGAAGAGCAGTTTCGCGCCGTTCTTGATGATCCCCTCATGCTCCTGCGCCACTCCGGGGAGGAAGCCGGGCACGTCGACGAAAGTCAGGATCGGAATGTCGAAGGCGTCGCAGAAGCGCACGAACCGCGCGGCCTTCTTCGAGGATTTGATGTCGAGCACGCCGGCCAGCACCATCGGCTGGTTGGCGACGACGCCGACGGTACGCCCCTCGATCCGGCCGAAACCGCAGATGATGTTGCCCGCGTGGGCCGGCTGGATCTCGAAGAAATCGCCCTCGTCGAGCACCTTCCGGATCAGCTCGTGCATGTCGTAGGGCTTGTTCGAGCTGTCGGGGATCAACGTGTCGAGGCTGTCCTCGCGCCGGTCCCAGGGATCGGCGGTCTCCCGTTCCGGCAGATCGTGGCGGTTGGACAAAGGCAGGAAATCGAAGAAGTCGCGGGTGGCGAGCAGGGCCTCGATGTCGTTTTCGAACGCGACGTCGGCGACACCGGATTTGGTGGTGTGGGTGATCGCGCCGCCAAGCTCCTCCTGGGTCACCATCTCGTTGGTCACCGTCTTCACCACGTCCGGCCCGGTGACGAACATGTAGGAGCTGTCCTTCACCATGAAGATGAAGTCGGTCATCGCGGGGCTGTACACCGCACCGCCCGCGCAGGGCCCCATGATCAGGCTGATCTGCGGGATCACGCCGGAAGCGAGCACGTTGCGCTGGAACACTTCGGCATAGCCGCCCAGGCTTGCGACGCCTTCCTGGATGCGCGCGCCGCCGCTGTCATTGAGGCCGATGACGGGCGCGCCGACCTTCATCGCCATGTCCATCACCTTGCAGATTTTCTGCGCGTGCCGTTCGCTCAATGAGCCGCCGAACACGGTGAAATCCTGCGCGAAGACGTAGACCAGCCGGCCGTTGATCGTGCCCGATCCGGTGACGACGCCGTCGCCGGGAAACTTCTGCGCCTCCATGCCGAAATCGGCGCAATTATGCTCGACGAACATGTCATATTCTTCGAACGAGCCGGGATCGAGCAGCACGGTCAGTCGCTCCCGCGCGGTGAGCCGGCCCTTGGCGTGCTGTGCCGCGATGCGCTTCTCGCCGCCGCCGAGCCGCGCTTCCGCGCGGCGTTGTTCGAGCTCTTCGATGGTGGTGGCCACTGGCGCTCCTGTTCGCGATCGGAATCAGGGGAATTCCTTAGGCGGGTGCGGGAGGGGAGGCAAATCTCCAACTCCTCCCCGTTCCGGGGAGGAGCTAGCGGCCCTCGAATCGCGGCTGGCGCTTTTGCAGGAAGGCCATCACCGCCGCCTTGAAATCCTCGGTCTTGCCCGCCTCGCGCTGCGCCGCGCGTTCGGCGGCGAGCGCGTCGCTCAGCGGCAGCTGCCCGGCGATGCGGGCCAGCTGTCGCAGGATTCCGTAAGCGACCGTCGGGCCTTGGGCGAGGCGCGTTGCGAGCGCGACCGATTCCCCGGCCAGCTCCTCGTCTCCGACCACCCGCGAGATCATGCCCCATTCCGCCGCCTGTTCGGCCGGGATGCGCTCGCCGAGCATCATCATCTCCATCGCCCGGGCGCGGCCCGCGAGGCGCGGCAGCAGCCAGGTCGCGCCGGCGTCGGGGATCAGGCCGATATTGATGAAGGCTTGCAGGAAATAAGCGGACCGCGATGCGATCACGATGTCGGCGGCCAGAGCCAGCGAACAGCCCGCGCCGGCGCAGGGCCCGTTAACGGCGGCGACTACGGGAATGGGAAGCGCGAAGATCGCCTCGACCAGCGGATTGAAATGCTTCTCCAGCGTCGCGCCGACATCTTCGGGGAGGCCGCCGCCGGAAGCGAGGTCGGCGCCGCTGGAAAAGCCGCGCCCTTCGCCGGCGATCAGCAGGCAGCGCGCACCGGAGGCGGGAAGGCTTTCGATCGCCTCGAGCAGCTCGTCCACCATGGCCGCGCTGAGCGCATTGAGCGTTTCCGGCCGGTTCAGCGTGATCGTCGCCACCGCAGCCGCAGACTGGTCGAGCCGGATATGTGCGAACTGCCGCATTGCCGGCCTAGCGCTCCTCGTCCAGTTCGGTGGCCGCCGGCGGGTGGAGCCGCAGGCGCGTCACCCGGCGTGTATCGCATTCGGTAACCTCCAACCGCCAGCCGCTCGGATGCTCGACCACCTCGCCGAGTTGGGGGACATGGCCGGCCAGCACGAAGGCGAGCCCGCCGAGCGTATCCACGTCCTCCTCGACATCGGCGAGCCGCGCATCGATCGTTTCGGCGACCTCCTCCAGCTCCGCCCGCGCATCGGCGTCCCACATGCCGTCGTCGAGCGGCGTCAGCGCGCCATGGTTCTCCTCGTCATGCTCGTCCTCGATTTCGCCGACGATTTCCTCGACCACGTCTTCGATGGTGACGAGGCCTTCGGTGCCGCCAAACTCGTCGACGACGATGGCGAGGTGGACGCGTTCGGCCCGCATCCGGGCGAGCAGATCGAGCACGCCCATCGATTCCGGCACGTAGAGCGGGGTGCGCATCAGCGGCGCCAGATCAGCGGGCGGTTCGCCGCCGCCGACCTGAAGGGTGAACACGTCCTTCATGTGGATGAAGCCGATCACACGGTCGAGGCTTTCCTCATAAAGCGGCAGGCGGCTGTGCCCCGCCTCGGCGAAGGCGGAGATCAGGTCGGAAAAGCCGATCGTGCTGGGCGCGGCGATAATGTCCCCGCGCGGCACCGCCACGTCGCCCGCCGTGCTCTCGCCGAAGTGGAGCAAATTGCGCAGCATCTGCCGCTCGACCGGAGAGAGGTCGCCGACGCGCGGGATTTCGCCTTCGCGGCTCTCGATCGCTTCCTCGATCTCGTCGCGCAGGGTCGCTTCGCTGTCCTCGCCGAAGAGCAGGGTGCGAAGGCCGCTCCAGAATGTGCGCCCGTTTCCTTCGGGCTTGCGACTGTCGTCTTCCATCTGGTTAGGATTGCACCTCTGTCACATGATAGGGATCGGGGATTCCGATCGCCGCCAGCGCCTCGCGCTCGATCCGTTCCATCTCCTCGGCGTCCTCGTCCCCGGTTTCGTGGTCATAGCCTAGCAGATGCAGCGCGCCGTGGACCAGCAGGTGCGCGGCATGGGTTTCAACCGGCACATCCTTGTCCGCCGCCTCGCGCGCGCAGACGCCGTAAGCGAGGACGATGTCGCCGAGCAGGGCCTCGCCGCGCGCATGTCCCAGCTCCGCAGAGTCCATCATCGGGAAGGAAAGGACATTGGTCGCCTTGTCCTTGCCGCGCCAGGCGGCATTGAGGCCGCGCAACTCCTCGTCGGACGTAAACTTGACCGAAACTTCGCCGCCCAGATCGGGGAAGCGGCTGCGGGCGACGGCGCTGCGGACGGCATTTTCGGCCAGCGCGTGCCAGCCGGTGCTACTGTCCCACTCCTCGCCGATATTCGCTTCGATCTGGATCATCGGCCCGGCCCCTCATAGGCCTCGACGATCCTGCCGACGAGCGGGTGGCGGACGACGTCGCCGGGACCGAAGCGGACGGTGGCGATCTTGGGGATGCCCTCCAGCTTCGCGACGGCGTCGTTGAGACCGGACTTGGACAGGTCCGGCAAATCGGTCTGGTTCGGATCGCCGCACACCACCATCCGGCTGCGCATGCCGAAGCGGGTCAGGAACATCTTCATCTGCTGCGGCGTCGTGTTCTGCGCTTCGTCGAGGATGATGAAGGCGTCCGAAAGCGTGCGGCCGCGCATGAAGGCGATCGGCGCGATCTCGATCTCTCCGCTTGCGATGCGCCGCTCGACCTGGTCCATCGGCAGCATGTCGTAGAGCGCGTCGTAGAGCGGGCGAAGATAGGGATCGACCTTCTCCTTCATGTCCCCGGGCAGGAAGCCGAGCCGCTCGCCGGCTTCGACCGCCGGCCGCGACAGGATGATGCGGTCGACCTGCTTGCGCTCGAGCAGATGCACCGCATGCGCCACCGCCAGCCAGGTCTTGCCGGT
>CAYUWJ010000102.1:0-13296 GCA_964448315.1 uncultured Sphingomonas sp. | reverse complement strand
CGTGGCGATCATCGGCGGGTCGGCGCTGGCGCTGCCGCCGAGCGAGCCGTTCGATCTGGTGCTTGCCGATCCGCCCTATGCCCCGGGCTCGGGTTCGGCGGCGGTTGCGGCTGTGGCCGCTGCCGGCTGGCTTGCCCCCGGCGGCTGGATGGCGGTCGAATCCGCGTGCGGCGATGCGGTGACCGCCGGCGGCTGGATGCTGGAGGCCGAGCGCGACGTCGGCAGCGCCCGGCTTACGTTGATTTTCCGCCCTTAGCCGCTTCCGCCGCCTTCCGCATTTCCTCGAACTCGCTCGCCAGCTGCTTGCCGACGGCGGCTGCGGTCGCGGCCCCGACGGCGCGGACCAGCGATCCGGTCTCGCGGCCGCGCCGGTTCCTGAGCCGATGTTCCAGCATCGTTGCCGCAGCCGCGGTGACGGCCGTAGCCAGAAGATCGGCGACCAGCGGGCTTTCGACCAGAGCGATCAGCGCATCGGCCGCGTTCTGCGGAGTTTTCTTCGCCTTGCCGGCGGCAGCGGATTTCTTCCGCCGCGGAGCGGACTTGGCCGTCTTGCGGCCTGACGCCGCCTTGGCCGAGGCCGGCTTGCGCTTGACCGCGCCGGCCTTGCCGCGGGCAGCTTTGGAAGTCGCCTTCTTCGCCATGACTATCCCTTTTTATGATCCGCCTTTGGCTTAGCCGATCCGGCGCATGAGTCGATCCTCATAGGGCCGGGCTAGCGCGCAGGCATCCGACCGCTCGCCGTCGAGCCATCGCCCGACGTCGCCGGCCCCGAGCATCACCGGCATCGCCTTGGGATGCACCGCGCCGACGATCGCGTTGGCCTCGCAGGTGAGGAAGGCCATGAACGGGCCGCCCTCGCCCGGGCGCCACAGGCCGGCAAAGGCAAACAGCGGCGCCTGTTCGTCGACAAGCCCGAACCAGACTTTCGCCTTGCGCTTGGTTTCGGGGTCGGGCTGCGCCGTCCACTCGCAAAATCGCGTCGCCGGGACGATGCAGCGCCGCTTGGGATCATTGAGCGCGCCTCGCCAGAACGGGCTGTCGAGGTTGCGGACGTTGGTCACCGGCCGCGAGCCGGCCGAGGCCGGTCCGGGAAACCCCCAGCGCATCATGCGCAGCGCCAGCCCGCCGCTTTCGGCGCGCGCCAGAACCGGCGCTTCATAGCCGGGATAGATTTCGTCGAAGACCGGCACATTGCTCTTGTCGCCGTCGAACGCGCCGAACAATCGCCGCATCTCGTCGACCGTCGCCGTCATGCTGTAGAGATTGCACATTCCGCCCCTGTATCGCCGCCGCGACCGCTTCTAAAGCCCATCAGTCGAGCGGCAGCATCCACAGCGCCACGATCAGCGCGGCGATCGCCGCGCAGGTAATGATGGTGATCACCCGAAGCCGGCCGACTCCGACCGCTTCCACCGTGTGGGCGTGCATCTTCTTGACGACCGTGGTGGCGCGCTGCTCGGCGGAAATCGTCACGAATATGCCGACGCAGAAAAACACTGTCGCGATCGCCCGCGGCGCCCACCACGGCTCCATGCTGTCGAACAAAGCATTGAAGCCGAGGCCGATGCCGACCGCGGTCAGGCCGGTGCGCATCCAGCTGGCGAAGGTTCGCTCGCTGGCCAGCACGGTCCGGTCCTCGGCCATCGCCGTCCGGTCGACCGACAGTTCCTGCCGGTGATCGGGCTCGTCCTCGCCCTTCATGTCGCCGGCCCAGCTGTCCTCGTCCGCATGCTCCGGGCGTTCGTCCGAACCCTCGTCTCGTTTCTCCTCGCGGTCGCTGGTTTGCGATCCGCGCTCGGGCTTTTGTTTGTCGTTCATTCCAGCTCAACGCGACAGCGCCCTTACCTTTCCCGCTGATGATCGGCGGGCCGCTCGCCCGCCGCCATTTCGGCCAGCAGCCATTCGCGGAACCGCTTCACCTTTGGCACCTTGCGCCGCTCCGGCGGATAGACCAGCCAATAGGCGAAGCCGCGGGTCGAGGTCTGGGCGAACGGCTGCACCAGCCGGCCGACGGCGATGTCGCCCTGCCAGAAGGCCGGAGTCAGCAGCACGAACCCCTGGCCGCCCATTGCCGCCTGGCCCTCGGCGGCCTGGCTGTCGAGCCGCAGCCCGCCACGCCCGCGCGGCCGCTCCCGCGGCTCGACGCCGGCATCCTTGAGCCAGACGTCCCACCATTCGTCGTCGGGCGTGATCATCGGCAGATCGAGCAGATCGGCCGGACGCAGCGGGCGACCAAGGCGAGTTTCCACCGTTCGAAGGTAGCTCGGGCTGGTCATCGGCGTGAATTCGACCGGCATTAGCAGATGCTTTTCCACCCCCTCCCAGTCGCCGATACCGGCGCGGATCGCGACATCGGCGTCGCCGCTTCGAAGATCGACGATCGCATTGCTGGCCGAAAGCCGCACGGCAAGGTCGGGATGCGCCATCTGGAACTCGCCGAGCCGCCAGGCGAGCCAGGTGTTGGCGAAGGTCAGCGTAGTGGTGACCGACAACAAAGAATCATCTTCGGCGCGATGGCTGGCGAAGGCCGCCTCGATCGAGTCGAACGCCTGGCTCAAAGACGGCAGCAGCCGCGAGCCCAGCAGCGTCAGTCGCACCCGGCCGCGCTCGCGGACGAACAATGCCGCGCCGAGCCGCTCTTCGAGCGCCTTCACCTGATAGGACACCGCCGCCTGGGTCAGCCCGAGCTCATTGGCGGCGGCGGTGAAGCTTTCCAGCCGCGCTGCCGCCTCGAAGGCGCGGATGGCGGCCAGCGGAGGCATTCGGCGCATCGCTCATCCATAAGCCAGGCTTATGACATTTGTCGAGCGTTTGATTGGCGAAACGAAACTGTTGAGCATAAATGCTTCCTTACCGCCGGCGGTCAGATGATCCCTCCCCAGCCCCCAACCGCCGGCGGAACAAATGGGAAAGGAAGCAAATATGACTTATGGACTGAGCCCCCGCCTGTTCGTCGAGAACGGGCCCGCAAATCAGGCCGCGCGCGCCCTTCAGACACGCTCCGCCCGCAGCGCCTTTTCTGTCCTCAAGCCGCGCCCGGCCGCCAACGACGATCTTTGCGACGGCTTCCCGGTCGCGCTTTGAATTTGGGACCAAAAGAAAGGTGAGGACGATGATCGACGAAATTTTCGACCGGCAATACCAGGCCGGGCGCGAGCAGCTCCACGAGGGCATCGACCGGGCGATCGCCAGGCTCCGATATGCGCTCGGCACGACCTTCCGGACCATCCGCAACGTCCAGTTCAACGCACCGTGGACAACAGCGCGCTCCAGGCAAGGCGGAGCGGCGCATGATGCCTAGCCGCTTGGGGCGCGGGCGGTGCGGCTCGGCCGGACCTGCCCGCTCCACAGCGCTTGTGTATTAGTCCACTAAGGCGCTATGGGCTGTCGGTTTAAAGGGGAAATGAACCGATGTTGCACCGTACCGCGTTGCTTGCCGCCGCCGTCATTCTGCCACTGACCGCCACCGCCGCCCAGCCGCTTGGCAATATTCCGCTGATTCCGCGCGAGGCCTTGTTCGGCAACCCAGACAAGGTTGCCGGGCGAATCTCCCCCGACGGACAATGGCTGTCGTGGATCGCGCCGCGAGACGGAGTGCTGAACATCTGGCTCGCGCCTGCCGCCGATCCGGCCGCCGCGCGCGCCATCACCAACGAGCGAACCCGCCCGATCCGCCAATATTTCTGGGCGCCCGACAGCCGCCAGATCCTCTACGTCAACGACAAGGGCGGAGACGAAAACTTCCTGCTCTATGGGGTCGATGTCGCGACTGGCGCCGAGCGCGCTTTGACTCCGTTCGAAAAGACCCGCGTGCAGGTGATCGGCGTCTCGCCTTTGGTCACCGACCGAATTTTGATCGGGGTCAACAACCGCGACGCCAAGTGGCACGACGTTCACAGCCTCGACCTGGCCAGCGGAGAGCTGACTCCGGTGCTGATCAATACCGGCGAATATTCCGGCTTTCTTCCCGACCAGAACCTCGTCATCCGCGGCGCCCTGAAGTCGCGTAGCGACGGTGGCAGCGATTATTTCCGGGTGGTCGACAACAAGGTCGATGCCCAGCCCACCGAAACGATCACGCTCGAAGACAGCATGACTACCCAGCCCGCCGGCTACACGTCCGACGGCAAGACGCTCTATTGGATCGACAGCCGCGGGCGCAACACCGCCGCGCTGATTGCCCAGGACGTCGCCAGCGGCGCGCGCACGATCATCGCCGAAAATGCCCGCGCCGACATTGGCGGCGCGCTCGCTCACCCGCGCACCGGACAAGTCGAGGCCTATTCGGTCAATTACCTCAAGAATGAGTGGACGCCGCTCGGAAGCGCGGTCGCGGCCGATCTCGCCTTCCTCGAGGCCGAGCTGCCCGGCGAACTTGCCGTCACTTCGCGGACCCGGGCGGACGACAAATGGACGGTCGCGGTGGGAACTTCGTCCACTCCGACGACGACCTGGCTGTATGACCGCACGAACAAGACCCTGACCAAGCTGTTCACCTCGCGCCCGGCGCTCGAGGGTCAGCCGCTGGCGACCATGCACCCGCTCGAAATCGAGTCGCGCGACGGGCTGACCATGGTGTCCTATTTGACGCTTCCGCCGGGCAGCGACCCCGACGGCGACGGACGGCCCACTGCGGCGGTGCCGATGGTGCTGCTGGTCCATGGCGGGCCGTGGGGCCGCGATTCCTATGGCTTCAACAGCTATCACCAATGGCTTGCCAACCGCGGCTACGCGGTGCTGTCGACCAACTTCCGGGCCTCGACCGGCTTCGGCAAGGATTTTATCTCCGCCGGCGACCTGCAATGGGGCGCCAAAATGCATGACGATTTGCTCGACGCGGTCGACTGGGCGGTCGATGCCGGAGTCGCTCGGCCCGACAAGGTGGCGATCATGGGCGGCTCGTACGGCGGCTATGCGACGCTGGCCGGAATGGCCTTCACTCCCGACCGCTTCGCCTGCGGGGTCGACATCGTCGGCCCGTCCAATCTGCAGACTCTGCTCAAGACCATCCCGGCCTATTGGGAGGCCGGCAAGGTCCAGTTCTACAAGCGGATGGGCGATCCGACGACTGCCGAGGGCCGCAAGCTGCTCGACGAGCGTTCGCCGCTTTACAAGGCCGACCAGATCAAGCGTCCGCTGCTGATCGGGCAGGGCGCCAACGACCCCAGGGTCAACAAGGCGGAAAGCGAGCAGATCGTCGAGGCGATGAAGGCGAGGAATATCCCGGTGACCTACGTCGTCTTCCCGGACGAGGGACATGGCTTCGCCCGGCCGGTGAACAATATTGCGTTCAACGCGGTGACCGAGAATTTCCTCGGCGAGTGCCTCGGCGGGCGCGCCGAGGAAATCGGCGCCGCCGTCCAGGCGTCGACCGCCGAAGTCCCGCACGGCGCGCAATTCGCACCCGGGCTGGAGGCGGCCCTCAAGCGCTAGCGGCGAGGCGGTAAACCGGACTGGTGCGAATTGCTTGCGGGCGGCGGCTAACCTATAGCCGCCGCCTCGCCGCCCAGTATTCGGAGTTGTTTGTCGTATGGCCCGCCGCCGCCAGATCTACGAAGGCAAGGCGAAGATCCTCTACGAGGGTCCGGAGCCCGGCACTTTGATCCAATATTTCAAGGACGACGCGACCGCCTTCAACGCCCAGAAGCGCGGCACGATCAACGGCAAGGGCGTCCTCAACAACCGTATTTCCGAGCATATCTTCGTCGCGCTGCAGACGATCGGCGTCCCGACCCATTTCATCCGCCGCGTCAACATGCGCGAGCAGCTGATCCGCCAGGTCGAGATCGTGCCGGTCGAAGTGGTGGTGCGAAACGTCGCCGCCGGCTCGCTGTCGAAGCGGCTGGGGATCGAGGAAGGCACCCAGCTGCCGCGGACCATCATCGAATATTATTACAAGGACGACGCACTCGGCGATCCGATGATCGCCGACGAGCATATCGCCTGCTTCGGCTGGGCCAGCCAGGAGGAAATGAACGACATCGCCGACATGGCGATACGGGTGAACGACTTCATGTGCGGCATGTTCGCCGCGATTGGCATCCGCCTCATAGACTTCAAGCTCGAGTTCGGCCGGGTGTGGGACGGCGACTTCAGCCGGGTGATCCTCGCCGACGAGATCAGCCCCGACGGCTGCCGGCTGTGGGACATGAAATCGAACGAAAAGCTCGACAAGGACCGCTTCCGCCAGGACCTCGGCGGCGAGGCCGAAGCCTATCAGGAAGTCGCGCGCCGGCTCGGCCTGCTGCCCGAAGGCGAAGAGAATGCCGTGCTCGACCTCGAAAGCCACCGCAAGAAGCGGGGGAAGTAGCACGCGCAGCTTGCCCGGGGGGCAAGCGAGCATGCTACTCAAGTGAATGCCCCTCCCCCGCGCCCGTGTCGTCACCCTCAACGCAGCGCTCGGGCCGCTCGATTATCGCGTGCCCGACGGCATGACTGTCGAACCCGGCACGGTAGTGATCGCGCCGCTCGGGCCGCGCCAGCTGGTCGGCGTCGTCTGGGAAGCCGAGCGGCTGCCGACCGAGGAGATCGGCGACAACCGATTGCGCCCGCTCGCCGCGCTGGTCGACGTGCCGCCTATCCCGGCGCCGCTTCGCCGGCTCGCCGAATGGACCGCCGACTATTATCTCAGCCCGCTGGCGGCGGTGCTGCGGATGATCCTGCCCTCGTCGAGCGCGCTTGCCGGGCCGCGCCAGATGACCGAATATCGGCCGACCGGCCTCGTCCCCGAACGGATGACCCCGCAGCGAACCAAGGCGCTGGCGCTGCTCGAGGGCCGCCAGGGCACCATCCGCGAGCTTGGCGAGTACGCTGAAGTCAGTGCATCGGTGCTTCGCGGGCTGGTCGATGCCGGCGCGCTGGAGCCGGTGACGGTGATCGCCGATCGCCCGCTCGCCTGCCCCGATCCCGATTTCGCGCCGCCCGAACTTTCGGCCGAACAGCAGGCCGCGGCCGACAGTCTTTCGCAAGGCATCGGCAAGGGCTTCGATCCGGTACTGCTCGACGGAGTCACCGGCTCGGGCAAGACCGAAGTCTATTTCGAAGCCGTCGCCGACTGCTTGCGCCAGGGACGCCAGGCGCTCGTCCTGTTGCCCGAGATCGCCCTCACCGAGCCGTTCCTCAAGCGGTTCGAGGCGCGCTTCGGTTGCGAGCCGGTCGCCTGGCACTCCGACCTGCGCGCGTCGCAGCGGCGGCGGGCCTGGCGGGCGATCGCGAGCGGCGAGGCGCGGGTCACGGTCGGCGCCCGCTCGGCGCTGTTCCTGCCCTACCGCGACCTCGGACTGATCGTCGTCGACGAAGCGCATGAGCCAAGCTTCAAGCAGGAGGAGGGAGTCCAGTATCATGCCCGCGACGTCGCGGTGATGCGGGCGATGTTCGAGGCGATCCCGGTCGTCCTGTCGTCGGCGACGCCGGCGATCGAGACTCGCCACATGGTCGCGCTGGGCCGTTATCGCGAAGTCACGCTCGCCCACCGCTTCGCCGGCGCGACGCTACCGGAAATCCGCGCCATCGACCTTACCCGCGACCCGCCGCCGCGCGGCCGCTGGCTGGCGCCGAGCCTCGTCGAGGAGCTTGCCGCCAACCTCGAGCGCGGCGAGCAGAGCTTGCTGTTCCTCAACCGCCGCGGCTTCGCGCCGCTGACCCTGTGCCGCCACTGCGGCCATCGCTTCCAATGCCCCAACTGCACCGCCTGGATGGTCGAGCACCGGCTGATGCACCGCCTCGCCTGCCACCATTGCGGCCATGTCATGCCGCCGCCCAGGGCCTGCCCGGAGTGCGGCGAGGAGGACAGCCTGGTCGCCTGCGGGCCGGGGGTCGAGCGGATCGCCGACGAGATCGCGGCGCTGTTCCCCGAGGCGCGGACGGCGATCGTCACCTCTGACACCATCTGGTCGCCGGCGCGCGCGGCCGAATTCGTCGCCGGCATGGAGGCCCGTGAAATCGACGTGGTCATCGGCACCCAGCTGGTCACCAAAGGCTATCATTTTCCCAATCTGACTTTGGTCGGAGTAGTCGATGCCGACCTCGGCCTGTCGGGCGGCGATTTGCGCGCCGCCGAGCGCAGCTTCCAGCAGATCAGCCAGGTCGCCGGCCGCGCCGGCCGCGGCGACAAGCCCGGCCGCGTGCTGGTCCAGACGCACGATCCAGGCGCGCCGGTGATCGCCGCGCTGATTTCCGGGGACGGGCCCGGCTTCTACGCCGCCGAGACCGAGGCGCGGCGCGAGGCGGCGATGCCGCCGTTCGGCCGGCTGGCGGCGATCATCGTCTCGGCCGAGGATGGCACGGAGGCGGAAAGCGTGGCCCGGCGGATCGGCCGTGCCGCGCCGCGGGTCGCCGACATGGCGGTGTTCGGCCCTGCCCCTGCCCCGCTGGCAATGCTGCGCGGCCGTCACCGCCACCGGCTATTGGTCCATGCCGCGCGCATGCTCGACGTCCAGGACGTCATCCGCGACTGGCTGGCGGGCGTCGAATGGGGGCCCAAGGTCCGGGTTGCGGTCGACGTCGATCCCTACAGCTTCCTCTGAAATGATGCCGTCTGACTTGAATTGAATGGCGATACGGCTAGCCTTGGTGCGCCGAACTGGGGGTTCCATGCGTTTTTTCATTGCCGCCGTCCTGCTTTGGGCGAGCGCGCCCGCCGCCGCCGACTGGCATGTCGCGTCGAGCCGGCACTTCGTCATCTATTCGGAACAGAACCCGAAGGAACTGACCCGCTTCGCAACCCAGCTCGAGCAGTTCGACGCCGCGGTGCGAGCGGTCCGCGGCATGGAGGATGTGGTTCCATCACCCACCGCGCGGCTTTCGGTATTCGTCGTCCGCGGCCAGAATGAGGTCCGCAAGCTCGCCGACGCCCGGAGTAGCTCGATTGCCGGCTTCTATCGGACCAGCTCATCCGGTTCGCTGGCCGTCGTGCCCCGCCGCTTCAGGGACGGAGGGGACGATTTCAACGAAAGATCGATCTTCTTCCACGAATATGCCCACCATCTGATGTACGAGCAGCTCGATCAGGCGGTCCCGCAATGGCTCAGCGAAGGTTTCGCCGAACTTCTTTCCACCGCGCGCTTCGATCGCGACGGAAGCATTTTCATCGGCACGTCGCCGGCGCATCGAAGCTACGGCATTTTCGCCAACGACCGGCTGTCGCTCGAGCGGCTGCTCGCCGGCGACTATGAAAAGCTGACCGGCGTCGAGCGGGAATCGATCTACGGTCGCGGCTGGTTGCTGACCCACTATTTCACCTTCGCCGAGGAGCGACGGGGGCAGCTTGCCGATTACACGTCCCGAATCGCTCGCGGGGAAGCCGCCCTCGACGCGGCCAAGGCCGCGTTCGGCGACCTGAAGCAGGTGGAAAGAGATGTCAGCAGATACGTCGTCCGCGCCACGCTCCCCGGCCTGAAGGTCGCGCCCGACCCGGCGAGCACCAGCGCGATCTCGGTTCGCCGGCTATCCGACGCGGAATCGGCGGTGATGGAGCTGCGCATCCGCTCGAAGGTCGGCGTCACCGAAGAAACGGCGCCCGGCGTGCTCGCTTCCGTCCAGGAGGTTGCGCGGCGCTATCCGGATAATGCCCTGGTCCAACTTACCTTGGCCGAAGCGGCGCTCGATGCCGGCTATGCGGCGCTCGCCCATGACGCCGCGACGCGCACCGCCCAGCTCGATCCCCGATCGGCCGAGGCCCTGGTCTTCAAGGGCCGGGCGCTTCTCGAACTCGGCACCGACGTCAAAGCCGCGCGGGACAGCTTCCTTGCCGCAAACTCGCTGGAGCCCGAATATCCCGAGCCGCTGCTGCGGTTCTACGAAAGCTATGCCCGCAATGGCGAGGCGCCGACCAGCAATGCCATCGCCGCACTGCATTATGCGTCCGTCCTCGTTCCCGGCGACCGGAACCTTCGGCTGATGTCGGCGCAGCAATATCTTATTGACCGCAAACTGCCCGATGCGCGTCGGATGCTCGCCCCGCTGGCGTTCGATCCGCACGCCGGAACGATGAGGGAAGTCACGAGGAAAGTTGTCGCGCTCATCGACAGCGGCAATGTCGAAGGCGCGCTAAGCGAGTTGAAGGCGGAAAGCAGCCAGCAGCCGGACGCCGATCAGTCGCGATCCAGCTTAACTGGCCCGGCGCCGGTTTCGGCGGCAAGCAGCCTGCGTTTTCGCGCCAGCCCATAGGCATAGCCGCCGAGCGAGCCGTCGCTGCGGACGACGCGGTGGCAGGGTATCAGAACCGCAATAGGATTGGCGCCGTTGGCCGACCCCGCGGCCCGCACCGCACTCGGCTTGCCGACCGCGGCAGCGATCTCGGCATAGCTGCGCGTCTCGCCCGAAGGTATCTTGCGAAGCTCGCGCCAGACCGCTTCCTGAAAAGCCGTGCCGCGGACGTCGAGCGGCAGCTCGGGCGCGTCGGCCGGCCGCTCGATCGCGGTCAGCGCCCCTTTCACCCAGTCGGCGATGGTGCCGTCGTCGGGGCGGATATCGGCCATCGGGAAGCGGCGCTTGAGGGCGGATTCATCCTCGTCGAACGACAGGCGGCAAATGCCCCTGGCGGTCGCCGCGACGAGCAGCGGACCGAGCGGGCTGTCGGTAACGACATAGCGGATCGTCTCGCCGCGCCCACCGTTTCGCCACGCCGAAGGAGTCATCCCCAGCCGCTCGCCGGCGTCGGCATAGAAGCGGCTGGGGCCCGAATAGCCTGCGTCGTAGATCGCGTCGGTCACCCGATCGTTCTCCTTCAAAGACTGTTCGGCGCGGCGCGCGCGGCGGGCGCGGGCATAGGCCGCCGGCGAAACCCCCATGGCGCGGGTGAACAGGCGCTGGAAATGGTGCGGCGCATAGCCGACCGCTTCCGCCAGCGCGGCGAGCGCGAGCGGCTCTTCAGCCTGCTCGATCAGCGCCACCGCGCGCGCCACCGCGGCGCGGTCGCGGCCGACCTCATCGGGCCGGCAGCGCAGGCAGGCGCGATAGCCCGCCGCACGCGCCGCCGCGCCGTCGCGGAAGAATTCGACATGCTCGCGCTTCGGCCGCCGCGCCGGGCAGCTCGGCTTGCAATAGACGCCGGTGGTCCTGACCGCGCCAATCACACGCCCGTCGAAGCTGCGGTCGCGCCGTTCGAAGGCCGCCCAAGCCTGTTCCTGGTCAAAAATCTCCATCAACATCGGCCCCCGATACGCCAACCGCGCAAGCGACGCATCCCGAAGGTTGCGATCAAACACCCCGCCTTGCATCGCTTCAGGCCCCCTGCTAGGGGCGCGCCAACCCATCGGGGCGTGCGGTTTTTCGCCGATCAAGCGCCTCATTTCGCATGGTCAATTCCAGTTTTGGAGCTTTGGGCGCGTGGAGACATCCGGCGGCATTCAGGCCAGCTTAGCGGGGCGCTACGCGACCGCGCTGTTCGGCCTGGCGCGTGATGAACGGCAGATCGACGCGGTCGGCCGGAGCCTCGATTCGCTTGCCGCCGCTATGTCCGAATCCACCGAATTCGCGCAGCTCGCCGCCAGCCCGCTGGTCGATCGCGGCGCGGCCGGCGAAGCGTTCGCCGCAATAGCGAAGACGCTCGGGCTCGACCCGATCACCACCAACTTCCTCGGCGTAATCGCCAGGAACGGCCGCAAGAGCGAAATTCTGCCGGTCATCCGGGCGTTCCGCCGGCTGGCCGCCGATCATCGCGGCGAGACCACCGCCGAGGTGGTCAGCGCCCGGCCGCTCAGCGACGACCAGATCGCCGCGCTGAAGCGCCAGCTCAAGGGCCGCGCCGGCCGCGACGTGACGATCGAAACCCGCGTCGACCCCGATATATTGGGCGGACTTGTCGTCAAGCTGGAAAGCCAGCGGATCGACGCGTCCATCCGCACCAAACTCAACAGACTCGCCGAGGCGATGAAAGGCTGAACATGGACATCCGCGCCGCTGAAATCTCCCGCGTCATCCGCGACCAGATCGCGAATTTCGCCACCGATGCGGAAGTCTCCGAAGTCGGCAGCGTGCTGTCGGTCGGCGACGGCATCGCCCGCATCCACGGGCTCGACAATGTCCAGGCCGGCGAAATGGTCGAGTTTGACGGCGGCGTGAAGGGCATGGCTCTCAACCTCGAGGCCGACAATGTCGGCGTCGTCATCTTCGGCTCGGACACGACGATCAAGGAAGGCTCGACCGTCCGCCGCACCGGGACCATCGTCGACGTGCCGATCGGCAAGGGGCTGCTGGGTCGCGTCGTCGATGCCCTGGGCAACCCGATCGACGGCAAGGGCCCGATCGAAGCGACCGAGCGCAGCCGCGTCGAGGTCAAGGCGCCGGGCATCATCCCGAGGCAGTCGGTTCACGAGCCGGTCCAGACCGGCTTGAAGGCCCTGGACGCGCTGGTCCCGATCGGCCGCGGCCAGCGCGAGCTGATCATCGGCGACCGCCAGACCGGCAAGACCGCGGTCGCCTTGGACACCTTCATCAACCAGAAGGGCATCAACGCCGGCGACGACGAATCGCAGAAGCTCTACTGCATCTATGTCGCCATCGGCCAGAAGCGCTCGACCGTCGCCCAGATCGTCCGCGCGCTCGAAGAGAATGGCGCGATGGAATATAGCATCGTCGTCGCCGCGACCGCCTCGGAGCCCGCGCCGCTGCAATTCCTCGCGCCCTACACCGGCTGCACGATGGGCGAATATTTCCGCGACAACGGCATGCACGCGGTGATCGTCTATGACGATCTTTCCAAGCAGGCGGTCGCCTATCGCCAGATGTCGCTGCTGCTGCGCCGCCCGCCGGGCCGCGAAGCCTATCCCGGCGACGTCTTCTATCTGCACAGCCGGCTGCTCGAGCGCGCCGCCAAGATGAACGAGGCCAACGGCGCCGGTTCGATGACCGCGCTGCCGATCATCGAGACCCAGGCCGGCGACGTTTCGGCCTATATCCCGACCAACGTCATCTCGATCACCGACGGCCAGATCTTCCTCGAGACCGATCTCTTCTTCCAGGGCATCCGCCCGGCGATCAATGTCGGCCTCTCGGTGTCGCGCGTCGGATCGGCGGCGCAGACCAAGGCGATGAAGAAGGTGTCGGGCTCGATCAAGCTCGAACTCGCGCAATATCGCGAGATGGCGGCCTTCGCCCAGTTCGGCTCGGATCTCGACGCCTCGACCCAGCGGCTGCTCAACCGCGGCGAGCGGCTGACCGAATTGCTCAAACAGCCGCAATTCTCGCCGATGCCGATGGAGGAGCAGGTGGTCTCGATCTTCTCGGGGGTGAACGGCTATCTCGACGGCATCCCGACCGACCGGGTCACCGATTTCGAGGCGAGCTTCCTCAGCC
>CAYUWJ010000101.1:0-4163 GCA_964448315.1 uncultured Sphingomonas sp. | reverse complement strand
TGGCTCGCCTTGTTCTCGCCCTCGGCCTTCGTGTGAGTCAGCTCCTCGCTGGCCTCGATCAGCGCCCGGAAGGTGTCGGTGTCGTAATTGTCGTGGACGCCCTGGAGAACCGCGGCGATCCGCTCCAGGCCCATGCCGGTGTCGATCGACGGCTTGGGCAGGTCGGCTACGATTTCGTCCGCCTCCTGCAGATGTTGCATGAACACCAGGTTCCAGATCTCGACGAAGCGGTCGCCGTCCTCATCCGGCGATCCCGGCGGGCCGCCGGGAACATGGTCGCCATGGTCGTAGAAGATTTCCGAGCAGGGCCCGCTCGGCCCGTCGGCGCCCATCGCCCAGAAATTGTCCTTGGTGGCGATGCGGATGATCCGGCTTTCGGGCAGGCCGGCGATTTTCTTCCACAGGTCGAACGCCTGATCGTCGCTGTGATAGACGGTTACCGTCAGCCGCTCGGCGGTCAGGCCCCACTCCTTGGTCAGCAGGGTCCAGGCAAGCTCGATCGCGCGGTCCTTGAAATAGTCGCCGAACGAGAAATTGCCGAGCATTTCGAAGAAGGTGTGGTGGCGCGCGGTGTAGCCGACATTGTCGAGATCATTATGCTTGCCGCCGGCGCGGACGCATTTTTGGCTACTGACCGCGGTTGCATAGGGCCGCGTTTCCAGTCCGGTGAAGACATTCTTGAACGGCACCATGCCGGCGTTGACGAACATCAGGGTCGGGTCGTTGTGCGGCACCAGCGGCGCCGACGGCACCCGGGCATGGCCGGCGCCCTCGAAATAGTCGAGAAAGGCGCGGCGGATGTCGTTGGTCGAGGTCATCTATAGCCCATGTAAATGCGCTGCTGCACTGCGGCAAGAAGAGGTCTTTGCGCCAAGCGGTCGAGGCGGCTAGGTGAAGCGCATGGCCCGCCGCCCCACGTCCACCATCCCCACCTACAAACGCCGGCGAACAAAGCGCTCGCTCCCCGCGCGGATCCTGCTTTTTCTCGTCAAGCTCGTCGTCGGCTTCATCCTCCTGTCGCTGCTGTGGGTGCTCGCCTATCGCTTCATCAATCCGCCGACCACCGCGACGATGCTCGGCGACGTCTTCGCCGGTCGCGGCGCCGAGCGCGACTGGATGAGAATCGAGGAGATCGACCGCGACATGGTCCGCGCCGCCGTCGCCGCCGAGGACAGCAAGTTCTGCAGCCACAATGGCTTCGACCTGCAGGCGATCGAGACCGCGATGCAACGCAACGCGTCGGGCGGGCGGATTCGCGGCGGTTCGACGATCAGCCAGCAGACCGCCAAAAACGCCTTTCTGTGGCAGGGCGGCGGCTATTTCCGAAAAGGGCTGGAAGCCTGGTTCACGCTGCTGATCGAGACCCTGTGGGGCAAGCCAAGGATCATGGAGGTCTATCTCAACCTCGCCGAGACCGGCATCGGCACCTATGGCGTCAATGCCGGGTCGCAGCGCTATTTCGGCCATGACGCAAGCGCGATGAGTCGCACCGAGGCGGCCCGGATTGCCGCTGTCCTGCCGCTGCCGAAGCAGCGCGGAGCGATCGCGCCGCAGGGCTTCACCCGGCGCTACGGCAACACCATCACCGCCCGAATAGGGGTGGTCGCGCGCGATGGGCTGGACGCCTGCATCTATCGCGACATCGTTCCGCCGGAGGACCGGGCGCCGCCGCCGTCAAGCGCCCCGTCGACCCTGCCCGGCGAGGAATATGAGAGCGAGCAGCCGCTGCCGCCGCTCGAAAATGTCGTCGCCGACCTGCCCGAGGCCAGCGAGCCGACCGCAGACCCTTCGGTCCCGTCGCCGCCCGATCCGGTCCCCGGCTATCCGCCACCGTCCACCGGCCAGGACGACAGCCCTCCGCCCGCCGAACAACCGCCCCCGCCGCCCGACGCCGACTAACCTGGCGCCATGACGGCTCCGCCCGGCGCACCCAGGTTTGCGCCGGGCGGAGGAACGGCCGGCGCGTGCCCGCCGTTAACCCTTTGAAATCTCAACAGAGGAGTTAGACATGGCGACGCGCACCGAAAACCGCAGTTCCAATCGCAAAAGCAACCGCAACAAGGGCTCCGACAGCGCCTTTTCCTGGGGCAAGAAGAACGCCGGCGCGTTGGCCGGAGCGGCACTTGCCGGCGCCGCGCTCGGCTTCGCCGCCAACTTCGGCCGCAAGTTCGTCATGCAGGGCATGTCGGGCATGGCCGGCGACTGGGACGAGGTGCTTGCCGCCGAGCACAAGATGGCGCTCGCCATCTTCGACAAGATGCTCGCCACCGACTCCGACCAGAGCTTCAAGCGCAGCGCGCTGCTCGTGAAGCTGACCCATGCGCTCGACAAGCATGCGCATGAAGAGGAAATGGTGATCTACCCGGCACTTCGCGAAGCCAATATCGCGCATGACGCCGACTCGCTTGAGGCCGAGCATGGCTATGTGAAAACCTATCTCTACGAATTGTCGAAGATGGAGTCGGACGCTCCCAACTGGCTCGAGAAGGTGCGCCAGTTCCGCCAGCTGGTCGCCTCCCACGCCCGGATGGAGGAGGACGAGATATTTCCGAAGTTCAAGCAGGGTTTGAGTGAAGAGCAGAATTACGAGCTGACCACGATGGTCAACCGCGACGGCTTCCGAATGGCGTGACCTGAAACCCTCCCCACCTGTCGTGGGGAGGGCTTTACCCGACCAAGGCGAGCCTCGGCGGCTCCTGCACCGACAGCTCGACGCTGCCCTCGCCGGTCAGCCGCTCGATCCGCGCCGCGACTTCCGCATCCAGCACGAAATCGCGCCCGGCGAGCACCACTGCGGCGCGGCCGTCGTCCAGCGTCAACAGCAGACGGACGCTCCCGCTGCCGCCGCGAGCGCCGGCAAGTTCATCGGCTATGCGCCGAACGATCGCCGGGTCGGCAACCCGGATCGCCATTTCCAGCCGGGTTCGGCGGGCAAGCGCGTCCAGCGACTGAAAGCGCTTGATTGTCACCCGCGGCGTATCGTCGCCGTCGCGCCGGTCGAGCTCGACATGCAATAGCCCGCTGCCGCCAGTGCGAGCGGCGGCTTCCAGCGCCTCCGCCGGCTCGTCGTCGAAGACAGTGGCGACAAACTGCCCCGACGGATCGCTGAGCGTCGCCATCATGTAGCGCCGGCCCCGCGCCGAGGTCCGCCACCGCACTTCCTCGACAAGCGCCGCCATGGTCGCGGTCGAACGGCCCTCGACTGGGATCATCTCGCCGATCGAATCGAAATTCCGTGCCTTGTGCGCGTCGAGGATATGGCGGTGGGCATCGACCGGGTGCGCCGAGAAATAGAAGCCGAACGCGTCGCGCTCGGCCGCCATCCGCCGCGCCAGCGTCCAGTCTTCCGGGTCGGCGAGGCGCATCGGCGACAATGACGGGCCCTCGCCGTCGCCGAACAGACCGTGCTGGCCGCTGGCGCGCTGGTCGGCGAGGCTGGCGGCATGGGCGAGGATGGTCTCCGCCGACGCGAACACCGCCGCGCGGTCTGGCGCGATCGAATCGAAGGCACCGGCGGCAGCGAGGCTCTCGATCTGCCTTCGGTTGAGCAGCCGCGAGTCGATCCGCCCCGCGAAATCGTCGAGGCTGGCGAACGGTCCGTTCGCATCGCGTTCGGCGACCAGCGCCTCCATCGCTTTCTCGCCGACCCCCTTGAGCGCGCCGAGCGCATAGCGCACCGCTTCGCCCTCGACCGAGAAGCCGGCCCGGCTGGCGTTGATGCACGGCGGCAAACACTCCACCCCGCCGCGCCTTATGTCGTCGACGAACAGCGCCAGCTTGTCGGTCTGGGCCATGTCGAAGCTCATCGACGCGGCGTAGAATATCGGCCGGTGGTGGGTCTTGAGCCAGGCGGTGTGATAGGCGTTCACCGCATAGGCGGCGGCGTGGCTCTTGTTGAAGCCGTAGCCGGCGAATTTGTCGATCAGGTCGAACAGTTCGCCGGCCTTGTCGGCGCCGATGTCGTTGGCCGCCGCTCCGTCGACGAAGCGGCTGCGCTGGGCGTCCATCTCGCTCTGGATCTTCTTGCCCATCGCCCGGCGGAGAAGGTCGGCTTCACCAAGCGAATAGCCGGCCAGCACCTGCGCCGCCTTCATCACCTGCTCCTGATAGACGAAGATGCCGTAGGTTTCCTTGAGCACCGCCTCGAGCATCGGGTGCGGATA
>CAYUWJ010000100.1:0-11535 GCA_964448315.1 uncultured Sphingomonas sp. | reverse complement strand
TTCGATCGCGGAGGCATCCGAGAACCACAGATGCCCCCAGCTCAGCCGGCTTTGTTGCGGGTCGAACGCCGCCACATGCTCCTGCAAATTGGCCCATTGGATGAACTGGTCGGCATATTGCTGCTCCACGGGCACGAACATCCGGACGATGTTGCGCAATAGGTGGCTGCCGCTTTTCGGGGCGCTGTTGAGGAAGACCGGCTGGGCGAGGGGCGCCTGGACGAACCGCCCGTTTTCCCGGTCCAGCGTGTCCGGCTTCAGATTGATGACGGGCATGGCCCTCCTGCCTGGTCGCGGATTTTAGTCAAAGCAAAGGGCGGCGGGAACCCCCGCCGCCCCTGCATTCATCCCTTGGCTTCCGGCTAGAAGCTGGTGGATACGTTGATGAACATCCGCCGACCCCGGAAGTCGTACTGCGATGTTGCGACCACCGGGCCGAGAGTTGGAGGCAATTCGGCGAGGTTCAAGGTCGTCACGTGAGGCGGCCTTGTATCGAAAATATTGCTCATGCCGAGCGTGATTTCGAACCTGTCGCTGATCTCCTTGGTGATCGATGCCGAGTGATAGAAGGTCGTCGGCACCCTGGTCCGGACGCACACCTGGCCATAGGTTACGAACGTCGGGCACAGCCCGCTCGGATTGGTGTCACTGGTGCCGTTCGCGGCGGCAAAGTCGTCATCGTCGGAAGTCTTGCCGAAGACGTCCAAGCCGTAGAACAGCGTCCATCCACCAGTGCGCGAGCGCCACGTCACATTGAGGTCGCCGACGAACTTCGGCGAGCCGGCCTCGCCGTTGCTGTCGGTCTCGGTATCCTCGAACAGGGCAAAAGTGTCCTTAGTCTGGAGCGTCGCGACGCCGAGAATATCCAGCGTGCCGAGACCGCCGAAGTCGTGGCGGATGTTGGCCGTGAAGTCGAAGCCCTTGTTACGCTGGTTTGCGATGTTGATGAACTGGTTGGAAATGGTGTCCACGTTGAACGGAGCGGCAGGCTGGCCGCGCGTGAACAGGTCGCAAAGCGGATCGTCGGGGAAGAACTCCGAATTGTAGCAGCCGAACAAAATGTTGAAGGCGCCGAGTTGGGCAATCTGCCCCTTAACCTCGATGTCGAACCAGTCGACCGCCAGGCTGAGGCGCGTATTCGGAAGGAAAGCGAAGGTCGGCGTCAGGATGATGCTTGCCGTCTTGGCCGTCGATGTTTCCGATTCGAGCAACCCGAGCCCGCCGCTGGAAATCGAAGTTGCGCTGACGCCCTGACCGCTGTGATTGCCCGGGACGCCGTCGGCGGCGCAATTGTCGGCGACTCGCTGGCTGGTTGTTCCCGCGGCGAGGCCACCGGCCCAGTTGATGCAAGGATCGATCGCACGCTGTGACGGGAAACTGGTCTCTTCGGCGAGGAACTGTTCGAACAGCGCTGGCGCGCGGAAAGACGTGCCGTAGCTCGCGCGGAAGCGAACCCAGTCGTTGACCGCCCAGTTGCCGCCGACCTTGTAAGTCCAGTTGTTGTTGTCAGTGTGGCTTTCCCCGTCTGACGCCCGCGTCGCCTTGACATTGGTCACGCGTGCCGCAGCGGAGAACGACAAGTCCCTAAAGAAGGGGCGATTGCGGAGCAGGGGCACCGCGACCTCGCCGAACGCCTCGGTGGTTATGCTCTTGCCCGCCGTAATTCCGGAAGTCGAAGCCCCCCATGCGTTGCCGGCAAGCGTGATATGGCCCGGAACGTCCCTGATCCGGTCCCGGCGAGCAGTGACGCCTAGCGCCATTCCAAGAGGCCCGGCGGGAAGCTCATACACTGTGCCGCTAATGGAGGCCTCACCAAGCAGCTGGGTGTATCTGGTGTTGCCTTCTTCCCAGTCGAACAGGAAACCGATCTGTTCCGGGGTAAGTTCTCCTCGAAGAAAGAAGCGGTCGGCCCAGGGAATGTCAACGCAGTTCCGACCGGAGATCGGAGTCACGGTGCCGACGCACGAAGCGGTCTGGAAATAGCCGGTATCGTACGCGTCCTGCAGGATTTGCTGCTGGCGGTATTGCCCGTCCGAGCGGCTGTACTGGACGTGCGCGTCCCAGGTCCACCCGTTCATGAAACCGGTGCCGAAGTTGCCGCGGAATCCGCCGACGCCGCGGGTATAATCGACTTTCTGGCTGGAATCGGCCTGATTGGTGATCGCCGTCGGGCTGATCAGGTTGAAGCCGGTCCAGCCATCACCCCAGAGTGTGCCTGTGTTCGGGCCGCAGGGCGGATTGTCCTCATCGCAATATAAATCGAATCCGATGTCGCCCGTCCAGCCGAAATTCCAGAACTGGCGCCAGCCATTCTGATAGGTTTCACGCCGGTTGAACAGGAATTCGCCGAACGCCTCGATATTGTCGGTCAGCTCATAGGACGCATCGGCATAGAGGGTCTTGCGTTCGGTTTTCGGAATGATCGTCGATTCCGATACGTAGGGGTGCATCGCATTCTGCACCGCCAGCGAAGCTGCGTCGTAACCGGTCGGAAACCAGCCCGGAGGCGTTCCGAAATCTGTCGGGTCCGACGGCGGCCCGTAGGCAGGAATGCCAAGCGTCTCGCCCGGATATTGGGGCTGAACCAGCACGCTGTTGCCGCTGAGCGAGGTATTGGGACCGGTGTTGGGACCGCCGGGACCGTCGAGAAACAGATTGTCAATGAGGTTGTAGGTCCAGACGTGGCTCCAGCGCAGTTCATTGCAGCGGAACTCGCCGGTGCGTGGATCGATTATGTCCGCCCGCTGATCGGTCGGATTTCCGTTCGCGTCAGGCTGAAATATGAATTCGTTCGGGCAGTCGAGATAACGGCGGTCGCCCCGCGCCAGCTCGTTCTGTTTGAAATAATCGGCGGCGACCATCACGTGGCCGCGATCGAATTTCTTGCCCCACAGGGCATTGATCCGATATTGCTCGCCGCCGCTGTCGAACGGCGCCGAAACATTTCCTTCGATATGCAGGCCATCGGTGTCGGTCTTGGTGTGGAGGTTGACGACGCCGGCGATCGCGTCCGATCCGTAGACTGACGACGCGCCGGTCTTCAAGATATCGACCCGGCTGACGATCGACTGCGGCAAAACGTTGAGGTCGAACGAGGAGACCGCTCCGCGCGTGCCCGCCGGGCCGGCCCTGCGGCCGTTCAGCAGGACCAGCGTCCGGGTGGCGCCGAGGCCGCGCAGATTGAGCGTCTGGGAGCCGGGCCCGCCGTCGGTGACGAAGTTGGACGAAAGCGCCGAAGTGATTTGCGTCGAGCCAGCGGCAATCGGCGACGACTGCAACATATCCGCCGTGTCGAGCTTACCCTCGCGTTGCGCGATCTCGGGATCGATCAGCGCGATCGGGTCAGGGCTGGTGAATTCGGTGGGCTGGCGGATGCGGCTGCCGGTGACGATGATCGTTGCGGTGTCATCGGGTTCTACCGTTTCATCTTCATCCGGCGGAATTTGATCCTCGGTGACGAGTTCCGGACTGATTTCGGGGGTCGTCTGCGCATAGGCAGGCATGGCGCCCAGGAGCGCCGCCATCGATGCTCCAACCAACAGCTGGGAGCGGGCGATCGGCCCGACAAAGTTCGAACGCATTGGATTCCCCTTGGCTCTGATCGGCAGCGAGACCTTTGCCCACTGCCCATCCTTTTGCATTGCAGCCTAGCTTGTTTCGGCCAAGGTCGCGCCTGTCAACAAGCACGAAGAATCGCCCGACAACTGTTGCTTGAAACACACAGGACGCGCCCGCGCCGCGCAGATGTCTGGAAGGCGGCCGGCGGCTGGCTTTTCAAAGCCGCGGATCGCTGTCGCGCGCCGGCAGCCTTGCGCCGCGCTTTGTTGCGCGTTCCGCTTCGGCTAGGTGTCCATGTGTCCGGGTAAAACAGGCAATTGCCGTCACCGGCGAACGTGCAGGGGCCAATGACGGAACAACCAGCGATCGTCCTTGTCATGTTGGCGCTGGCCGCGATGTGGATCGCCATCGCATTGGCGGTTTCGCTGATCGCGCTGTTTAGGGTCCGGCGGGCGAATGCGCTTCTCGCCGCCTCCCGGTCGATGGCCAGCCTGCTTAAGATCGCGCCGGCGCGGCCGATGCTGCTGCGGTCCGATGGCACGGTCGAGGCCGACCAGCGGCTGGTCCGCGACCTTGGGCTGCCCGAGCCTCCCCAGCTGATCGGCGATCTAGCCGGCGACGACTGCGGGGTCGATTCCGGCGACCTCGAGGCGCTCAGGCAGGAGGCGGCAGACGCCGCCTTGTCGGGCGGGCAGGTCGAACGCCAGGTCCGGTCCGCCGGATCGCCCCGCGTGTTCGAGGTCCGCGGCGGTCCGGCGCCGCCGCCCGAGGCGGCCGGCACGCTGCTGCTGTGGTTCTTCGACATCAGCACCGCCGAGCAGGAAAGGGCGAAGCTGGAATCGCGACTGCGCCAGACCGAGGCGGCGCTCGATTCGCTGACCCATCTGATCGAGGCGGCGCCGTTTCCGATGTGGTATCGCGGCCCCGACCTTCGTCTCGGCCTGGTCAACAGCGCGTTCGTCGAGGCGGTCGAGGGGCGCGATGCCGCCGACGTCATTGCCCGGTCGAGCGACCTGATCGATTCGCCCGAGTCCGACGGCGCGCGCGCATCGGCGGTTGCAGCCCTGGAAAGCGGCAAGCCGCACGCGCGCACCCAACCGGCGACCATCCGCGGCGAGCGGCGGATGCTTCGGGTCGTCCATGTTCCGCTGCCGACCGGAGCCGTCGCCGGCTTCGCGGTCGACATCCAGGATCTGGAGGATGTCCGCGCCGAGCTCGCCCGCCACATAAGGTCGCAGCGCGACCTCGCCGACCGGATGACAGCCGGTGCCGTCCAGTTCGATCCGGACCGAACGGTCAATTTCTTCAACCAGCCCTTCGCGGTGATGTCGCAGCTCGATTCCGACTGGCTGTCGGACAAGCCCGAGTTCGACCGGTTGCTCGAGCGGATGCGCGAGAACCACCGCCTGCCGGAGGTTCGCGACTTTCCGGCCTGGAAGGCGGAGCGGCGGGAATGGTTTACCAGCGCCCAGGAAGTCATCGAGGAGGAATGGACGCTGGCCGACGGCGACCATGTCCGGGTCGTCGTCCAGCCGCTGCCCGACGGCGGGCTGCGACTGTTCATGGAGGATCGCACCGAGCAGGTCCGGCTGGCGTCGGCGCGCGACACTTTGCTGCGGGTGCGCGCCGCCACTTTCGACAATCTGTTCGAAGCGATCAGCGTCTTCGCCAGCGACGGGCGATTGTACCTGTGGAACCGCCGCTTTTCGGATGTCTGGAAGCTGGAGGAAGACTGGCTCGGCAAGCATCCAAGGGTCGACGAGCTGGTCCCCGAGCTCGCCCGCGAGCTGGTCGATCCGTCGACCGCCGCACGAATTCACGAAATCGTCCGTCACACAACCAGCGAGCGCCAGCCGGGGTACGGCCGATTGTCGCTGACCGACGGCCGGCACTTCGAGTTCGCCGCGGTGCCGCTGCCCGACGGCAATGCGCTTTTGACGATGGTCGATGTCACCGACTCGTCGCGCATCGAGGCGGCGCTGCGCGAGCGGGCCCGGGCGCTGGAGGAAGCGGACCGGGTGAAGACCGACTTCGTCGCCAACATGAGCTATGAACTGCGCACCCCGCTGACCTCGATAGGCGGTTTCGCGGAGATGCTGGCGGGCGGCTATGCCGGCAAGCTGGCGGCGCCGGCGAAAGATTATGTTGATGCGATCCTCGAGGCGGTGTCGAGGCTGTCGAAGCTGATCAACGACGTGCTCGACCTGACGCAGGGCGATGCGCGCGGAGTCGTGCTGGAACGCGAAAGGGTCGATCTTACCGGCCTGTGCCGGATGGCGGCCGAGACGGTCAAACCCAAGGCAACTGAGAAAAAGCAGAAATTCGACTGCGAAATCGCCGCTTCGACCGGCTTCGTCTCCGGCGATTCGCGGCGGCTTCGGGAAGGAATCGAGAATGTGCTGATCAACGCCATCGCCTATACCGACAAGCGCGGCAAAATCCGCCTAGTGGCGCATGGCGACGAGCAGCAGGCGGTGATTCGGGTGACCGACAATGGGATCGGTATCGCCGAAGAGGATCAGCCGCGGATTTTCAATCGCTTCCACCGGATCGAGGAGGCCGGCGTTCGCGGCGAAGCGGCGCTCGGCCTCGGCCTGCCGCTGACCCGGCAGTTCATCGAGGCGCACGGCGGCAAGGTCGAGCTCGAATCCGAAAAAGGCAAGGGCACGACCGTCACCATCACCATCCCGCGCGGCGACATATGAGGCTTGCCGATGAGGAGGCCACCGCCGCGGTCGGGGCTGCGCTCGCCCGATCGGTCCGCCGCGGCGACGTCGTTGCCCTGTCGGGGCCGCTCGGGGTGGGCAAGACGACGCTGGTTCGGGCGTTGCTTGCCGCCCTCGGCCATGACGGTGAGGTGCCGAGCCCGAGCTTCCCCATCGTCCAGCCGTACGAGGAGCTCGATCCGCCGCTGTGGCACATCGACCTCTATCGAATCGCCGATCGGTCCGAGCTTCAGGAGCTTGGGCTGGAAGCCGCGGCCGAAGGCGTTCTTGTGATCGAATGGCCGGAAAAGGCGGGTGAGAAGGCGTGGCCGTCGGCGCTTTGGCTGACCCTCGATTTCGCCGATGGCGAAAGCCGGCGCTTGACAGCCAAGGTGCCGCCGTCATGGCAAGCGCGATGGCCGCCGCGATGATACCTTCTGCCGAAGCGCCGAGCTTCCTTGCCGCCCACGGCTGGCGCGGCGCGCGGATCGAGCCGCTCGCCGGCGACGCCTCCTTCCGGCGCTATTTCCGGGTGATCGAAGACGGCCGCTCGGCGGTGCTGATGGACGCCCCGCCCGAGCATGAGGACGTCGGGCCGTTTCTCAAGGTCGCCGATCATCTGTTGCGGCACGGGTTCCGGGCGCCGCGTGCCATTGCCCGCGACCGGAATCGCGGGCTGCTGCTGCTGGAGGACTTCGGCGATCTTCGCGTTGGGCCGCTGCTGGCCCACGACCCCGGCCAGGAGCTGCAAATCTACGAAAGCGCGATCGACACGCTGGTCGCGCTGAAAGCGCTGCCGCTGCCAAAAGTCGATCTCTATGACGAGCCGGCGCTGAAGCGCGAGGTCGACCTTTTCCCGGACTGGTATGCCTCGGCGCTGGAGCTGGAGGTCGACCGCGGTGCGTTCGACCGGGCCTGGCATATGGCGTGGGCGGCGACGGTCGAACGAGCGCTCGCCGCGCCGGTGCTGGTGCTGCGCGACTATCACGCCGACAATCTGATGCTTCTCGACGACGGCAGCCTCGGCCTGCTCGATTTTCAGGACGCGCTCGCCGGACACCCGGCCTATGATCTGGTCTCGCTTCTGCAGGACGCCCGGCGCGACGTCTCGCTCAAGCTCGAACAGGCGATGGTCGAGCGCTACATCGACCGGGCGGGGATCGCCGACCGGGATGCGTTCCTGTCGGATTATCAGCTGCTCGGTGCACAGAGGAACACCAAGATTCTCGGTATCTTCACCCGGCTTTGGAAACGCGACGGCAAGCCGCATTACCTGCCGCTGCAAGCGCGCGTCTGGGGCTATCTCGAGCGCAACCTGGCCGCGCCGTCGGTGGCGCCGGTGCGCGCCTGGTTCGACGCCAATATTCCCGCCGCCGCGCGCGCCGCCGCCTGGAAGGACAGTCGATGAGCTTCGCCCGGCGATCGTTGCGGCTGAGGGCGGAAGTCGCCGCCGAAGTGCCGAAGACGGCGATGGTGATGGCCGCCGGGCTCGGCAAGCGCATGCGCCCGCTGACCGCTTCGCGCCCCAAGCCGCTGATCGAGGTGGCCGGGCGGACCCTGCTCGACCATGTCCTCGACCGCCTGCGCGCCGCCGGGGTCGAGACCGTGGTCGTCAACGTCCATTATCTCGCCGACGCGCTTGAGGCCCATCTCGCCGCCAGGGACGACACGCTGGAATTCCGTATTTCGGACGAGCGCGCCGAACTGCTCGAAACCGGCGGCGGTCTCGTCCGGGCGGCGCCGCTGATCGACTGCGACCCGTTCCTTGCGATCAACAGCGACAATCTGTGGATCGACGGCCCGGCCGACACGCTGCGGCTGCTGGCGTCCCAATGGGACAATGCGCGGATGGACGCCTTGCTGCTGCTGGTGTCGCACGCCCGCGCCCAGAATCATCGCGGGCTTGGCGATTTCCACATGGATCGCAGCGGCCGGCTTCGCCGCCGCGAGCGCAGCCGCGTCGCGCCGTTCGTCTACACCGGCATCCAGATATTTTCGAAGCGGCTGCTCGAAGGGGCGCCGGATGGGCCGTTCTCGACCAATCTTTTGTGGGACCGGGCGATCGAAGCCGGCCGATGTTTCGGCGCCGTCCACCAGGGATTATGGTTCGACGTCGGCAATCCGCAAGCGATCCGCCAGACCGAATTCTTCCTGCGGAATGTCTGAGCCGGCCGCCGAGCGTTCGCGGCGGCCGCCGGCGGTCTTCACCATCCCCGCCCACCGCAGTTTCGCCGATTCCTTGGTCTCGGGATTGATCGCCAGCTTCGGCGGCGATCCGCTCGGCCTCGCCTCGGGCCGGATCCTGCTGCCCAACAACCGCGCGGTGCGGACCGTCACCGAGGCGTTCGTCCGCGCCAGCGGCTCCGGCCTGCTGTTGCCGCGGCTGATCCCGATCGGCGACCCCGAGCTCGGCGACCGCATCGGCGGCGCGCTGGAGCAAGCCGACAGCGCCGAGCCGGTGCCGCCGGCGGTCGATCCGCTCGAACGCCTGCTGGCGATCGCGGCGACGGTAAGGGCGCAAGGCGAATCGTCGGCCGAGGCGCTGCGCATGGCGGCCGACCTTGCCCGCACGATCGATGCGCTGATCATCGAGCAAGTCGACCCGGCCGCGCTCAGGAAAGCGGCCGACGATGCGCCCGATCTGGCGGGCCACTGGCAGGTGGCGCTGGCGCGGCTGGAAGCGGTGCTCGATAGCTGGCCGCGCTTCTTGCAGAATAGCGGCCGGATCGATCTCGCGGAGCGGCGCAATCGCCTACTGGAAGCGCTTGCCAAGCGTTGGCGGACCGCTCCGCCGCCGGGGTTCACCGTCGCCGCCGGAATCACGACTGCCGCGCCGGCGGTAGCGGCGCTTCTGGCCCAAATCGCCCGGCTGCCGGCGGGCATGGTCGTCCTCCCGGCGCTCAGCCTATCGCCGTTGATGGCCGACGAGGAATGGGACGCGCTCGGGCCGGAAGAGAACCAGCGCGGTGAAGAAACGCACCCGCAATATCACCTGAAACAGTTGCTCGAGCGGATGGGCATTGCTCGCGGCGAGGTGCAGCCATGGCGATCGAGCGGCCGCTCGGCCTCACCGGCGGCGCGCAGCCGGGCGATCGCCAATGCGATGGCGGCGGCCGAGTTCACCGACCGCTGGCAGGACCTCGCAGCCTCGCAGCGGCGGCTGACCGGGGTAAGAGCGGTCGAGCTGCCCGACCCGGCGGCCGAAGCGCAGACCATCGCGCTGGCGCTTCGCGAGGCGATCGAGACGCCGGGGCGGACCGCGGCGCTGGTGACGCCCGACCGGGCGCTTGCCGGCCGCGTATCGGCGCTGCTCGCCCGCTGGGGGATCGACGCCGACGATAGCGCCGGGCGGCCGCTGTCGCAGCTTGCCGCCGGTACGCTGCTGCTCGGCATCGTCGCGGCGGCCGCGGAAGCGCTTGCCCCGGTGCCGCTGCTGGCGCTGCTCAAGCATCCGCTGGTCGGCGGGGACGGGGAGGAACGGCTGTCCTGGCTCGACGATATCCGGGCGCTCGACCTCGCGCTGCGCGGGCCGCGGCCGCCGGCCGGGCTGGCCGGCCTCGACGATCATTTCCGCGCGAAGGAGACGGAGGAGCGCGGCTGCCGCGGATGCCTCGCCGCCTGGCAGCGGGTGCGGCCGCGGGTCGAGCCGCTGGCGCAGCTGCTGGCGAACGAAGTGCCGCTGGCGGCGCTTGCCCGGCAGCTTGCCGATGCGGCGCAACTCCTCGCCGGCAACCGCGCCTGGAGCGGAGGCGCCGGGCGCGCGTCGGCGGCGCTGATCGCCCGGCTCGAGGAGCAGGGCGAAGCGTCCGCCTTCACGGTTTCGCCGGAGGATGCGGTGCCGGTGTTGCGGCAATTGCTCGACGATGTCGCGCTGCGGCCGCCCTACGGCGGTCATCCGCGGGTGTTCATCTGGGGCGTGCTGGAGGCGCGGCTGCAGCAGGCCGACCTGATGGTGCTGGGCGGGTTGAACGAGGGCGTCTGGCCGGCGGCCCCGGCGCCCGATCCGTGGCTCGCGCCGAAAATCCGCTCCAACCTCAAGCTGCCCGGGCTCGAGTTTCGGATCGGCCTGTCGGCGCATGATTTCGCCAGCGCGCTCGGCGCTCCCCGCGTGCTGATCACCAGGGCCCGGCGCGACAGTCGCTCGCCGACAGTGGCGTCGCGCTTTTGGCTTCGGCTGCAGGCGATGTCCGGCGGGTTGGTGCGTGACGTTCGGCTCGAGCGGATCGCGGCGGCGCTCGACGACGCCGGTCCCGCTCAGCCGGTGACGCGGCCGAAACCCTGCCCGCCGGCCGAGCTTCGGCCGACGCGCATTTCGGTGACCGCGGTCGACCGGCTGAACGCCGATCCGTTCGCTTTCTATGCGCAGGCGATATTGAAACTGCGCAGCCTCGATGACGTCGACGCCGACCATAGCGCCGCGTGGCGGGGGACCGCGGTCCACGAAGTGCTGCAACGCTGGCTGCAGGAAGATGCGTGCGACCCCGACAAGTTGATGGCGCGGACCGACGCGCTGCTCGCCGCCGAGGGCATCCACCCGATGCTGCGGGCGCTGTGGCAGCCGCGGCTGACCGAGGCGATTCGCTGGATCGCCGACGAGGAGCGCGCCAATCGGACCCGCGACCGGCGGCCGCTGAAAGCCGAGATCATGGGCGAGACGGCGATCGGCGGCGTCACGGTGTACGGCAAGGCCGACCGGATCGACCGGCTGGCCGACGGCGGCATCGCCATAATCGACTATAAGACCGGCAGTCCGCCCAAACAGGAAGCGGTCGAGGCCGGCTTCGCGCTGCAACTCGGGCTGCTCGGCCTGATCGCCCGCGCCGGCGGGTTCGACGGCGTCGACGGCAACCCGAAGTCGCATGAATATTGGTCGCTGACCAAATATCAGGGCCGCTTCGGCAGGAAAGTCTGCCCCGATCAGAAGATGGGCGGCGCGGATGCCTTTCTCGCCCATGCCGAAGCGCAGTTTCGCAAAGCTGCCGAGCGCTGGCTGACGGGAAGCGAGCCGTTCACCGCCAAGCTTCATCCGGCCTATGCACCCTATGGCGACTATGACCAGCTGATGCGGCTGGAAGAATGGTACGGCCGCGAATGACGACCCTATTTGCCGCCCGGCTTCTTCCTTTTGGAGGCGTAGAGCAGCGCCGCGACGATCGCCGCCGAGCCGACGCCGACCGCGACTCCGGCCTTGACCAGCTTGGCCCGGCGTTCCTCGCCTTCCTCTTTCGAATCCTCGTCCTTGGGGTCGGTCATGGTGCGTCCCTGGTGGTTG
>CAYUWJ010000099.1:0-12074 GCA_964448315.1 uncultured Sphingomonas sp. | reverse complement strand
ATGTTTCCGATTTCCAGACCATCAGCTCGAGCAGCGGCGGCGTCCTTCCCATCAGCGCATGGACTCCGTCGGCGTCGAACCGCTTCTGGAGCGCTGACTCGATTGCGGCCCACTCGGTGTCGGGCGGCAGATCGAGCAAATGCCGGAGCCCGGATTCCAGTCTTTCTTCGGCCGCGCTCTTGCCGTCGGGATCGGTCAGCGCGGCATGCCAATAGGACTGGTAGGCGGCGACTGCACGGTCCGTAAACGAATTTGCGGCGCCGGAACCGCCAACTCTCGGCCCGCCGCCGAAACGCTCGATCATGCAATTGCGCACGGCCAGGTCGGCCTTGCTGAACTGGGCGTCCGGCACGGCTCGCAGGCTGGCAATGGCGGCGCGAGAATCACCCTGCAGCACCTGCCCGGTCGCGGTTGAGAGGGCCTTGCTCGCCGGTTCCGTCGATCTTTCAGGCGCCTCGGCAGCGACCATGACGGCGACCAGGATTCCGAGCGCCCCGGTTCCTGCCAATTTCGCCTCCTCCGTTAGAAGTCGACTGTACAAGGCCCCCAATCAGCGCGGCTGGACGACCTCGATCGGCATTCCAAGCTTCTCCAGCTGCGGCCGGATCTGCGCCGCGTCGCCGACGACGACATAGGTGAAGCCTTCCGGCGCGATCGCCGCGCGCGCCGCGGCGTCGAGGCTGGCCCGGGTCTGGCCGCGATACAGTCCGGCCAGCTGCTCGTAATAATCATCGGGCCTGCCGAACATGTCGTTGCTCATCATCGCTCCCAACACCGCCGAGGAGGTTTCGAACCGGCCCGGCAGCTGCTGGATATTGTTGGCGATGATCCGCGTCAGCTCGGCGTCGGTGGTTCCCTCGGAGGTCAGGAAGGTGCGGTATTGCTGGGCCAGCGCGGCGATCGACTCGCCGGTGCGGTTTGCCTGCACTGGGGCGGTTATGATGTAGGGCACCGCATGCTCGTTCAGCGACGGGGCGCCGCGAACGCCGTACGACCAGCCCTTGGTCTCGCGCAGGTCCATGTTGATCCGGGCGAGGAAGTTGCCGCCGATCACGTCGTTGGCGCTGGTCAGGGCGGTGATGTCGCCGCGCGGGTCGACCGGCGTCACCTGGCCGGCAACGATGATCGACTGCGGCGACTGCGGCCGGTCGATGAGGAAGATTTTGGGCTCGGTCGGCCGCGCCGGCGGTGCCAGAAACTGCTTTTGCCCGGCCGGAACCGCAGCCGGCCGCCATTCGCCGAATCGTTGCTCGAGCGCCGCCTGGATCTCCGCCAGCGGGCGGTCGGAAACGACGAAGATCTCCAGCTTGTCCGGCCGCAGCCAGCTTTGCTGGAAGCTTACCAGATCGCCGCGCGTGAAGCCGGTGACCGCGGCTTCATCGCCGATCGCCGTCGTCGCATAGGGGTGCGTCTCGCCATAGAGCAGCGCGGGAATGACTCGCGCGGCCATCGCATTCGGGGTCTTCATCTGCTGGGCGATGGCGGTCAGCGCCTGCGCCCGGACCCGGTCCAACTCGGCCTGATTGAACGCCGGGTTGCGGACGATGTCGGCCAGAAGGTCGAGCGACGGCGCCAGGTTCGCGCTCAGCGCGGTCATCCTGACAGTGCTTCGGTCGGCACTGCCGCCGGTGTTGATTTGCGCTCCGAGCCGCTCCTGCTCTTCCGCCAGTTGCTGCGAGCTACGCGTCGTCGTGCCCTCTTCGAGCAGCGACAGCACGAGGTTCTGAAGCCCCCGACCGTTCGGCGCGTCGGCCGCATAGCCGGCATCGAAAGACAGTGCCATCTGGGTTACCGGCACCGCGGCGCGCTGGGCATAGTGAAGCTCGACGCCGTTCGACAAAGTGACATGAGAAATGTCGGGAAAGTCGAGTGCCTGCATCGACCCGAGCGGCGGGATTTCCCGGCGCACGGACACCGTAATCTGATCCTCCGAGGCGTCCGGCACCTCGGCGACTTCCTTCGCCTCCTCATAGTCCGGACGCTCGCCGGGCTCGAGCCGCAGGCTGAACGCGGGCCTGGTCAGCCATTGCGCCATCGCCGTCCGGACTTCGGCCGGGGTCACGGTCGCATAATTGGCCAGGGTCTTGGCATAAAAGTCGCTGTCGCCGGCAAGCGTTTCGCCGTGGGCCAGGGTCACCGCCTTGCCGCCGAACCCGCCGACCTGCTCAAGGCCGCGAATGCGCCCGGCGACTTCGCTGGTTGCCGCGCGCGCGACTTCGTCGGCGTTCGGGCCTTCGGCAATATATTGGGCGATGATCTCGTCGAGGCGCCGTTCGACCAGCGCCGGATCGACGCCCGGCCTGACCGTCGCCTGGGCGAAGAATATGCCGACCCGCTGCAACGGGAACAGGCCCGAGCTCACCGACACGGCAAGCTTTTCGTCGCGGACCAGTATCTCGTCGAGACGCGAGCTGGCGAGGCCGCCGAGCACCGAACCGCCGACGTCGAGCGCGACCAGCTGCCGGTCGAGCAGGCCTGGCATCGGCCAGTAGCGCGATACCGTCACCGCAGCGACGCGATCCTTCATCACCATCGCCTTGGGCGCGGCAAGCGTCGGCACGGCGGCCTGCGCCGGATTGTTGGCCGGGCCGCGCGGGATCGCCCCGAAATATTTCTCGACCAGCGGTCGGGCTTCGGCGGCGTTGATATCGCCGGCCAGCACCAGCACCGCGTTGTTGGGACCATATTTGTCGCGGAACCAGGTCTGAACGTCGTCGAGGGTCGCCGCGTCGAGGTCGGCCATCGAGCCGATCGTCGAATGCTGATAGGGGTGACCGTCGGGGAACAGGTTCGCGAGGATCTCGTAAAAGACCAGACCGCCGGGCTGATTGTCGCCCTGACGCTTCTCGTTCTGGACGACTCCGCGCTGGTTATCGAGCTTGGTCTGGGTGACCGCGCCGAGCAGATAGCCCATGCGGTCGGATTCCATGAACAGCGCCCGCTCGAGCGCGCCGGTCGGCACCGTCTGGAAATAGTTGGTGCGGTCGGAATTGGTGGTGCCGTTATAGTCTGTGGCGCCGATTTGCTGGAGATATTCGAAATAGTCGCCCGGCAGATTTTCCGAGCCGTTGAACATCAGATGCTCGAACAGATGGGCGAATCCGGTCTGGCCTTTCGGCTCGTCCTTGGCGCCGACATTGTACCACATCGCCACGCCGACCACCGGCGCCTTGCGGTCCTCGTGGACCAGCACCGTCAGCCCGTTGTTGAGCGTGAAGCCCTGGTGCGGGATCGCGACCTGCTCGATCAGCGCCGGAACCGGTACCGGTTCGGCCGGTGCGGCGACGACTGGCGCGGCCGGCGGCGGCGCGATCTGGGCGGTTTGCGGAGCGGTCGCGCAGGCGGCGAGCAGCGAGGCGCTGCCTAGCAGCACGGCACGGCGAATGTTCGACATCATCATGTGACTTTTGCTCCCTGAAATTTTCCCGGCTTTTAGCCCCTGACCCCGGCGGCGCAACCCGCTTCGACCAATGCGCTCCTTGCCTCGACCAACGGCGGAACCCGGCTGACAGTTCGCCGGCCCTCTGCTAGCGCGCCGCGCGATGACCGACCTCGCCCATATCCGCAACTTCAGCATCATCGCCCATATCGACCATGGCAAGTCGACTCTCGCCGACCGGCTGATCCAGTCGACCGGCGGACTGACCGAGCGCGAGATGGTGCGCGGCCAGATGCTCGACACGATGGACATCGAGCAGGAGCGCGGCATCACCATCAAGGCGCAGTCGGTGCGGCTGGAATGGAACGGCTACACATTGAACCTGATGGACACGCCGGGCCATGTCGACTTCGCCTATGAGGTCAGCCGCAGCCTCGCCGCCTGCGAAGGCGCGCTGCTGGTGGTCGACGCCGCGCAAGGGGTCGAGGCGCAGACCCTGGCCAATGTCTACCAGTCGATCGAGCACGACCATGAGATCGTGCCGGTGATCAACAAGATCGACCTCCCCGCCGCCGAGCCCGAACGGGTCCGCGCCGAGATCGAGGACATCATCGGGCTCGACGCCTCGGGCGCCGTCCTCGTCAGCGCCAAGTCGGGCATCGGCATCGAGGAGGTGCTGCAGGCGATCGTCGACGTCATCCCGCCGCCCAGCGGCGACGCGTCGGCGCCGCTGAAAGCGATGCTGGTCGACTCCTGGTACGACCCCTACCTCGGCGTCGTCATCCTCGTCCGGGTGATCGACGGCACGCTCAAGAAGGGCGCCCAGGTCAAGTTCATGGCCGCCGGCACCACCCACCTGGTCGACCGGGTCGGCTGCTTCCGCCCCAAGATCGAGCAGCTCGCCGAGCTCGCCACCGGCGAAATCGGCTTCATCACCGCCCAGATCAAGGAAGTCGCCGAGACCCGCGTCGGCGACACCATCACCGACGCAAGGCACCCCGCCGCCGCCCCGCTGCCCGGCTTCAAGACCGTCCAGCCGGTGGTGTTCTGCGGCCTGTTCCCGGTCGACGCCGCCGAGTTCGAGAAGCTCCGCGACTCGCTATACAAACTCCGCCTCAACGACGCCTCGTTCAGCTTCGAGATGGAGACCAGCGCGGCCTTGGGCTTCGGCTTCCGCTGCGGCTTCCTCGGCCTCCTCCACCTCGAGATCATCCAGGAGCGCCTGACCCGCGAGTATGACCTCGACCTCATCACCACCGCGCCCTCGGTGGTCTACAAGCTCCATTTGTCGCATTCCAAGACCGAGCCCGAGCAGCACATCGACCTCCACAACCCCGCCGACATGCCCGATCCCAACCGTATCGAAGCGATCGAGGAGCCGTGGATCGAGGCGACCATCTACGTCCCCGACGATTATCTCGGCGCGGTCCTCAAGCTGTGCCAGGATCGCCGCGGTATCCAGAAGGACCTGACCTACGTCGGCCACGGCCAGAGCGCCCGCGCCCAGGTCAAATATGAGCTGCCGTTGAATGAGGTGGTGTTCGACTTCTACGACCGCCTCAAATCGATCAGCCGCGGCTACGCCAGCTTCGACTATGCCCAGATCGGCCACCGGACAGGCGACCTCGTCAAGATGAGCATATTGGTCAATTCCGAGCCGGTCGACGCCCTGTCGATGATCGTCCACCGCGCCAACGCCGAGGCCCGCGGCCGCGGCATGTGCGAGCGATTGAAGGAGCTGATCCCGAGGCATTTGTTCAAGATCCCGATCCAGGCGGCGATCGGCGGCAAGGTGATTGCGCGCGAGACCATCGCGGCGCTGCGCAAGGATGTGACGGCGAAGTGCTACGGCGGCGATGCGACGCGGAAGCGGAAGCTCCTCGATAAACAGAAGAAGGGTAAAGCGCGAATGAGAGAGTATGGGAGTGTTTCCATACCTCAGGAAGCTTTCATCGCGGCCCTTCGCATGGGCGAGGAGTAAGCTGCTCGACAAGCAGAATTTCGCCTGGAGCTCAGTCCGGGGGACTGAGTGAAGCCGGAATGGGTAAGGCCAGAATGAGAGAGTATGGGTCCGTGTCCATACCTCAAGAAGCCTTCATCGCGGCCCTGCGCATGGGCGAGGAGTAGCGAACTACACTGCTAACCAGAATTGTTGAGTTGGCTTGACCACAAAGGTCCAAATAGGTTACGCTAATCTGCGGATTGTAGGATTAAGGAGATTTATGTCGGATAAAATCACCTTCGGGGGGGTGATCAGCATGGCGAGAAAAGAAAGATCGTGGAGCCTTAAGGAACTCTGTTCTAAGGTGCTTCGCGAAGATGGCGAGCCGATTTCTCCACAGTATTTAAACGACATTGAGCACAACCGCAGAAGTCCATCATCGGACTGGATGGTCAAACAATTTGCGGATGCACTCGGTATCAACCCTGACTGGCTGTATTATTTAGCTGGTCGTCTTCCTGCCGATGTTCGAGACAGTAAGCTCTCTGAGGACAAGGTCGCAAAGCTAATGGTCGCGTTCCGCCGAGGGTCTTGATGTCATAGGAGTCTGCGGTTCAGTGAAGTACGTGCCAGACCGAACGGGACGGTTTTCTCAACGTCCCCACTACATGCCTGCCGAGCTTGATCGGGAATGCGAACGCGAAATTATTCAGTTCCTGAACGGATTGCACGGCGAGGCGAAGTTTCCGGTAAGTACGGATGATCTGACGAAGTTGGTCGAACGAGATACAGATGATCTCGATCTCTATTCTGACCTGTCGGGTTATGGATCGACGGTAGAAGGGCTCACAGAATTTCGACCTAGCCAACGGCCCCTTGTAAGAATTTCTCACGCGCTCGCAGATGACGCAAAGCGTGAGAATAGGCTGCGGACGACAATCACCCACGAATGGGGGCATGTGCGATTTCACGCATATCTTTGGGATATGGAGCCGCCTAGTCGTGATCTGCTCTCAAAAGATCCGAACTCGAGCCGCCAAATCTGCAAACGAGACACAATCTTGGATGCTCGGCAAACTGATTGGATGGAGTGGCAGGCCGGCTACGTATGTGGTGCAGTCCTGATGCCGGTAACTAGGGTGCGGAGTCTGGTCCGTGACTACTTTGAGGCGGAAGGCATTTACGGGTCAGCGCCGACCGAAAGCGTACACGCCAATAACCTAATCGCCGCCGTCGCTCATGCATTTGCAGTTTCAGAAGCAGCAGCGCGAATCAGACTTATGAAGTTGAATCTTATCGGTGGCGACGCCGCGCCTTCACTCTTCGATTTGCCGCCTGCCGCCTAAGCTACGTTTGGCGCTTGCAACCCAGGCCCGTATCCGCTAATACGCGGATTAGCGGATACGCGGATTGTCTGCGCATCGGCATAGCGACGGGAGTGAAGGCAAATGAATGACCAGCAGAAGGAATTTGGCGAAGGCTCTGTTGAGGGCGGTCGCCAGAACCCCGATGGCGGCCGCGACAAGTCAATCACGATCATCGTGAACGGCCGCGAGAAGACCGTCACAGAGCGCGAGCTCAGCTTCGATGAGGTTGTGAAGCTCGCATTCGATAGCCCGCCTTACGGCGCCAACACGCTCTTCACGATCACGTATCGGAAGGGCGGCAATGAGCACCGACCGGAAGGCCATTTGGTCGCGGGCGGCACGGTGAAAGTGAAGAAGGGGACTGTCTTCAATGTCACAGCAACTGATAAGTCGTAGTCCAGACCTGAAGAGGCTCCGGGACGACGGATACACGGTGGAGGTGCTCGATGGGCACCTCCTGGTGCACAACATTCCGTACGTGAACTCCGCCCGACAGGTGAAGTTCGGCACGCTAGTATCAACTCTGTCACTCGCCGGCGATGTCACGCATCGGCCGGATACGCATGTTGCCTATTTCATCGGTGAGGCGCCGTGTACGACTCTTGGAGTGCCGATCCAGCAGATCAAGCACAGCGACAGACCCACTCAGCTGAGTGAGAATACTCGCGCCGACAGATCATTCTCCAATAAACCGTCAGGAGGGTACCGCGATTACCATCATAAGATGTCGACTTACGCCTCGATTGTATCTGGACCGGCAGAGGCCATAGACCCGTCGATCACAGCAAGGTCGTTCATCGCTATCAAGTCGGACACGCCTGACTCAGTCCACAATTACATCGACACAGCATCCAGCCGGGCGGGAATTCACCGCCTTGCCGCCAAGCTGGCCGACGAAGTCGTCGCAATCATTGGTTGCGGTGGCACCGGGGCATACACGCTCGATTTTGTCGCGAAGACGCCGGTAAAAGAGATCCGACTTTTTGATCGAGATAAGTTTCTCCAGCACAACGCATTTCGAACACCTGGAGCGCCTACGTTGGCAACGCTCAAGCGCGTCCTTTCAAAAGTGAGTTACTTGCGACGTATTTATTCGGCGATGCATCGCAACATCACGGCGCATCCGAAGCACATCACTCCGACAACAGCCCATCTGCTTGAAGGAGTTACATTTGCGTTCGTTTGCATCGATGGCGGAGAAGGCAAGGAAGCGGTTATCCGCGCACTCGAGGGCCAGAATATCCCGTTCATCGACGTCGGTATCGGCGTGCAACTCGTAGAAGGCCGCTTGATTGGGGTTGTGCGCACGACGACGAGCCGACCCGGAATGCGAGGGCATCTCCGCAGCCGAGTATCATTTCGCGGTGCTGATGCTGGCAACGAGTACGACACCAACATCCAGATTGCGGAGCTCAATGCCCTTAATGCAGTCTTCGCGGTGATAAAGTGGAAGAAGCTGCGCGGCATCTACCTGGACCTCGAATGCGAGCATCACACGACCTTCACGATCGACGGCAACTCTGTGATCAACGACGACCAGGAAAAGGACGACGATGCGGCATGAGTTCGTTCAGTGCGTTCCCGAACAATTGGACGAGGGTGTGCTATATGTCTCGCTCGCTTATGCAACGGCTGTCCATAAGTGTGCATGCGGGTGCGGTCACGAGGTTGTCACACCATTCTCGCCCACTGACTGGTCGATGGTCTTCAACGGTGAAAGCGTTTCCCTTTCTCCGTCAGTCGGAAACTGGAGCTTCCCCTGTCGGTCGCATTATTGGATCGAGCGTGGCCGCGTGATGTGGGCGCCGACTTGGTCAGCTGATCAGATCGCTGGAGGGCGTAAAAGGGACCAAAGGCGCAAAGCATCACATTACGATGTGGTTGAGACCAAGGTTGCTAGGGATACGCCGCGCCGCGGCTGGAGGAAGTTCTTCGGTTGGCTGAACAGCTAGCTGAACCGGACCTAAGCCGCTACCGCCTCCAGATGAATCGGCTCGCCAACCCGTTCGCCCCCACGGCTAACATCAATCTCAACCTCGGAGCCCAATCGGATGAGTGCGCGAATAAGGCGATCGGCGCTCATGTCGCGGAAGCGGCCACGAAGCACTCTGGAGAGGTCAGGCTGACTAATGCCGGTTAGTTTGGCGGCGGCGGTCTGACTTAGTTCGAGACCACGGATAACCTCGGCCAGCTTGGACACCAGGCCAGCCTTGAGCATGTGCTCTTCAGCGTTGGCCATGCCCAGATCAGCGAAGACGTTGCCGCTGCTTTCGGTGATTTGCTTAGCCATCGTTGTTCTCTCTTTTCCGTCTCTCATAGTCTTCGTGGGCTAATTTCAGTCTTCTTTCGATCATATCCAAATCTGTCTTGTCGGTCGCCTTGCCGGTCTTTGACTTTTTCTGAAACGCATGAAGGGCATAAACCACCCCTTCCATTTTTACGGTGTAAACCGCGCGATATGTGTCTCCGTCAAAGTCATCTACGACTTCCAGTACGCCGGCCCCCTTGAAACCCCTCAGGGGTTTCGCGTCAGGGTGCTTTCCTCCTGCTTGCGCCTCACTAAGCGCGAAACCCATCACATCCTTCACTTCTTCGGGAAAAGCCCGAAGATCCTTTAAAGTTGAGCCAATCCATATCAGCGGCTTGTCACTATCACTCACGCCCTCTTATGGTAGAACTGACATAGATGGTCAATACCTAACGCCGGGTGAACGGCCGACGAAATTCTCGAAGCATGTCCTGCATTCGCCTCGGCACGCCGGCCGAACCGGCTCCGCATCTCTCAGCCAAGGCAAAGCGTCGGCTAGTCGTTGTCGTTCGTCGACCTGCTCGCTTGTCCCCCGGACAAGCCGCGCCCTCGACTGCCCTTGGTTGCCACGCGGAGGCTAGTGCTCGTCAGTCCCCCGGACTGACTGTGCGCAAGCCTCCCACGCAATCTGCGCCTCGGCATCGCGCCGCCACTGCTCCGCCCGCGCCGCGCGCTGCGCCTCATAGTCCATCCCCGTCCACGCCTCCGCATCGACCCCCACCGGCGGCTTGCTCGCCGGGCCGAGCGCCTCGTCCGGCTCCAGGCTGTAGCCCTCGCCCGTCGCCCGATCGACATGATGCTCCAGATAGCGTTGCGGCGGGTGCTCGGGGCGGTCGGGCTCGCTGGCGCCGGCCCAGAACTTGCGCCTTTCCTCGTCGAGCATGTGGCTGAACGGAGTCTCGGCGATCTCGAATATGCCGTGGCCGCCGCGGCGGCACTGGTTGAGCATGTCGAAGCCCGACTGGCCGCAGCTTTGCGCCATCAGGTCGAGCGCGACCTCCATCGCGGTCACCTGGCGCAGATAGAAATCGGCGGCGACCACCTCGCCGTTGAGCCGCGCCTCGCGCTCGGCCCGGACCTTGGCGAAGAATTTGCCGGCGATCTGCTCGAACAGCTCGAGCTTCATCGGCAGCGCGTCGGCGTCGTCGGCCTCGTCCCATTCGCCCGCTTCCCACGCGTCGGCCCGGGCGGCGGCGGCTTCGCCCGGCTTGCGGCGCCGGTCGATCGCCGGGGCCTTCAACTCGCCGATCGCGCGATACTCCTCCTCGATCCGAAGCGCGTTGCACTCCTCGGCATAAGCGACCGCCTGGTCCCACGCCGCGCGAAAGCCTTCCGCCCCCTTCGCCTTGTAGAGCTTCTCGACGCCGTGGCGGTTCTTGCCCAGCGCCTCGGCCGCCACCTCCGGCGATCCGGATCGGGCGAGATGGGCGATGAAGCGCCGCTGCAGCGCCGGGGTCCAGCCGTCCTTGCGCTTGAACTGGCGCGGCACCGGCGCGAAGCCGAGCAGATCGCCGATCTCGCCAAAACCGTCGCTGCCGGCCAGCCCTTCGGCGGCGCAGCGATCGCACAGCACCGCGATCGGGCTGATGTCGGGTTGTTCGTCCATGCTGCGGCTGCGTTTAACCTAATTGGTTAGCTGTAGGACAGCGAAAAATCTGTGGGCCGTCGCTAAGGATCGCCGCTTCGTCCCGTAAGGCCGTGACTTTGCGCCGGAATCGCGCAATTGAGCGCGCGATGGCGAAACCGGCCGATACAGCAGCCGCGAACAAGGCGCGCGGCAGGAGGGGGTCGGCCGCCGATTCCGCCGCCGGCGCCGCTGGTCCTCCTCCCCGATCCGGGGACGATGCTTGGCTGCCGGGGCAGGCGCCGGGCGGCGGGCTCGACTTTGCCGGCATGCTGGCGGTCGCCGACCTGCTGCCGGTGATGATCGCCTATATCGATAGCGACCGCCGCCTGCGGTTCGTCAACAAGACCCTTTCCGACTGGCTCGAAGTGCCGCGGTCGAAGCTGCTCGGGCAGACCTTGCGCGCGGTCATCGGCGATGAGGCCTATGCGCAGCGCGCGCCGTTGATCGATGCGGCCTTTGCCGGCGAGCGCAAATTCTACGCCAGCCCCTTCGACCATCCGGTCCGCGGGCCGCTGGCGATCCAGAGCGACTATCTGCCGTGGGGGCCGCCCGGCGGGCCGATCGACGGGCTGATCATCCTCGTCACCGACGTTACCGAGCAGCGCACCGCCGAGCGCGCGCTGCGCGAGAGCGAGGAAAGGTTCCGGAGGATCGCCGACCAGGCGCCGGTGCTGATGTGGGTGACCAGGCTCGACCGGGTGCGCGATTTCGTCAACGACGCCTATTCCGAGTTCATCGGCAAGTCGCGCGAGGAAGCGCGGACCTACGACTGGCGGCAGTCGATCCACCCCGACGATGTCGACCGGATCACCGCCGAATCGATCGCCGGAGAGGCGACCCTGAAGCCGTTCGCTTTGGTCGGGCGGTTCCGCCGCGGCGACGGCGAATATCGCTGGCTGAACAGCGTCTCGTCACCCCGGTTCGGGCCGGACGGGGAATTGATCGGCTTCATCGGCGCGGCGACCGACATCACCGTCGCCAAGGAGGCCGAGCTTCGCCTGACCCGCGAAGTCGCCGAGCGCACCGCCCGGCTCGCCGCGTCGGAAGCCCAGTTCCGCGCGATCTTCGACACGGTGCTCGAGGTCCTCGTCCTCATGGACCCCACCGGCACCATCATCCAATTGAATCGCAAGCGGGAGAGCTGGCGCCACCCGGACGGGCATTTGGCGATCGGCAAGAAGATCTGGGAATCGCCGACGCTGCTAAACTATCCGCAGCACACTTCGCTGATCAAACAAGCGGTGAAGACGGCGGCCAAGGGCGAGGTCTTCAACCAGGAAGTGAAGATGGAGCGCGACGGCGTTCCGACCTCCTACCTCGACGTCTACGTCCAGCCGGTGCGGGGCGAGGACGGCGAAGTCCTCTATTTGCTGTTCGAGGCGCGCGACGTCACCGAATTGAAAGCGGCTCAGGAGCAGCTCCGCCAGAGCCAGAAGATGGAAGCGCTGGGC
>CAYUWJ010000098.1:0-10150 GCA_964448315.1 uncultured Sphingomonas sp. | reverse complement strand
GACGACGAGCCCGATGATTCCCCAGATGACAACCGACCGGTCCGGCCTGCCCGGCATTCCTCCGCCGCTGCCGAAGCGGGCACGGCTCTTCCTCAGGAACTCGTCGAGCGACGTCACCTGGCGCGGCGAACCGGACCGCGGGCGCTTGCCCCCGGGCGGAGTCCACGGACCGCCTGTCGGTTCCGAATCCGAATCCTTGTCGCCGCCGGGGGGCGATCCCCACGGACCCTTGATGTCGCTGAAGAGAGCTCGAGCCCTCATCCCAAGCCCCGAAAAGAATATCATGGAGCCTAGTATAGGAAGCCCGGCGCGCGAAAAACAGTGGCAAGAGTCGGCAAGCCTCCTATCTCGGCGACGATGACCGATCCGACCGATCCACTCGCCAGCCTTGATGCCTCCGCCGGAGCCGAGCGGCTGCGCTCTCGCCGCCTCGCCGACGGCGTCGCCACCTTGATCGTCGACGCCACCGGGCTCGATGCCGCCGCGCGCGCGTCCCTCGAAGAGGAGCTGCGATCCCAGGCGCTTGGCGTATCCGGCGTCGAGGAGGTTCGAATCGCGATGACCGCCGCTCAACCGCAGCGGACCTTGATCGCGATCGCCAGCGGCAAGGGCGGCGTCGGAAAAAGCACGCTCGCAGCCAATCTGGCGATTGCACTGGCGCGGATGGGCAAGCGCGTCGGGCTGATCGACGCCGATATCTACGGGCCGTCGCAGCCGCGGCTGCTCGGCTGCGACCAGGCGCCGACCGCCGAGAGTGACCGGCTGAAACCGGTCCAAGCTCATGGCATCGCCTTTCTGTCGCTCGGCCAGCTGGTGGCGCCTGGCCATGCGCTGGCCTGGCGCGGGCCGATGGCGACCGGGGCGCTGGCCCGACTGATCGACGCCGCCTGGGGCGATGCCGAAATCCTGCTCGCCGACCTGCCGCCGGGCACGGGCGACGTCCAATTGTCGTTGGTTCAGAAGGCGCGGCCGGCAGGCGCGTTGATCGTCTCGACCCCGCAGGATCTGTCGCTTATCGACGCCAGCCGGGCGATTGACCTGTTCGGCAAGACCGGCGTGCCGGTGCTCGGCATCGTCGAAAATATGGCCGGCTATGTCTGCCCCCATTGCGGCGGCGAGTCCGAGCCGTTCGGCCGCGGCGGCGCCGAAGCCGAGGCGGCCCGGATCGGCGTTCCCTTCCTCGGCCGTCTGCCGCTTTCGGCGAGTCTTCGCGAAGCGTCGGACGCCGGCACTCCGCCGGCTGCCGGCGAGGGCGCGGAGGCCGACGCCTTCGCCGAACTCGCGGCCAAATTGCTGCAGGCGATGGAAACCGAAAGCGGCTGACGCATTGGAAAGGCAGCAAGGAGAAGCGCGATGCCGCTGACCAGCGACGAGGACATAGCCGAGCTTTTGACCAACGCCCGGACGATCGCGATGATCGGCGCGTCCGACCGCCCCGACCGGGCCTCGAACGGGGTGATGAAATTCCTTCAGGACCAGGGCTATCGCGTCTTCCCGGTCAACCCCACGATCAGCGGCCAGCGGATTCACGGGGAATTTGTGTGGAGCCGTCTCGACGAGGTCGGAGTGCCAATCGACATCGTCGACATCTTCCGCCGCCCGTCGGCCGCCGGCGATGCCGTCGACCAGGCGATCGCGGCCGGCGCCAAAGCGGTGTGGATGCAGCTTGGAGTGATCAACCGGGAAGCCGCCGAGCGAGCCGAGGCGGCGGGGCTCAAGGTGGTGATGGATCGCTGCCCGAAGATCGAGATCGCGCGGCTCGGCCTGCCCAAGCTGCAAGCCAATTCAACTACTTGACTCGCGGGGGAAAGCGGCAGAGCTTTCGTCATCCTCTGCCGCTGCTCAGGCTGGGCGAGGACGCAACGGGCAACCATGCTGGGCAGGGGGAACAACGATGAAAAAGGCCATATTGCTCGCCGGTTTGCTCGCCGGCATATCGTCAGTCGCAGCGGCGCAGACCGCGACTGCCGAAGCCGATGTTTCGCTCGGCAAGATTTCCAACCAATATATCTGCACGTTCGACGGCTCGGTGTCGTCGGCCAATGTCCGCTCGGAAACCGGGCGCGCCGTCGGACGCTCGATGGGCGAGGTGCTGCATACCTATCGCACGGCAATCCGCGGATTCGCGGTTCGCATGCCGGCGATGCCCGGCCAGCGCAGCGCGGTCGCCGAGCTCAGGGCTAACAACCCAAAAGTCGCGGCGTGCGAGCAGGATCAGCGGGTCAAGGCGCTCGCGCCGCCTCCCGGCAAGGGCAAGCCCGGCGGAGGCGGCGGTGATGAACCGGTTCCTTCGCAGGAAACCGACTGGGGCGTAGCTCGCGTCGGCGGGCCCGGGTCCGCGGCAGGTGGCCGTACCGCATGGATCATAGACAGCGGCATCGATCTCGATCATCCCGACCTCAATACCACCGACACGCGCCACAAGAGCTTCATCAAAGACAGCTCGCCCGACGACGCCAACGGCCACGGCACTCATGTCGCGGGGACGATTGCCGCGCGAAACAATGACTTCGGAGTCGTCGGAGTTGCCCCCGGCGCTCCGGTCGTCGCGGTGCGCGTGCTCGACCGGCGCGGCAGCGGCACGACCTCGGGTGTGATTGCTGGAGTCGATTATGTCGCTACCGTGGGCACTTCCGGCGACGTCGCCAACATGAGCCTCGGCGGCGGTGCGTCGACTGCCCTCGACAATGCGGTCAAGGCTGCCGCCGCCACCGGTATTAAATTCACCATCGCCGCCGGCAACAGCGGTGCAAACGCGAACAATTACAGCCCGGCGCGCGCCAACGGTACCAACATCTACACGGTGTCGGCCTTTTCCGAGGGCGACAATTGGGCGTCCTTCTCCAACTATGGCAATCCGCCGGTCGACTACGCCGAGCCCGGCGTGAGCATCACGTCGACCTACAAGAATGGTGGCTATGCGACGATCTCGGGCACTTCGATGGCCGCCCCGCACCTTGCCGGCATCTTCATGACGACCAAGGGTCTCGCCACCGACGGGACCGTAAACGGCGATCCGGACGGTAATCCCGATCCGATCGGCGTGGTCGCGCCCTGATTGTTAGGGGGGCGTCGGTCAGGGCGCCCCCCGCCGCTGTTTGGCCACCAATTCTTAGAATCAGCCCGCTGCCACCGTCATTTCCGGCACCAGCAGGGTCGGGCTGTCGATCCCGCGCCGCAGCTCGAGGTCGCTTGCCGGCTCGAGCGTGGCGAACATTTCGATGAGATTGGAGGCGATGGTCATTTCCGACATCGGCTCGGTGATTTCGCCGTCGCGGACCATGAAGCCGGCGGCGCCGCGGCTGTAGTCGCCGGTCACCGGATTGACTCCGTGGCCGATCAACTCGGTCACCAGCACCGCCTGCGGAAAGGCGGCGAGCAGCTGGTCGCGGCTGCGGGTGCCCGGCGCCAAATAGAAATTGCTCGGCCCCGCTCCAGGTGCGCCGCCGACCCCGCGCGAGGCATGGCCGGTCGGAGCGATCCCCAGCTGGCGCGCCGAGGCGCTGTCGGCCAGCCAAGTACGAAGTAGGCCGTCGGCGACGATCTCCGTGCGCGCCACCGCCAGCCCTTCGCCGTCGAAGGGCCGCGAGCGCAGCCCGCGCCGGCGCAGCGGATCATCGATGAGCGTCACCCCTTCGGAGAAAATGCGGGTCCCGAGCCGGTCCTGGAGGAAGCTTGCCTTGCGCGCCACCGATGAGCCGGTGATCGCCCCGGCGAGATGACCGAGCAGCGACGACGCGACCCGCGGATCGAACAGCACCGGATAGCGGCCGGGCTTCGGCTTGACCGAGCCGATCCGTGCCACCGCCCGTTCTCCGGCGAGCCGCCCGATTTCCTCCGTCGGGTCGAGATCCTCGTCATGGCGCGCGCTGTGCCAGGCATGATCGCGCTGCATGCCCGCGCCCTCGCCGGCGATGACGCTCGCCGAGCAGCTGTACCCGGTCGAGCGCCAGGCGCCGACGAATCCGCTTGAGGTCGCCAGCGCGATCGTCGATGCCGAGCTTCCGGCCGAGCCGCCGCTGCTATTGGTCACTCCGGGCACCGCCAGCGCGGCCCGCTCGGCGTCGAGCGCGCGGTTGCGGATCGTCTGCGGGTCGGGCTCGCCCGGGTCGTGGGAGTCGATGTCCGGCGCGGCACCGCGCTGCAGCATGTCCGCCGGCGCCAGCCCGGCGTAGGGGTCGTCCGGCGCTTCGGCCGCCATCGCCATCGCCCGGGCGACCAGCTCCGCCAGCGCGTCGGGCGAAAAGTCGGAGGTCGAGGCGGTCGCCGACTTGCTGCCGATGAACAGGCGCAGCCCGACTTCCTCATGTTCCGAGCGGCCGACATGCTCGAGCTCGCCGAGCCGCACCTGGACGCTGCCCGAGCGGTCACCGGAGTAGATCGCATCGGCGGCGTCGGCGCCGGCGGCGATCGCGCGGCTGACGAGCGATTCGGCGGTGGACCTGGCCTGTTCGACGCTGAGCATGGGGCCGCCTAGCGGCTGGCGAGGCCTACGACCAGCATCGCCAGGAACACCAGCAGCCCGCAGGTCCGGTTGGAGCGGAACAGCCTGAGTGCTGCTTCGCCGTCCGCCGGGTCGGTGCGAAGCGCCTGGTTGGCGAGGTGCAGCGCCGCCGGCAGTAGCGCCAGCAGCGCCACCCAGTCCGGCCGCAGCGACCAGATCGCCGCCCCCCACAGCCCGACCGCGAGCGCATAGAATAGGCCGACGCCGAGCGGCGCCTGCTCGCCGAGCCGCCGGGCGCTCGACCGGACGCCGACCAGCGCGTCGTCCTCCATGTCCTGGATGGCATAAATGGTGTCGTAGCCGATCACCCAGGCGACGGTGCCGGCATAGAGCCACAGTGCCGGCGCATCGAGCGAACCGGTCACTGCCGTCCAGCCGACCAGCGCACCCCACGCAAACACCAGCCCTAACCACGCCTGCGGCCACCAGGTAATCCGTTTCATATATGGGTAGGCGGCAACCTGCGCGATGCTGGAGAGGGCGACGATCTGGGCGGTGCGCTCCAGCTGGAGGAGTATCAGCAGCCCGATCAGGCCTAGCAGTGCGATCAGCGCCCAGGCAGCGCCGGGCGATACCCGGCCGCTGGCCAGCGGACGAAGCCGGGTGCGCTCGACCCGGGCGTCGAGATCCTTGTCGACGATGTCGTTGTAGACGCAGCCGGCGCTGCGCATCGCGAAGGCGCCGAGCGCCAGCCACAGCAGCAGGTCCCAGCGCCCGCCAACTCCCGCCAGCGCCACGCCCCAGGCGCATGGCCAGTAGAGCAGCCAGGTACCGATCGGCCGGTCAAGCCGCATCAGCGACGCGAACGGCCGCACCCGCGGCGGGAGTGCGCCGATGAAGCCCCGCCGTTCGCTGTCGGGCACGATGTCGGTGGTAGCGGTCACGCGCGCCGATTAGCGCGTCGACCGCATGCTGTCTCTATGTCCGCTTTCCACCCGTAGCGGATATTCGGTCTAGCGACTAAGCGTCACTTATGCCCGCTACGCCCGCCTGGCCGCCGAAGAGCCTGCCGCGTCTGTTCGTTCGGGCTGCGCTCGGCGAAGGCGCGCGGGTCGAACTCGATTCCGGGCAGGCCAATTATCTCGGCAATGTGATGCGCATGGGCGAAGGCGCAGAGCTGTTGGTCTTCGATGGGAACTCGGGCGAGTGGCTGGCGCGGATCGCCGAGGCCGCAAAGAAGCGCATGGCCCTTGCCGTCGAGCGTCGTACCCGCGAGACGGAGAGCGTGCCCGACGTCTGGCTGGCTTTCGCTCCGGTCAAGCGCACGCAGACCGACTGGCTCATAGAGAAGGCGACTGAATTGGGCGCCGCGCGGCTGATCCCGGTTGTGACGCAGCGCACCATCGTCGAGCGGGTCAGGCTGGAGCGGCTGGAGGCGATCGCCATCGAGGCGGCCGAGCAGTGCGGCCGGACCACCCTGCCCGAGATCGCCGAGCCGCAGCCGCTGGCGCGCTTTCTTGCCGAGCGCGACCAGGCGCGAAAACTCTATTTCGCCGATGAGGGAGGCGGGGATCCTGCAGCAGCGGCGATCCGGCCGGGTCCGGCGACGATCCTCACCGGGCCGGAGGGTGGCTTCACCGACGACGAGCGCGGCGCCATCCGCACCACACCCAACGCCGTGCCGATTTCGCTCGGCCCGCGCATCCTTCGCGCGGAAACTGCGGTGCTGGCCGCGCTCACGGCGTGGATGGCGCTGGCCGGAGACTGGCGCTAAGCGCCGCGCGGATGACTACCCGCACCGACGATAGCGAAAGCGCGCCGATCGAGAGCCGCGACGACCTGCTGGCGGTGTTTGCCGGGGGCGAGAAGGCGCGCGAGGCATGGCGGATCGGCACCGAGCACGAGAAGTTCGTTTATCGGACGGCGGACCACCGCGCGCCCTCTCACGAGGAACCCGGCGGCATCGGCGACCTGCTGATGGCGCTAACCGAATTCGGCTGGCGGCCGGTGGTCGAAGGCGGCAAGGTGATCGCGCTGATGGGTCCCGACGGCACTATCAGCCTTGAGCCGTCTGGCCAGCTCGAACTGTCCGGCGCGCCGCTCGAAAATCTCCACGAGACCTGCGCCGAGGCCGATCGTCACCTGAAACAAGCGAAGGCGGTCGGCGAGCGGCTGGGCCTGGGGTTCCTCGGCATCGGCATGTGGCCGGACAAGACCCGGTCCGACCTGCCGATGATGCCCAAGGGCCGCTACGCGATCATGGCCCGGCATATGCCGCGGGTCGGCAGCCTCGGCCTCGACATGATGCTCCGCACCTGCACCATTCAGGTCAACCTCGATTATTCCTCCGAAGCCGACATGGTGAAGAAGTTCCGGGTCGGGCTGGCGCTGCAGCCGGTGGCGACGGCGCTGTTCGCCAACTCGCCGCTGACCGAAGGCAAGCCCAACGGCTATTTGAGCTTCCGCAGTCATATCTGGGAGGACACCGATCCGCACCGCACCGGCATGCTGCCGTTCGTCTTCGACGAGGGCTTCGGCTACGAACGCTATTGCGACTATGCGCTCGACGTTCCGATGTATTTCGTCTTCCGCGACGGCAAATATATCGACGCAGCTGGACAGAGCTTCCGCGATTTTCTCAAGGGCGAGCTGCCGGCCCTCCGCGGTGAAAAGCCGCGCCTTTCCGACTGGACCGACCACCTTTCTACCGCATTCCCGGAAGTGCGGCTGAAGAGCTTCCTCGAGATGCGCGGCGCCGACGGCGGGCCGTGGAACCGGATCTGCGCGCTGCCGGCGCTGTGGGTCGGGCTGCTCTACGACGATCAGGCGCTCGACGCTGCCTGGGAAAGGGTCAAGAACTGGACGATCGAGCAGCGGGAGACGCTGCGCCACGGCGTTCCAAAGCTCGCCCTCCAGACACCGGTCCCCGGCGGCGGAACGGTCCACGACCTCGCCCGCGAAGTACTCGAGCTGGCGGCAGCCGGGCTTCGCCGCCGCGATCGCCTTAATCCGGCCGGCGAAAATGAAGGCGGCTTCCTCGATCCGCTGCGCGAGATCGTCGCTGCCGGAAAAACGCCCGCGGACAAGCTGCTTGATAAATATCACCTTGAATGGAAAGGCGATGTCAGCCGGATCTACTACGAGATGAGCTTCTAGCGAGTAACAGGAGCGCAGCAGTGAACAATCCACCATCTCGCGCGCAGATCGTCGATTGGGAGTGCATGCACGCCGCTCTCGGATCGGTCCTCGATACCGCGCTCGACGCGGTGGTGGTGATGGATACAAGCGACCGAATCGTCGGATGGAACCATAATGCCGTCGAAACCTTCGGCTGGTCGAGCGAGGAGGCTCTTGGCCAGCGCCTGTCCGACCTCATCATCCCCGAGCAGCACCGTGATGCGCATGAGCGCGGGCTCGCCCATTATCTCAAGACCGGCGAGGGCCCGGTACTCGACCGGACGATCGAGATCAGCGGTCTTCACCGCAGCGGGGCGGAATTTCCGGTCGAACTGTCGATCACCTGCACCGACCAGTTCGGCGACCGGCTGTTCGTCGGCTTCCTGCGCGACATCAGCCAGCGGCACGCCCGCCACGAACGGATGCAGCGGCGGCTCCAGGAAAGCGATCATCGGGTCAAGAACATGCTGACCGTGGTCGGTGCGATTGCCCAGCAGACGGCGCGCAATTCAAACGACCTGGCCGAATTCGAGGAGGCGTTTTCAAGCCGCCTGCAGTCGCTTGCCCGCGCCCATCAGCTGCTCGTCGGCTCGGTATGGGACGATGTCGCGTTGTCGGTGCTTGCCGAGCAGGTGCTGGGCGCCGACGTCGACACCGGCCGGGCGCGGTTCGGCGGACCGGAACTGCTGCTCAAGCCGAGGCAGGTGCTCGGCCTGTCGATGATCCTCCACGAGCTTTATACCAACGCCGTCAAATATGGCGCGCTGTGCAGCGACGAGGGGCGGATTTCGCTCGACTGGGATTTGGGCGACGAGGAAGTGGTGATGCTGTGGGAGGAGCAGGGCCGGCCGTGCGAGCGCGACGATGCCCACAGCGGCTTCGGCGAGCGGATGATCGCGATGAGCGTCCGGGCCGATCTCGAAGGCAGCATCGACCGCGACTGGCGGCCCGAGGGGCTGAAAGCCACCTTGCGGTTCCCCTTGAACGGATCGGGTAATTTCGCTGAAGGATAGTTCGCTAATGACCGATACCCCGCCGCGCCGCTCGCTCTACCCGCCGATCGAACCCTATGAGTCCGGCCGGCTCGATGTGGGCGACGGCCACAGTCTGTACTGGGAGCGATGCGGCAAGCCCGGCGGCAAGCCGGTCGTTTTCCTGCACGGCGGCCCCGGCAACGGGATCAGCCCCGACAACCGCCGCCAGTTCGACCCGCGCGCCTATGATATCCTGTTGTTCGACCAGCGCGGGAGCGGCAAATCGACGCCGCACGCGGGCCTCGAGGCCAACACGACCTGGCATCTGGTCGACGACATCGAGCGGCTGCGCGAGATGTCCGGGATTGAAAAATGGATGGTGTTCGGCGGATCATGGGGATCGACGCTGGCGCTGGCCTACGCCCAATCCTACCCCGAGCGCGTCACAGAGCTCATCCTTCGCGGCATATTCCTGTTCTCGCAAGGCGAAGTCGACTGGCTCTACAAATATGGCGCTTCGGCGCTGTATCCGGAAGGCTGGGACGATTTCATCGCGGTGATCCCGCCCGAGGAACGCGGCGATCTCGTCGCGGCCTACGCCAAGCGCCTGACCAGCGACGACGGACTCGAGCGGCTGCGCGCCGCCAAGGCGTGGAGCCGGTGGGAAGGACTGACGGTCACGCTTCTGCCCAACCCCGAGATGATCGAGGAGTTCACCGAGGACAATCACGCGATCGCGATCGCGCGCATCGAGAATCATTACATGCTCAACAAGGGCTGGCTCGAGGAAGGCCAGCTTCTGCGCGGTGCCGAACGGCTGCGCGGAATTCCCGGCGTGATCGTCCAGGGGCGTCACGACTGCTGCACTCCGCCGCGCGCCGCTTGGGAGCTTCACAAGGCCTGGCCCGAGGCCGAGCTCAACATCATCCCCGACGGCGGGCATTTGTACACCGAGCCGGGCATCCTCGACGGGCTGCTTCACGCCACCGATCGGTTCGCGCCCCGCTGACGCGTATTTTCGCGAGCTGAAGTCCGAAATGGTCCAGTTAAATCAGTAACAAGCGACCTACGCGACGTTTACCAGACATGATGGACCTTGCCTGGGCCGAATGCGACGCGGCCGCCCCGCCGGCGACCGAAGGCGAACGGCGGCTGATCGCCAAATTGAATCACCGGGTGAAAAACCTGCTCTCGATCGTCACGGCGATCGCCTATCTGTCGCTTCGCAACTCCCGTTCGATCGAGGAATTCGAACCGGCGTTCACCGGTCGGCTGGAAGCGCTGTCGCGATGTCATGACCTTGTCGCGCGCGCCGGTATGGACGGCGTGCCGCTAGCAAGACTTGCCCGGCTGCTATGCGACGATCTCGGCCACGGCGAACTTGATTTTTCGGGCGACGATGTCGTCCTGTCGTCGAAGCAGCTCCTCGGCATGGGGCTGATCCTCCACGAGCTCCACACTAATGCGCTGCGGCACGGCGCGCTTAGCCGCCCTTTGGGCCATGTCGAATTGGGCTGGCGGCGGCGTGCCGGCGGCGTCGTGGTCGGCTGGAGCG
>CAYUWJ010000097.1:0-4595 GCA_964448315.1 uncultured Sphingomonas sp. | reverse complement strand
GCGCGATTTTTCGCTTAAAGCTCTCCTATCACGCGGGGTGCAACACTCCCCGCCGCCGCCGCGTGCATGTCTGCGCGCGGCCCGGCAATGCAAGGTATTACCCATTTCGACTTTCGATTCCCTTGGGCTTTCCAAGCCCATTCTCGACGCGCTTGCGTCGAAAAACTACACCGCGCCGACGCCGATTCAGGCGCAGGCGATCCCGACCGTATTGAGCGGCCGCGATCTGCTCGGCATCGCCCAGACCGGCACCGGCAAGACCGCGGCGTTTATGCTGCCGTCGATCGACCGGCTCGCCGCGTCCGGCAAGCGTGCCGCCTCCGGCCGCGCCAGGATGCTGGTGCTCGCCCCGACGCGCGAGCTCGCCAGCCAGATCGCCGAAAGCGCCAAGCTTTATGCGCGCGGCTCGCGGCTTCATGTCGTCACCGTGTTCGGCGGCACCTCGATCTACAAGAACCGCCAGGAGATGGCGCGCGGCGCCGACATCTTGGTCGCCACGCCGGGCCGCCTGGTCGACCTTGTCGAGCAACGCGCGATCCACCTCGACGCGGTCGAGATCCTGGTTCTCGACGAAGCCGACCAGATGCTCGACCTCGGCTTCATCCACGCCCTCAAATGGGTCGTCGCGCGGCTTCCCGCGGTGCGCCAGACCCTGTTCTTCTCGGCCACCATGCCGCCGGCCATCCGCAGCCTCGCCGACCAGTATCTCAAAAATCCGGTTCAGGTCGCGGTGACTCCGGCGGCGACTACGGTCGAGCGGGTCGAGCAGTCGGTGACCTTCGTCGACCAGAAGGAAAAGGGCTTCCTGCTGGCGCTCTATCTGCAACGCGAGCCGATCGAGCGGGCGCTGGTGTTCAGCCGCACCAAGCATGGCGCCGACAAGATCGTCCGCCAGCTTTCCGCCTCTGGCATCGCCGCCAGCGCGATCCACGGCAACAAGAGCCAGCCGCAGCGAGAGCGGGCGCTGGCAGACTTCAAGTCGGGCCGGGTGAAGGTGCTGATCGCCACCGACATCGCCGCGCGCGGCATCGACGTCACCGGCGTCAGCCATGTCGTCAACTACGACCTGCCCAACGTGTTCGAGCAATATGTCCACCGGATCGGCCGCACGGCGCGCGCCGGCGCCACCGGCATCGCTTTCTCGATGTGCGCCCATGACGAGCGCGCTTATGTCCGCGGCATCGAGAAGCTGACCCGCCAGACGCTCGACGTGCGCGCCTTGCCGGGTGATTTCGGCGCAGAGGCGGCGCGGATGCGTTCGCTGCGACCGGCTCCCCAGCCCGAGCGCGGCCAACGCCCGCCGCAGCGCCACAGCCGCGGTGGACCGCGCCGTGACCATGAGGCGCGCCGCGAGGGCCAGCAGCCGCGCCATAACGGCCAACCGCGCCGCGATGCGCAGCCCCACGGGCATCGGAATGGCGCCGCGCGCCCGGCCCATGCTGCCGGTCGCCCGAATGGGCAGGGCAACCGTCCTTCGGGCAATCGCCCGACGGGCAACGGCGGATCGCAGCGGGCCAATCGCGGCGGCCGTCCGTCCGGCCAGCGTCCGAGCTATTAAGACCAAAGGCCGCCCGCACAGGACGGCCCCGATTCCTGTTCAGATTGTAGCTCGCGTACGCGCGCTCGCGCGCGCGTGACATTGCGCCGGCAGCGACTATAGATTGACCATGGCAGAAGATCCCAACCAGAGCAGCTACGACGCCGAGTCGATTAAGGTCCTCAAGGGCCTCGACGCGGTCCGCAAGCGCCCCCGCCTGTACATCGGCGACACCGACGACGGCTCGGGCCTGCACCACATGGTGTTCGAAGTGTCGGACAATGCCATCGACGAGGCGCTGGCCGGGCATTGCGACCGGATCCTGATCCAGCTCAACCCCGACGGGTCGGTGACGGTCGAGGACAATGGCCGCGGCATCCCGACCGGCATCCACGAGGGCGAAGGCGTGTCGGCGGCGGAGGTCATCATGACCCAGCTTCACGCCGGCGGGAAATTCGAAAATACCTCAGACGACAATGCTTACAAGGTGTCGGGCGGGCTGCACGGAGTCGGCGTGTCGGTGGTCAACGCGCTTTCGGAATGGCTCGACCTTACGATCTGGCGCGACGGCAAGGAGCATAATATGCGCTTCGCGTTCGGCGACGCGGTCACGCCTCTGAAGGTCGTCGGCCCCGCTCCCGACGGCAAGAAGGGTACGCGCGTCACCTTCCTGCCGAGCCCCGCCACCTTCAAGATCATCGAGTTCGATTTCGACAGGCTCGAGCACCGCTTCCGCGAGTTGGCCTTCCTCAACTCGGGCGTGCGGCTGATTCTCGCCGACGACCGCCACGAGGAGCGGGTTGAGCATGAGCTCTATTACGAAGGCGGGATCGCGGCATTCGTCAAATATCTCGACCGCGCCAAGACGCCCTTATTTCCCGATCCGATCGCCATCTCGGCGGTCCGCGACGGCATCGGCATCGACGTCGCGCTGGAATGGAACGACAGCTATTATGAAAATGTCCTGCCGTTCACCAACAACATACCCCAGCGCGACGGCGGCACGCACATGGCGGCGTTCCGCGCCGCGCTGACCCGCACGATCAACAATTATGCCGAAAAATCGGGAATGCTGAAGAAGGAAAAGGTCACCCTGACCGGCGACGACATGCGCGAAGGCCTGACCGCGATCGTCTCGGTAAAATTGCCCGATCCTAAATTCAGCTCCCAGACCAAGGACAAGCTGGTCAGCTCGGAGGTTCGCCAGCCGCTGGAAAGCCTGATGAGCGACAAGATCGGCGAATGGCTGGAGGAGCATCCGGCCGATGCCCGCTCGATCATCCAGAAAGTGATCGACGCCGCCGCGGCGCGCGAGGCGGCCAAGAAGGCGCGCGAGCTGACCCGCCGCAAGGGGGTGATGGACATCGCCTCGCTGCCCGGCAAGCTGGCCGACTGCCAGGAGCGCGATCCGGCCTTGAGCGAGCTGTTCCTGGTCGAGGGCGACAGCGCCGGCGGCTCGGCCAAGCAGGGCCGCAACCGCCAGAACCAGGCGATCCTGCCGCTTCGCGGAAAATTGCTCAACGTCGAGCGGGCGCGCTTCGACAGAATGCTGTCGAGCCGCGAGATCGGCACCATCATTCAGGCGCTGGGCGCAGGCATCGGCCGCGAGGAATTCAACCTCGAGAAATTGCGCTACCACAAGATCGTCATCATGACCGATGCCGACGTCGACGGCGCCCACATCCGCACGCTGCTGCTGACCTTCTTCTATCGCCAGATGCCCGAGTTGATCGAGGCCGGGCATCTCTTCATCGCCCAACCGCCTCTCTACAAGGTCGCGCGCGGCCGCTCGGAAGTCTATCTCAAGGACGATGCCGCGCTCGACGATTATCTGGTCGACGCCGGGCTCGACGGGCTGCTGCTCGACGCCGCCGACGGCCAGCGTACCGGCGCCGACCTGAAGGCGCTGGTCGACCATGCGCGGCGAACCCGGACGCTGATGCGCTATGCGCCGCGCAAATATGATCAGGCGCTGCTCGAAGCGCTGGCGATCAACGGCGCGCTCAAGCCCAACATGGATTCGGCGGCACGGGCCAAGGCGATCGCGCGCGTCGCCGGCTGGCTTGGGCTTGCCGACGAGGAAGCCGATTGGTCGGGCGAGCCCGGCGCCGAGGGTGGCTATTTGCTCAAGCGGCTGTGGCGCGGCGTGACCGACGCCTATGTCATCGAAAAGGGCTTCCTGGCCTCGGCCGAGGCGCGCAAGCTGCACGCGCTGGCGGCGGAACAGGCGGCGGTCTACGCCGCGCCGGCGACGTTGGTGATGCTGAAAAAGGGCGCGGTGACCGAAGAGGCGGCGCCGGAGCCGATCGAGGGCGTCGAGCCCGAGGAACAGCCGTCCGAGGCCGACTCGAAGCGCAAGACGGTGACCGTAAACCGTCCCTCCGAGCTGCTCGAGGCGGTGCTGTCGGCGGGCCGCAAGGGCCTGTCGATTCAGCGCTACAAGGGCCTTGGCGAAATGAACGCCGAGCAATTGTGGGAGACGACGCTCGACCCGGCCAACCGTTCGCTGCTGCGGGTCGAGGTCGCCCAGGCCGACATCGCCGACGAGATTTTCACTCGGCTGATGGGCGACGTCGTCGAGCCCCGCCGCGAGTTCATCCAGGACAATGCGCTAAGCGTCGCGAATCTGGACGTTTGAGGAACCGTCCCGGCTCGCCTCAGGTTGCAGTGTCGTGAGTAGCGCGCCGACGATCACCGTTGCCAGTTACAACATGCGCAAGGCGATCGGCACCGACCGGCGCCGCAATCCGCAGCGCGTGCTCGACGTGCTTCGCGAAATCGATGCCGATGTCGTCGCGTTGCAGGAAGCGGACAAGCGCTTCGGCGGCCGCGCGTCGGCGGTGCCGCACGCGCTGATCGACGAGCATGGTTCCTACGTCCCGGTGCCGATTGGCGTCCGCCGCCGCCGACCGCTGGAGAAGACCCGCCGGCGTGCCGAGCAACTGCTCAAGGTCGATACCCGCAACATCGGCTGGCACGGCAACGCGCTGCTGGTGAAGCGGCACATCGGCGTGCTCGATGTCGCGACGATCGATCTGCCGACGCTGGAGCCGCGCGG
>CAYUWJ010000096.1:0-12439 GCA_964448315.1 uncultured Sphingomonas sp. | reverse complement strand
AAGGAAAGCGCCCTCAAGCAGTTCACCATCGACCTCAACGAGAAGGCGCGGGCCGGCAAGGTCGATCCGCTGATTGGCCGGATGCCGGAAGTCGACCGGACGGTGCAAATCCTCTGCCGCCGATCGAAGAACAACCCGCTCTATGTCGGCGATCCCGGCGTCGGCAAGACGGCGATCGCCGAGGGGCTGGCCCGCAAGATCATCGAGGGCAACGTCCCCGACGTCCTCAAGCCGGCGACCATTTACGCGCTCGACATGGGCGCGCTGCTCGCCGGCACCCGCTACCGCGGCGATTTCGAGGAACGGCTGAAGTCGGTCGTCTCCGAGCTCGAGAAGCTGCCCCACGCGATCCTGTTCATCGACGAGATTCATACCGTGATCGGCGCCGGCGCGACCAGCGGCGGGGCGATGGACGCATCCAACCTGTTGAAGCCGGCGCTGTCGTCGGGCGCGATCCGTTGCATCGGCTCGACCACCTACAAGGAATTCCGCAACCATTTCGAGAAGGACCGGGCGTTGCTCCGCCGGTTCCAGAAGATCGATGTCAACGAGCCGACGGTCGAGGACACGATCAAGATCCTCGCCGGCCTGCGCTCGTCGTTCGAGCAGCATCATGGCGTCCGCTACACGCCCGACGCGATCAAGAGCGCAGTCGAGCTGTCGGCGCGCTACATCCACGACCGCAAGCTGCCCGACAAGGCGATCGACGTGATCGACGAGGTCGGGGCGATGCAGATGCTGGTGCCGCCTAGCCGCCGCAAGAAGGTCATTTCGACCAAGGAGATCGAGGCGGTGGTCGCGACCATCGCGCGAATCCCGCCCAAGTCGGTGTCGACCGACGATAAGCGCGTGCTCGAGAAGCTCGACGAGGACCTCAAGCGGGTGGTGTTCGGGCAGGACATGGCGATCGAGAAGCTGGCATCCGCGATCAAGCTGTCGCGCGCCGGGCTGCGCGATCCCGACAAGCCGATCGGCAACTATCTCTTCTCCGGCCCGACCGGGGTCGGCAAGACCGAGGTCGCGCGCCAGCTCGCGTCGATCATGGGCATTCCGCTGCAGCGCTTCGACATGTCGGAATATATGGAGCGCCATTCGGTCAGCCGGCTGATCGGCGCGCCGCCGGGCTATGTCGGCTACGATCAGGGCGGGCTATTGACCGACTCGGTCGACCAGCACCCGCATTCGGTGCTGCTGCTCGACGAGATCGAGAAGGCCCACCCCGACCTGTTCAACATCCTTCTCCAGGTGATGGACAACGGCAAGCTGACCGACCACCACGGCAAGACCGTCGATTTCCGCAACACGATATTGATCATGACGACCAATGCCGGCGCCGCCGACATGGCCCGCGAGTCGATCGGCTTTGGGGCGATGAGCCGCGAAGATGCGCAGGAAGATGCGGTCAAGAAGATGTTCACGCCCGAGTTCCGCAACCGCCTGGATGCGATCGTGCCGTTCGCCTATCTGCCGCCGGCGGTGGTGGCGCGAGTGGTCGACAAGTTCATCATCCAGCTCGAACTGCAGCTCGCCGACCGCAGCGTCCACATCGACCTCGACGACGAAGCGCGCGAGTGGCTGACGTCCCGCGGCTACGACAAGATGTATGGCGCCCGGCCGATGGCCCGGCTGGTCCAGGAGAAGATAAAGCAGCCGCTGGCTGAGGAGCTGTTGTTCGGCAAGCTGGTCAACGGCGGCGAGGTCAAGGTCCGAATCAAGGACAATGCCCCGGCGTTCGAGATCACCCCGGCGCCGCCCAAGCCAGTGAAGGGCAAGGCGAAAGCCAAGGCAAAGCGCAAGGCCAAGGCGTCCGACGCCAAGGAATGAAGCCTTTACCTGCGCGCATCGTCCTTCGTAAGGAAGGCCGATGCGAACAGGAGTAGTGCATTGACCATGATCCATTGGCTTGCCGGCAGCGCCCTCGCGCTCGTCGCCATCCCGCTTGCCGCCCAGCCCGCCCCGAGTTTCGATCCGGCCCAGCTGTCGCGCCATGTCCAGACGCTGAGCGCCGACTCATTCGAAGGCCGCGCCCCCGCGACCCGCGGCGAAACGATGACGGTCGAATATCTGGCCCGCGAATTCGCCGCGGCCGGGCTGCAGCCGGGCGGCGACATGGCCGACGGCAGGCGCCAATGGACCCAGGCGGTGCCGCTGCTCAAGTCCGAGCTGGTGGGAACGCCGTCGGTGACGCTGAATGTCGGCGGCCGCCAGCTGGCGCTGACGCAAGGCGAGGAGGTCGCAGTGTCGCCGCCGGTCAACGGCCAAAGCCAGGTCGTGCTGACCGACGTGCCCTTGCTGTTCGTCGGCTATGGCGTCACCGCGCCCGAGCGAAACTGGGACGATTTCAAGAACCAGGACGTGCGCGGCAAGATGCTGGTCGTGCTGGTCAACGATCCCGACTTCGAAGGCGGGGAAGGCGACTTCGGCGGCGAGGCGATGACCTATTATGGCCGCTGGACTTACAAGTTCGAGGAAGCGGCGCGGCGCGGCGCCGCCGGGGTGATGGTCGTCCATGAAACCAAGCCCGCCTCCTATGGCTGGGCGACGGTCAAGAACAGTTTCCCGGCGTCCAACTTCGACATCGTCCGCGCCGATCCCGCCGCCGAGCACACCGGCTTCGAAAGCTGGATCCAGCGCAGCGTCGCAGAAGACATTTTCCGCGCCGCCGGCCTCGATTTCGAGGCCGCGAAGCAGGCGGCGCGGCGACGCGACTTTCAGCCGGTCGACCTCAAGGCGACCGTCTCCGCGCGGCTCGATGCCGAAACCGAGGTCAGCACGTCCTATAATGTCGCCGGAATCCTGCCCGGCACGACGCGGCCCGACGAGACGGTGATCTATACCGCCCATCACGACCACCTCGGCATCGGCGAGCCCGACGCCACCGGCGACCGCATCTTCAACGGCGCGGTCGATAATGCCACCGGGATCGCCCATATTATCGAGCAGGCGCGCGCCTTTTCGCGGGCTCCGCGGACCGAGCGTTCGGTCGTCTTCCTCGCCGTCGGCGCCGAGGAAAAGGGCCTGCTCGGCACCGAATATTATGTCGCCAACCCGATTTATCCGCTGGGGAAGACGGTCGGCGTGCTCAATACCGATTCGATGGGCGTTGCGGGCCCGGCGCGCAACTTCTCGATTTCCGGAAGCGCCCGCCTCGGGCTGCTCGACGCGCTGATCGCGGAAGGCACCAGGCAGGGGCGGGAGTTCACGCCCGATAGCAATCCCGGCGCCGGCCTGTTCTACCGGTCCGACCATTTCCCGTTCGCCAAGGCGGGCGTCCCGGCAGTCAGCTTCAAGTCCGGCCACGACCTGGTCAACGGCGGCCTCGAGCGCGGCCAGGCGCTGGCGGCCGACTATACCGAGCATCGCTACCACCAGCCGGCCGACGAGTATGACCCGTCGTGGGACTTCGGCGGGATCGTGCAGGACGCGCAACTGCTGCACGCGGTCGGCTACGCCCTCGCCGATTCCGACGTCTGGCCGAACTGGAGCGAGGACAGCGAGTTTCGCGCCACCCGCGACCGCACCGCCGCCGAGCGCGGAAGCGCCGCGCCGGTCGCACCGTCGGCGGAGCCCGTTACCACTACGCCGGAGTCCCTGCCCGGAGAGCGCGGCTGAGCGCATTCCAGCCGTGCCTCCCGCCCGATCGAGGAGGAAAGCATGAGCGACCTGATTTTCTACACCAACCCTATGTCGCGCGGGCAGACCGTGCGCTGGATGCTTGAGGAAGTCGGCGAGCCCTACGACACCGAAATCCTCGAATATAAGTCGACGATGAAGGCCGAGCCCTATCTGGCGATCAATCCGATGGGCAAGGTCCCGGCGATCAGTCACGGCGGCCGGATCGTCACCGAGGTGGCGGCGATCTGCTGCTATCTCGCCGACGCCTTCCCGCAGGCGGGCCTGGCCCCCGATCCGGCCGACCGCGCCGACTATTACCGCTGGATATTCTTCACTTCCGGGCCGGTCGAGGCGGCGTTCAGCAATCGCGCCGCGGGATGGGAGCCGCCGCCCGAGCGACAGCCGATGTTCGGCTACGGCACTTATGATCTCGCCATCGCCACGCTCGAGAAGGCCGTTGCCAGGCGCGACTATATCGCCGGCGGCCGCTTTACCGCAGCCGACCTGTTCGTCGGCGCGATGATCGGCTTCATGCTGCAGTTCGATCTGCTCGATCCGCGCCCGGCCTTCACCGACTATGTCGCGCGCGTCACCGACCGGCCGGCCTATCGCCGGGCGAAAGAGATCGATGGGGCGCTGATCGCCGAAATGCAGGCAAAGGCGCCAGCCACGTCCTAGGGAGGCGCACATGACCGACCGCGAGCTGCGCAGCCAAGCCATCGCGCTTTACGATCGCTTTACCCACGAAGGCATGGCGCGGCGGCAGTTCATGGCACGCATGGTCGCGCTTGCCGGCAGCGTCGCCGCCGCCGAAGCCCTGATCGGCGCCATCGCCGCCTCGCCCGCCGCGGCCGCGATCATTCCCGAGGACGACGAGCGGATCGCGACAATGACCACCGGCCTGCTCGGCATCGGCGATCATCCGCTCTATTCCGCCTATGTCGCCGAGCCGGCATCGCGGACGGCGCCATCGACCGTCATCGTCGTCCACGAAAACCGCGGCCTCAACGCCCATACCCGCGACGTCGCCCGACGCCTAGCGATTGCCGGCCATTATGCCGTCGCCCCCGACTTCCTGTCGCCGTCGGGCGGAACCCCGGCTGACGAGGACGCCGCTCGCGAGGCGATCGGCGAGCTCGACCTGGGCCAGGCAACGGCCGCAGGAATGGCGATGCTCGACCTGCTCGGGCAGCGTGAGAGCGGCAACGGCAGGGTTGGCGCGGTCGGCTTCTGCTGGGGCGGCGCCTACGTCAACCGACTGGCGGTCGCGGCCGGCTTCAGGCTGGTCGGCGGAGTGGTGTTCTACGGCCCGGCGCCGGACGTCGCGGAGGCGGCGAAGGTGCAGGCGCCGCTACAGATCCACCTCGCCGGGAAGGATGCGCGGGTCAACGCCACCGGCTGGCCGTGGGTCAAGTCGTTGCGCGCCGCGGGCAAGACGGTCACCGCCTATCATTACGAAGGCGCCAACCATGCCTTCCACAACGACACGTCCGAGGAACGCTACGACGCAGCAGCAGCGAAGCTGTCATGGAAGCGCACGCTGCGGTTTTTCGACCGGCACCTGCGGTAAGCTGTAAAGCTGATTTCCGATTTCGGCCTGTTGCGGACGTTAGCGGACGCAGCCCAACGGCACTGCCGCCGTTCCTTTTTTGGCCAAGCTGAGCTAGCGTCTGCGGCGATCAGGAGGATAGCCCATGCAAATATGGACCGCTCTTCTACGCGTACTTACGGTGGGTGCCCTCGCCGCGACTGCATCGGCTCAAGCTGTCGCGCAGAGCAGCGAAGGCAATACCCGGTTCGTCGAGATCGGCAGCCAAAAGACGCGTGTCCAGACATGGGGGCTCAACGAACGCGACCCTGGACAGCCGGTGATCATATTTGAGGCAGGTGGAGGCGGATCTCTGGAGACGTGGCGCGCAGTCCTGCCGAAGGCTGCTGAGTTGGCTCCAGCCATCGCCTATGATCGTTCCGGGCTCGGTCAGTCAGAATGGGACGGACAAGCTCCTACACCGCAGCACGTAACTGCACGGTTGAAATCGCTAATGGACGAGCTGCAAGTGAAGCCGCCATACTTACTTGTTGGTCATTCCTGGGGGGGCACATTAGCCCGCTACTTCGCTGGCTTTCATCCTGAAGATGTCGCTGGAGTGGTTTACGTCGATCCAGGCCCCATCGTCACTGATACTCGTGCGCAAGATTTAGAGCCGTTCACCGCAATCGGTGCAGGTGAAGCAGGAAAAGACGCCTTTTGGGCTGCGATAGGAAAGCTCTATTCCCAGGCGCCCCCGCCGCTCCGGGCGGAACACCAGGTTTATAGGTCCCTTCTCGACAAACCCGTAGAGGAGCGCGGGCTGCCACCGGCGCCGCAGGTTCCAGCAGTGGTAGTGCTCGCTGCAAAATACGAGGCGCCGCCCCCAATGCTGCAGTTCCCGATCGACCCCGAGGCCTACTTCGCCGCCGATGTGCGTCATCGGCTCACGAGGCTCTCCGAATGGGCGCTGGAAGCACCCAGCGGGACAGTCGTGCTGAGCAACACCACGACACATATGGTGCCGCGAGACGACCCTGACCTTATCGTCTGGGCGATCCGCCGCGTTCTAGCGCAAAGGCCACAATAAGGGGTACCAGAGCGACTCTTTTGCGGAACAATTTGGATGGGCAGGGTCGGCGCACGCTGCGGTTCTTCGATCTGCTCCTGCGGTAGGCAGCAAAGCTCATTTCTGCTCACCGCCCCCAAAATACGGGCCTGCTTAACTACGGCCGCTCCACTCGCAACGGCTCCAAAAAGCTGGCGGTTAGCTGCGGGAACGGGATCACGATTCCCGCTTCGTCGAGGGCGCGCTTGACCGCCCGGACGACTTGGTCGCGGCTCTTGTGCATCTCGAATTGTCTCGAGCCAGCCCACCAGCGAACGGTGAAATTGATGGAGCTGTCGTCAAACTCGCGTGCAAACACGTCGACCGGCTTGGCCCGGTTGACGAGATCGAGGCCACGAATAGCCCCAGTTATAATCTCCGCAGCATGGTCCAGATCGGTGTCGTAGGCGACGCCGACGATGATCTCGTGGCGGCGCAAGTCGGCGTCGGTAATGATCCGCACGGGATTCTGGAAAAGATAGGCATTGGGGACGATCGTCAGCTGGCTGTCGAGCCGTCGCAAATAGGTTTCCCGAAGCGTGATCTGCTCGACGCGGCCCTCTATCTCCTCGCACTCGATGTGATCGCCGATACGCATCTTCTTGCGCATCATGATCAGGATGCCGGCGAGGAAATTTTCGAAAATATCCTTGAAGGCGAAGCCGATCGCGATCGAACTGAAGCCGACCACGGTAATCAGGCTTCCGGCATCCACTCCAGGCAGCAGAACGGCAAGAGCGACGAGTATGCCGAACAGCCAAATCAGGATTCCCGCGAGGGTCACCAGGAGCGAAACGAGGCTCGGCCTCAACCCCGCGCGCGAAGCAATCTTCTTGGTGATGCTGCGGACAAGATGGGCGAATGCCCAAGCCAGGACCAGCACGACAAGGGCAAGTGCGAGCTGGGGAAGCATGCGCACGAACCCCGCGACCAGCTCGTTCACTCGCTCGATCAAGATTGCGACAAGGTCCATGGGCGCTCCCGACTAGTGAACGGCAAAGCGCAAACTGCGGTTCCGGCAGTGCGCATCGCATCTGCATCAATGCGTCAGTCCGTCAGATCCTTATCGATCGAGCAACCCGGCCGCGCGCAGCGCGTCCTCGATGGTCTTCTGCACCCCGCTTGTCGGTGATTGCGGGCGTGCCTGTACGCGTTCCTCACCGGCAATGAGGGGCCTGGCCCCTGTAGCCTGGGTCCCGGCCGTTTCGTCGGATGGCTGTCCAGCGCTCTCGCTGGAAATTCCCCAGAAGCGAAGTGTATGCTGTGTGGAGGAGATTCCGGCTTCCAGCATGTAGGGTCCGGCAGTCTCACCCTGAGCCGCTGCCGAAGTGCTCAGGGGCGTGCCATGGCCCATGCCCACTATCGCATATTCCTCGATCACCTCCCGCCCTTGTGCATCGCACCAGACGTTATGGGGGTAGCCATCGATGCTGTCCGACCTGCACGGAGCGCTCGGGACGCCGTGCAACGTGCGCCACTGATCGACTATGGCTTCGGCGTTGCTGCGATCCACCGTCATGTCGTTCGTGCCGTGCCACACCGACAAGGTCGGCCACGACCCCGCATGGCTCGAAGCAGACCTCACCAGCTCGGCGAGCGCGGCGGGCGGGAGTCCCCCCTGGCCTCTCATCCGGTCGAATGCTTCGGGAACGGACTGAGCGGTGCCGAACGGCAGGCCGGCGATGACGGCTCCGCCGGCGAACACGTCGGGGTAGGTTGCGAGCATGACTGCGGCCATCGCCCCGCCCGCCGATAGACCGCTGACGAAGACGCGCTCGGGATCGGTATTGTGACGGGCCTGGATTGCGGCGACCATCTGGCGGATGGACAGCGACTCGCCGCGGCCCCTGCTGGCATCTTGCGGGCTGAACCAGTTGAAGCAGAGGTTGGGATTGTTGGCCCGCTGCTGCTCCGGGAAGAGGACCGCAAACCCGTGCTGATCCGCGGCGGCGGACCAGCCGGTGCCGTGGTCATAGCCGCTCGCGGTCTGCGTGCAGCCGTGGAGCACGACGACCAAAGGCGCGCCGCTCGCAAGGCGCTTCGGGATGTAGGCTTTGGCGCTCAGGTTTCCGGGGTTGGAGCCGAACGCCTCGACCGGGATCAAATGGTCGTTGGCGGTCTCGACAGGGATGCGTGAACGCTGCCGCATGGCGTTCAAGCGGCTGATGGTGTGGTGAAGGCCGCGCATGGGTGCAACTCCTGGAGATCCGGATCATTTCTGAGACCAAGATGGGGATTTTGTTGCACTGCACAATAGCCGCGGCGACGCGGGAATGTCCGCTCTCAATTCAAAACCGGACACTAGAGGCTACGCAGATAAAAAAAGGGCCGGCGGTTATCCGCCGGCCCTTGATGCGTGCCCGTTCGGGTTAGTCTTTATTCGCGGCTGCCCATGAAATTGAGCAGGAAGGTGAACATGTTTATGAAGTCGAGATAGAGGCTCAGTGCGCCCATGATCACGACCTTGCCCATCATGTCGGTTCCCGCGACATGGGCATACATGCTCTTGATCCGCTGCGTGTCGTAGGCGGTCAACCCGGCGAAAATCAGCACGCCGATGCCGCTGATCGCCAGCTGCATCGCCGGCGACTGCAGGAACAGGTTGATCAACAGCGCGACGAGAAGGCCGACGACGCCCATGATCAGGAACGTGCCCCAGCCGGACAAGTCCTTCTTGGTCGTATAGCCCCACAGCGACAGGCCGGCGAAAGCCGCCGCCACCGCGAAGAAGGTCTGCGCGATCGACACCCCGGTGAACACCAGGAAGATCGTCGACATCGACAGGCCCATGGTCGTCGCGAATGCCCAGAACAGCATCTGCAGCGTCGAGGTCTGCAACTTGTGCATGCCGAAGCTCATCGTGAAGACGAAGCCGAGCGGCGCCAGCATGACGATCCATTGCAGAGGCGTGCCCATCATCTGAGCCGCGAACCCCGAATTATAGAACAGCAACGCGACGATGCCGGTGAGCAGCACGCCCGAAGCCATGTAATTATAGACCGACAGCATGTAGGACCGAAGGCCCGCATCGCGGGCGGCGCGTGGAACACCAACCGAAGTGGCGGCATTCACACCAGTCGTGCGCGGGTCATTCCAGTTCTGCATCTCTTCTCCTCTGTGAGGGCGACAGGCCCTCTGCACTGCTGATATATCGTGGATAGAAGCTTTTCTTTCAAGGAAAACTGCACAGTGGCGCACAAGGCGCGGCGCGAAGCACCCCTGCGCAGGCCGGGGTCTCGCTGAAAACCCGGGTTCCCGCTTCCGCAGGGGAGCGGCTAAGCTGCGGCCATGCACCGCCTGTTCGTCGCCGTCCGCCCGCCGCAGCAGATCCGCGACCTGCTGATCGACGCGATGGACGACAGCCCGGCACTGCGCTGGGTGCCGGACGAACAGCTCCACCTGACCCTGCGCTTCATCGGCGAGGTCGAGCGACCCCTGGCCGATGACATCGTCGCGGCGCTGGCGAGCGTGCGGTTCGAGCGGTTCCGGCTGCGGCTGAGCGGCGTCGGCCGGTTCGAGCAGCGCAGCGGCGGCGCGCTGTGGGCCGGCGTCGAGCCGCGCGAACCGGTCGCGGCGCTCGCCGCCAAGGTCGAACGGGCGTGCATCCGGGCCGGGCTAGAGCCCGAGCGCCGGGCCTTCCACCCGCACGTCACGCTGGCCCGCTGGAACCGCCGCAACGCGGAGGCGGTCGAAGATTTCGTCCGCCGCCGCGCGGCCCTCGCCTCCGAACCGTTCGAAGTGACAGGCTTCACTTTGTTCGAAAGCCACCTCTCGCGCCACGGCGCCCATCATGAGACGGTGGCGGAGTATGGGCTGGTTTGAAACGCCGGCCCGAGCACCCATCTTCCCATCGGCCGCGTTGACGGTCGCGACTCCCTCGCCTAATCAGAACATAGCTGGAACAAACACACCAAATGCTGACTCATATTTCCGTCCGCGGCGCGCGCGAGCACAACCTCAAGGGGATAGATGTCGACATCCCGCGCGAGAGCCTGACGGTGATCACGGGCTTGAGCGGATCGGGCAAGTCGAGCCTGGCGTTCGACACCATCTATGCCGAGGGCCAGCGGCGCTATGTCGAGTCGCTGTCGGCCTATGCCCGCCAGTTCCTCGAGATGATGCAGAAGCCCGACGTCGAGCATATCGACGGCCTGTCGCCGGCGATTTCGATCGAGCAGAAGACCACCAGCCGCAACCCGCGCTCGACGGTGGCGACGGTGACCGAAATCTACGATTATATGCGACTGTTGTGGGCGCGGGTCGGGGTGCCCTATTCGCCAGCCACCGGCCTGCCGATTTCCGCCCAGACGGTCAGCCAGATGGTCGACCGGACGATGGCGCTGGCGCAAGGCTCGCGCCACTATTTGCTCGCTCCCGTCGTCCGCGGCCGCAAGGGCGAGTATCGCAAGGAGCTCGCCGAATGGCAGAAGGCGGGCTTCACCCGGGTCCGCATCGACGGCGAATTCCACGACATCGAGGAGGCGCCGGCGCTCGACAAGAAATACAAGCACGACATCGAAGTGGTGGTCGACCGCATCGCCATCCGGGAGGGCATCGAGGCGCGGCTCGCCGACAGCCTCGAGACCGCGCTCAAGCTGGCCGACGGGCTGGCCTATCTCGATCCGGCCGATCCGCCCGCCGAGGACGCGAACACGCCCTCCCCCGACCCCTCCCGCGAGCGGGAGGGGAGTTTCAAGCTCGATTTCGGGGTCCCCGGCCGCATCGTCTTCTCCGAGAAATTCGCCTGTCCGGTCAGCGGCTTCACCATCGCCGAAATCGAGCCCAGGCTGTTCAGCTTCAACGCGCCGCAGGGCGCCTGCCCGGCCTGCGACGGCTTGGGCGAGAAGCTGGTGTTCGACGAGGACCTGGTCGTCCCCAACCACAACCTCACCATCGCCAAGGGCGCGGTGGTGCCGTGGGCCAAGAGCCAGCCGCCGTCGCCTTACTACATGCAGGTGCTCTCCAGCCTCGCCCGCGCCTATGGCTTCGATCTGCAGACGCCATGGGGCGAGTTGCCGGACGAAGCGCGCGATGTGATCCTCAACGGCACCCGCGGCAAGCCGGTCACCCTGCGCTTCGTCGACGGCCGCAAGAGCTATGAGGTCAACAAGCCGTTCGAGGGCGTGCTCGGCAATTTGCGGCGCCGCTTCAAGGCGACCGAAAGCGCGTGGATGCGCGAGGAATTGTCGCGCTATCAGTCGAGCCACCCGTGCGAGAGCTGCGGCGGCGCCCGCCTCCGCGCCGAGCCGCTGTCGGTCAAGATCGCGCAAGAGGACATCTCGCAATCGTCGCGCCGCTCGGTCGCCGACGCGCTGAAATGGTTCTCGGGGCTCGAGGCGAAGCTGTCGCCGCAGCATCAGGAAATCGCCCGCGCCATATTGAAGGAGATCAACGAGCGCCTGGGCTTCCTCCACAATGTCGGGCTCGACTATCTCCACCTCGACCGCAGATCGGGCTCGCTGTCGGGCGGCGAGAGCCAGCGCATCCGCCTGGCGAGCCAAATCGGCTCCGGCCTGTCGGGCGTGCTCTACGTGCTCGACGAGCCGTCGATCGGCCTCCACCAGAAGGACAATGACAGGCTGCTCGGAACGCTGCAGCGGCTGAAGTCGCTGGGCAACACCGTGCTGGTGGTCGAGCATGACGAGGATTCGATCCGCAGCGCCGACCATGTCATCGACATGGGGCCCGGCGCCGGGGTCCATGGCGGCGAAGTGGTCTGCTCGGGAACGCTGGACGATTTGCTCGCCTGCGAGGACAGCCTCACCGCCGATTACTTAAGCGGCCGCCGCGCCATCCCGCTGCCCGCCAGGCGCCGCAAGGGCACCGGCCGCAAAGTCACCGTCCACGGCGCCACCGCCAACAATCTGCGCAGCGTCACCGTCCCCTTCCCCCTGGGCACCTTCACCTGCGTCACCGGCGTCTCGGGATCGGGCAAGTCGAGCCTCACCATCGACACGCTCTACGCCGCCGCCGCACGCAGCCTCAACGGCGCCCGCATCCTCGCCGGCCGCCACGAGCGCGTCACCGGGCTCGAGCATCTCGACAAGGTGATCGACATCGACCAGTCGCCGATCGGCCGCACCCCGCGCTCCAACCCGGCGACCTACACCGGCGCCTTCACCCAGATCCGCGACTGGTTCGCCGGCCTGCCGGAAAGCCAGGCGCGCGGCTACAAGCCCGGCCGCTTC
>CAYUWJ010000095.1:0-6683 GCA_964448315.1 uncultured Sphingomonas sp. | reverse complement strand
CTCGAGGAAATGGTGAGGATCGACTCCGTGGGACTGCATCAGCCCTGCGAGAGTCGTGCCATGGGCATGAAAATGGTCTTTCTGCACGCGTCGCGCTTCGACCGGATCGCAGTTCAGCAGCCGCTGGATATAGGCCCCCATCCGCTCGTCGATCAGCGAGAACAGCCCGGTAGAAGCGGGATACAGGCAATTGTCGAGATCGAAGATCCAGTCGCGAATATGGGCGAAACCAGGGTCCATGGCGTCATGCCGCCTAGACGGATTTGGCGCTTCAGGAAATTGAAAGCTTTTCAATGGCATAACAAGAAAGAAGAAGCCCTGAAAATTCAGCGGCTTGGACGGAGTCGGGGTATGCGGAAAGGATTTTTGGCGACGACCGGATGCGCGGTGGTGATCGCGCTCGGCGTCGCGGCATGTGGCGGCGGCGGGTCTCGCCCGCAGCCGGCCCCGATCGCCCCGACTCCGTCTCCGACCCCAACTCCGACTCCGACTCCGACCCCGACCCCGCCCCCGGGCACGTTGAACTATGACACGCTGGAATATCAGCGGTCGAACGCAGCCGTCGCCGCCAACGCGATCGCGGCCTATGAAAAGGGATTTACCGGCCAGGGCGTCAAGATCGGCGTCATCGACAGCGGCATCAATCCGGCCTTGAGCGAATTCAAGGGCCGCATCGACCCCGCCAGTCGCGACGTTGCCGGCAATCGCGGGGTCAGCGATGAGGACGGCCATGGCACGGCGGTGTCGGCGGTAGCCGCGGCCGCCAAGGACGACAAGAACATGCACGGCGTCGCCTTCGACGCGACGATACTGTCGATGCGCGCCGACAGCCCAGGAACCTGCGCCGATACCGGCGATGACGGAGGCTGCAAATTCTCCGACTCCGCGATCGCCTCGGGCGTCGACGCGGCGCGGCTGGCCGGGGCCAAAGTGATCAACCTGTCGCTGGGCGGCTCAAGGCCGAGCTCGACCCTGCTTGCCGCGCTCAATCGCGCGGTCAATGCCGGCATCGTCATCGTCATCTCCGCCGGCAACGACGGGACAGAACCCGAGGGCGCCAATCCGGACCAATTCGCGCTGGTGCCCGCGCAGCAGTTCCCGGGGCAGGTGATCATCGCCGGATCGATCGGCGCGTCCGACGGAGCCGGCGGAACCGATCTCAATCGGATCTCGACCTTCTCCAACCGGGCCGGCACCGGCGCGACCTGGTATCTTACTGCGCTTGGCTATCGCGTTCGCGCTCCCGACAATACGGGCGCACAGTTCCTATGGTCCGGCACCAGCTTCTCCGCCCCGACCATCTCCGGCGCCGTCGCGCTGCTGGCGCATGCTTTCCCCAACCTTACCGGCCGGGAGATCATCGAGATATTGTTCATCAGCGCTGACGATCTTGGCGCGAAAGGTATCGATTCGGTGTTCGGTCGGGGGCGCTTGAACCTCGCACAAGCTTTCCAGCCGATCGGCCAGACCAGCCTCGCCGGATCCGAAACCCCGGTCGACACCGAGTCGAACGGCGATCTTCCCCCCGCCGCCGGCGATGGCGGCGGCCAGGGAGCCGAAGGCATAATCATTCTCGACGGCTATTCGCGCGCGTTCGCGATGGACATCGGCAAGACGCTTCGCCGGGCGGGGCAAGCCAGGCCGCTGGCCCAGGCGCTGCGCGGCGGGGTCCGAGTCTCGGAAGTGTCGGCCGGCCCGGTCAGCGTCGCGATGACGGTCAGCGAGCGCAAGGACCTGCCGCTCGGCTTCGCGATCGAGAAACTCGGCATCGGCCCCGAGGACGCCCGGCGGTCGCGGCTGATTGCCGGCTCGGCGATCGCCCGGCTCGACGACAACACCTCGGCCGGGTTCGGCTTCGCCGAAGGCGCCAAGGCGATCGAGCGGCGGCTTTCCGGAGCACAGGCCGGCGCCTTCCTGATCGCCAAGGACGTCGCCGGCGATCCCGGCTTTTCCGCCCGGCGCGAGGGCAGCATGGCGCTTCGCCGTGACCTCGGCCCGGTCGCGGTGACCCTGTCGGCCGAAAGCGGCAAGGTCTGGCACGAGGTCGAAACCAGCGCGACCGGATCTCCCTATCGCTGGACAAGCCTGGCGCTCGACCGCGACTTCGGCTCCATTTGGCTGTCGGCCGGCCTCAGCCGGCTCGAAGAAAAGCGCACTTTGCTCGGCGGTCGGATGAGCGAAATGCTCGGCGGCGGCGGATCGACCAGCCTGTTCCTCGACATCGAGGCGCGGCGCGATCTCGGCAGTGGCTTCAGCGCGGGGCTCAACGCCCGGCGCGGCTGGACCGATTTCGCCGGCGGCAAATTCCAGACCGGCGCCTATGGTTTCGACCTGACCAAGCGGGGCGTGCTCGGCGGCAACGACCGCCTCGGCTTTCGCCTGTCGCAACCGCTGCGGGTCGAAACCGGCGGCATCGCGATGATGCTTCCGACCGGCTATGATTATAGCGACCAGTCGGTGAGCTATAGCCTGGTTCGTAACGGCTGGACGCCAAGCGGCCGCGAGGTCGATGCCGAGCTCAGCTACACGACCGGGCTTGCCGGCGGCTGGCTGGGCGCGAACCTGTTCCTCCGGCGCCAGCCGGGGCATGTCGCCAGCGCCGACGACGATTATGGCGCGGCGATCCGTTACACTTTGGGCTTCTAGGCTGCGGCGGATCGCCGCACGCCGCCAAGGCTCACCTACGCGACGGCTGCCGACTTTGGGTCGCGCGGTGACTGAAGCCGGCGATGATCGGCGCGTCGCAACCGCCGATCCTGCGCCAGACCGCCTTGTAATGATCGGCCGCCGGAAGGTCGGTCAGCTTGTCGGGTTGCAGCCGCTTGTCTCGCCCCGTTGCATCGAACCGCGACGTCGGCGGACAATTGCTCGGCGAGGATGCGTTCGGATCGAGGGTCGGCATGTCGCCGATCGGCACGACCTGGGCGGCTGCTCCGGGGCCGCTCGACAGGATCACCGCGGCCGCGATCACCATCAAACGCATAGCGCCTCTCCTTCGACGATCAGCCGGCCGGCCGTTCGGGCTGGCGCCGCCTGAGTCTCGGCGTCAGCATTCCGACGTTCGACCGGTACTGCTCATAGTCGCTGCCGAACAGGCCGACCAGGTCGCGCTCCTCATAGCGAATGGCGATCAGCATATAGGTCGACATGCCGACGGCGAGCAGCAGATGGCCGTAGCTCATCACCGGGGTCGCCCAGAAGGCGAGAAAGAAGCCAGCATAGAGCGGGTGGCGCACGACGCGATAGAATAAGGGCTGGCGAAACTGCGGCGGCGCTGCCTCGCGGCCGCTGACATGGAGCCACGCCTGCTGCAGCCCGAACAATTCGAAATGATTGATCAAAAAGGTGCTCAGCAGCACGATCAGCCAGCCGAGCGCGAACAGGCCCCACAGCAGGTTGGCGAGCAACGGTGTCGTAACGCTCCACACGGTTCCTTCGATCGGGCGCCAGAACAGGAACAGTAGGATCAGCGCTGCGCTCGCGGCGAGCACATAGACGCTGCGCTCGGTCTGCGGCGGGACGATCCGGGTCCAGGCGCGCTTGAACCCCTGGCGGGCCATGACGCTGTGCTGGACGCCGAACAGCGCGATCAGCGCGACGTTGATGATCAGAGCCGCGGCGAGCGGCGCGTCCGGCCCGACATCGACGGTGATCGGCGCGAACGGCAGATTGCCGACGAAGGCGATCAGATAAAGGAATGTCGCGAAGAAAATCGCGTATGCGACAATCGCGAATAACAAGGATGCTGCGCGTGACATACCGGCTCCCCTTCGGCTGCTGCGAAAGGCAAGCCTAGCACGTTTCGCAGTCGCTGAGAATTCGCCGTAAGCCGAGCGGGACGCTCAGACGGTGAAGCTCTCGCCGCAGCCGCAGGCGCCCTTGGAGTTGGGGTTCTCGAAGGTGAAGCCGGCGGCGAAATCATCCTCGACCCAGTCCATCGTCGAGCCAACCAGATACAGCACCGAGGCGCCGTCGACGTAGAAATTGCCGCCCGGGGTTTCGATCTTCTCGTCGAACTTTTCCTCCTCGGTGACATAGTCGACCGAGTAAGCGAGGCCCGAGCAACCGCGGCGCGGGGTCGACAATTTGACTCCGATAGCACCGTCGGGCGCGCGCGCCATCAGCGCCGCGATCCGCGCCTCGGCGGCGGCGGTCAGGGTGATCGCGGCGGGTCGGGCGCGGATTTTCACGTCCTTGTTCACAGCATCCCCAATTCTAGTCGTGCTTCGTCGCTCATCTTCGACGGGTCCCAGGGCGGGTCCCAGACCAGCTTGACCTCGGCGTCGCGGATTCCCGGCACCGACAGCACCCTGAGTTCGACTTCCTGCGGAAGCGATTCCGCGACCGGGCAGTGCGGCGTCGTCAGGGTCATGGTGACCACCGCATCGCCATCCTCGTCGATGGCGACATCGTAAATCAGTCCGAGCTCGTAGATATCGACCGGAATCTCCGGGTCGTAGATCGACTTCAGCGCATCGATCACGGCCGACTGCAAATCGCCGCCGGGACCGTGCGCCGGCTCGTCCGGCTTCTGCTCGGCGAGGAAGCCGGCGAGATAGTCGCGCTTGCGCTCGAAGTCGGGCGTCACCCGGGCGCGCGGCGGGCTGGCGACCGCGTCGACCTCTTCTGTCTCGATCTTGCGCTCCTTGTTCACCCGAAAATCCGTTTCACTTGTTGAATGCCCTCGACCAGCGCCGCGATGTCGCTGCCGTCGCTGTGCGCCGCGAAGCTCGCCCGCGCCGTCGCTGGGACTCCGAGAAGCTCCATCAGCGGCTGCGCGCAATGATGCCCGGCGCGCACCGCGACGCCGACATCGTCCAATATGGTGGCGGTGTCGTGCGGATGCACCCCTTCGACATTGAAGCTGACGATCCCGGCGCTGTCCTCGGGCCCGTAGAGCGTCACTCCGCCGATGCCCGCCAGCGCGGCGCGGGTCTCGGCGACCAGCGCGCACTCGTGGGCGTGGATGGCGTCCAGGGTCAGTGCCTCGACCCACTCGACCGCGGCGTTGAGCCCGATCGCGCCGGCGATGTGCGGGGTTCCCGCCTCGAACCGCTGCGGCGGCGGCAGATAGGTGGTGCGCTCGAACGAGACCGAGTCGATCATCGCGCCGCCGCCGGCCCATGGCGGCATGGTTTCGAGCAGCTCGGCGCGGCCCCACAGGCAGCCGATCCCGGTCGGGCCGTAGAGCTTGTGGCCGGACCAGGCGTAGAAGTCGCAGCCGATATCGGCGACGTTGACCGGCAGCCGCGGCACCGCCTGGCAGCCGTCGAGCAGAAGCAGCGCGCCGGCGCCATGGGCGATTTCGGCCGCGCGCCTGGCGTCGAGGACAGAGCCGAGCACGTTCGAGACATGGGCGAAGGCGACGACTCGGTGCTCCTCGCTCACCATCCGTTCGGCGGCGTCGAGGTCGATCTGTCCGTCGTCGGTCAGCGGGCAGACGTCGATCGTGTAGCCGGCGAGCTGCCAGGGAACGATATTGCTGTGATGCTCGAGCGCCGACAGCAGCACGCGGCCGCGCCCTGCCTTCGGCAGCGTGCGCGCGACCAGGTTGATCGCCTCGGTCGCGCCGCGGGCGAACATCAGCTCGTCGGCCTTGCCGCCGATCAGCCGCGCCGCCGCCGCCCGCGCGTTCTCATAAGCGGCGGTCATGTCCGACGAACGCTGATAGACGCCGCGATGCACGGTCGCGTAATCCTGCCCATAGGCCCGCGCGATCGCGTCGATCACCGCCTGCGGCTTCTGCGCGGTCGCGGCGCTGTCGAGATAATGCCAGTCGGCGATGCCCGGAAACTGGTCGCGGACCGACAGCATCGAGTTGATGCGCGCCTCGACGTTCATCCCGCCACTCTCCGCAACGCGTCGCGCGCGGCGGTGCCGATCGCATTGCGCTCCGTCTCGTCCGCGATCTCATCCCACAGCCCCATCACGAAACCCTCGAGCAGCAGCGCCCGCGCGCTCGGCCCGTCGAGCCCGCGCGAGGCGGCGTAGAACAATTGGTCCGCGTCGAGCTCGCCGACGCTGGCGCCGTGCGCGCATTTGACGTCGTCGGCGTAGATTTCGAGCTCGGGCTTGGCGTTGGCGGTTGCGCCGCTTGTCAGCAGCATCGCCTTTACCGACTGCTCGGCGTCGGTCTGCTGCGCGCCGCGCGCGACCGCGACCTTGCCGAGGTAGGATCCGACCGCCTTGCCGCCGAGGACCGAGCGGATCGTCTGGCGCGAGCGGCCGCGCAGGCCCTCGTGGCGGACGATGGTGACGAATTCGTTGGTCGATGTGCCGGTGCCGATATTGGCGCCGTACAGAGTGAAATTAGCATCGGCGGCGAGGGTGACTTCAAGCTCGACGCGGCCATATTCCTCGGCCGTGTTGAGCGCGAATATGCGTGCACGCGCGCCTTGCCCAAGCGCCATCTTTATGCGCCGCACCTGCACGGCATCGCCGGTCGGCATCCAGACTTGCTCGATGCTTTCGCCGGCGGCCACGTCGATCCGCTCCGGCTCGGCCAGCGCGTCCCAGATCGGCGCCAGCGCGTCGAGGTCGGCGTAGCGCCATTGCTCCTGTTTGCGGGTCGGGAAGGGCGCGGTCATGCCGCCGCCTCCGCATAGCCTTCGCGCTCGAGCTCATGGGCAAGCTCCGGCCCGCCCGAGCGGACGATCCGCCCGGCGGACAGCACATGCACCTTG
>CAYUWJ010000094.1:0-18252 GCA_964448315.1 uncultured Sphingomonas sp. | reverse complement strand
GCAGCGACGAAGATGCCCCACACCGAGCACGGCATGCGCATCAGCGTCATGCCCTTGGTCCGCGCCTGGAGCACGGTCACCACATAGTTGAGCCCGCCCATCGTGAAACCGACGATGAACAGCGCGAGCGAAACCAGCATCAGGATGATGCCAAAATGATTGCCCGGCGTCCCTTCGAGGATGGTCTGCGGCGGGTAGAGCGTCCAGCCCGCGCCAGTCGGTCCGCCCGGCACGAAGAAGCTCGCCACCAGCACCAGTACCGCGAGCAGATAGACCCAGTAGCTGAGCATATTGACGTAGGGGAACACCATGTCGCGCGCGCCGACCATCAGCGGAATCAGATAGTTGCCGAACCCGCCGAGCAGCAAAGCGGTCAGCAGATAGACCACCATGATCATGCCGTGCATCGTGACGTACTGGAGATAGTTGTCCGGCTGGATGAAGGAGAAGGTATCCGGGAAGCCGAGCTGAAGCCGCATCAGCACGGAGAGCACCAGGGCCACCAGCCCGATCGCGATCGCGGTCAGCGAATATTGGATCGCGATGACCTTGTGATCCTGGCTCCAGACATATTTTCCGACCCAGGTCTTGGGGTGATAAAAATGCGTATGATCGTCGGCTATGGTTACAGTCGCCATTCAGCGTCCTCCGATCGCCGGTTGTTCCTCGGCTTGGGCGAGCACGGTCGCCCGGGCGGGCTCGTTCTGGGCCATCAGTTGGCCGAAGGTCATCTGCTCCGCCAGCCACGCGTCGAACGCCGCCTGCTCCTCGACGACGACCGTCCCGCGCATTTGGTAATGGCCCGTTCCGCATAGCTCCGCACAAAGGATGTCGAACGTGCCGGTGCGGGTCGGGGTCATCCAGAAATAGGTGACGATGCCCGGCACCAGGTCCATCTTGGCGCGAAATTCGGGCACGTAGAAATCGTGCAGCACGTCCTTGGACCGCAGCACCATCTTGACCGGCTTGCCCAGCGGAATGCGCAGTTCGCTGGTCTCGATCAATATGTCGTCGCGGCCGTGCGGGTCGCTCGGATTGATGCCGAACGGATTCTCCGGCGTCATATGGGCGATGGCGGCGGTGCCGAGCACGCCGTCCGGGCCGGGGAAGCGGAAGCCCCATTGCCACTGTTGGCCGGTCACTTCGATCACCGCCGCATCGTCGGGTACGGTGACATATTCGTTCCAGGCGAGCAGCCCAGGCGCGAGCATCCCGGCGATGCCGATCCCGGTCCACAAGGTGAGCTGCTTTTCGAGCCTGACGTTTTCCGGTTCGTAATGGGCTGTGTGCCCCGCCCGGGCGCGGTATTTATATAAGGCCAGCGCGAGGAAGAGGTTGAGGCCGACAAAGGCAACCGCGCAGATGTACAAGGTGATGATCAAAGCGGTGTCGATCGAGCCCCAGTTGGAGGCGATCGGAGTCATCCACCACGGGCTGAAGATATGGAACAGGATCGAGCCCAGCACCAATAACAAAATGGCGAATGCGACGCGCATCCTCACTCCTGTCCGCAGCGATCTTCAACGGGCAAGCGGGGAATCTTCGAGTCCACCCCCCACGCGGAATCACCAACTGATCGGACCATATATCGAATGATGCCCCGGAGGAAGCGCCTCAATGCGAGCTCCCGGGATGGGTGCGAACGCCCAGTGGAATCGGGCCTATTCCGAGCAAATTTCCAGCTCGCTGCGGTCAACGACATGGGTGTACAGGTGCCAGGTGGCATAGCCGAGCCAGGGGAGCACCACCGCCAGCCCGATGAACAGCGGGATCGATCCAAGCACGAGCAGGAAACCGATGGTAAAGCCCCAGCGAATCATCATGCCCTTGTTGGCGCGGAAGGCGCGAATCGAGGTCTCGACCGCGGTTCTTGCATCGACGTCGCAATCGACCAGCATCGGCAATGAAACGAAGCTGATGGCCAGCACCACAACTGCGAAACCGGCGCCGATCAGATTGCCGACGACGATCAAGGCCCAACCTTCCGGGGTCGTGAACAGGCGGTTGACAAACGCCCCGATCGAATCCGGGGGGATCATTCCCAACAGCAGCGCATACAGTGCTGCAGCGACCGCCACCCACAACGCGAAGATCACAATCAGCAGCGCGGCGACGGCGCCAAGCTGGTCCGCCGACGGCCGCTTGAGGACGTCGAAAAAGTGGAACCAATTGGATTTGAGACCGGCCTCCTCCCGGCGGGCGAGTTCGTAGAAGCCGACCGCGACGATCGGCCCCAGCAGCGAAATCCCAGCAGCGAGCGGAAACAGGAGCTGCAGCAGATCATAGCCCAACATCACCGCGGCGGTGACGGTCCCGACCAGCGGATAGAGCAGGCCGATGAAGGGCAAATCCCCGCGCATGGAGAGAAAGTCTTTCCAGCCCTCCCGAAGCGACAGGTTGAGGTCGCGCGGGTGGAGCGTGCGAACCGGAATCACGGGCGTAGCGGCTTGCTCGGACTGAGCGGTGTGGATGGCTACCATCGGCGTCCTCCCGGTGAGTCTGTCCGACCCTAAAGGCGGGCAGGCCCACTGTCGACACCCCTATTGCACCGAGGCGGTCGGACTCGACAGGCCCGGAAAATCGCAGAAAATTCAACAATTGGGATGGTAGCGGAGGAGGGACTTGAACCCCCGACACGCGGATTATGATTCCGCTGCTCTAACCAGCTGAGCTACTCCGCCCCAGGCATGGGCCGCATATTCGCGGCGCTCCGTCGGGCCGCCTTAAAGGGCGGTGGGCGGCGATATAGGTCTGCGCCGATTGCCGGTCAACGCGAGGAACCGCTTACCTTTGCCCTCGTTGGAGCGACAAGACGAAAGGCGCTTGAATGGACCCGTTGACCCCGCTCGAAACCCTCTGCCGAATCATCCTTCGGGGGCGCGAATATGAAGCGCAGACCCCGACCGATTACGACGACAACGAGGCCGCGGAGAATGTCGACGACGATGGCGAAGCGCTTTCGGTGCTCGACGATGCAATCAACGACAGCGTCGAGGAAGAATTGCAGTCGATCCTCGAAGATCTCGGCGAAGATCAGCTGGCGGAAGTCATCGCCTTCTGCTGGGTCGGCCAGGGAACCTATGATGTCGGCGACTGGGACGAGGCGACCGAGGAGGCCCAGTCACTTATCAACAACGGCGACAATGCGGCGATCGACGAGCTGATGGAGATGCCGATGCTGGCCTCGGTGCTCGACGCCGGCCTCGCTGCGTTCGACCTCAGCTGCGACGGCATCGGCGACGTCACCTAGCCGCGAAACGCATAGATCCGCAGCGTCTCCCACGGCCCGCCCAGATAGCGGTGCAGGCCTAGCCCAGTAACGCGCAGCGGCCGCGGCTCGAACGAAGATTCGAGCGAGCGCCTGAGAGTGAGGGAGACGCGCGGCGCGACCTTGTTCTGGATGGTGACGTGCGGGGTCCAACCGCCGGCATCCTGGGCGCTGAGCAGGCCGTGGAGCGCCTCCGCCATCTCCTCGCGCACCGCGTCAAGTTCGTCGGACACCACCCGCAGCGCCACGCCGCCGCCAAGGTCCATCAGCCCGGCTAGCCGAGCCGGGGGCGGCGGCCGTTGCGACACCCGAGCCAGAATCCGCCGAAGCTCATCCTCGGCGGACGGTGGTACCGCGCGGAACAAAGTCAAATGCGCCGGCAGCCGGTTGCGTTCGGCCGGATAATGGCGGCGGCGCAGCGCGTCGAGCCAAGCGAGGTCGGCCGCGCCAGGCTCGACGGTGACGATCAGCGGCCTGGTCATTGCGCCGGCCAGTCGTCCTTGTGCACCTGGGGCAGACCGCAAAAGCCGGGCGCGTCGAGCCTCGTCACGAGACGGTCCGAATCAACATGGACGTCGTTCCACTGCAGCCGCCGAAGCGTCTCGCCGGCGCCGGCAATGCCGCCCTCGGCGACGACGACATAGCGCAGTCTGCCGCTGTGGCAGCCGGCCATCGCGTCGACGCAGCTGCCGATTTCCTCGCCGTCGCGGGCGACGATGCCCGCCTTCGTCAGCAGCGACACCGGGAACAGGGATTCACCGTCCCGGCCCCGGCTCGCCTCGGCGGCGGCCGTCGCCCCGTCCTCGATCCGCGTCTGGCGGCCGAGCCAGCGCCACACCCCGAACAGGTTGAGGGCAGTAAGCGCGACATTCTGCCACAAAAGATTGGCCTGGCCGGTGGTGTAGCCGAGTATCGTCCAAGCGATCGAGCCGATGGTGAAGACGATGAAGCCATAGCCGGTGATGCGGGCGCCGAGGTTGGAAGCGACGACCAGCGCGGCGATGGTGGTCGCGACCGGCGCGACGAACGAAGCGATCTGTTCCATGGCTGTGGCAATGCCGCACGCACCCGGTAAGTTGCGTCATTGCGAGCGGAGCGAAGCAATCCAGTGGTGGAAGCTGCAGTGGTGAAAGTTGGATTGCCGCGGCCGCGGCGCGGCCTCGCAATGACGACTCAAATCTCCACCTGGCTGCCGAGCTCGACCACCCGGTTGGGCGGAAGCTTGAAGAATTCCATCGCGCTTTCGGCGTTGCGCAGCATCCAGGCGAACAGCCTTTCCCGCCACAAGGGCATTGTCGGCGAGGTCGTCGAGGAAAGCAGGGTCTGACGGGCGAGGAAGAAGCTGGTGTCCATCATTCGCAGCTTCGGCCCGAAATTCTCCACTCTGGCGAGTGCCGCCGGCACGTCGGTTTCGTCCATGAAGCCGTAACGGACGATCAGCCGGTAGAAGCCGTCTCCAAGCTTGGTCAGCTCCAGCGAATCGGCGGTGTCGACATAGGGTTCGTCCTCGATCTTCACGGTGAGCAGCAGGATGCGCTCGTGCAGCACCTTGTTGTGCTTGAGATTGTGGAGAAGCGAGTGCGGCACGCCTTCCGCGCTGGTGGTCATGAACACCGCCGTGCCGGGCACCCGGGTCGCGCTGCTGGCCGCCGACTTGATGAACACGGGCAAAGGTATGGCGGCCTCATCCATGCGGGCGAGCATCGCCTTGCGGCCGCGCGCCCAGGTGGTCAGCAAGGTAAAGCCGATCAGGCCGATCAGCAGCGGGAACCAGCCGCCGTTGGGCACCTTGGTGAGATTGGCCGCAAAATAGGTTGTGTCGACGATGAAGAAGACCGCAAGCATCGGCCAGGACAGCCAACGCGGCCATTTCCACAGGTTGGAAAGCACAACCGCGAGCAGGAAGGTGTCGATCAGCATCGCCCCGGTGACGGCGACTCCGTAAGCCGCGGCGAGGTTGCTCGAGTTCTGGAAGACCAGGACAAGCAGGATGACCATTACCATCAGCGCATTATTGACCACGGGAATGTAGATCTGCCCGGCGGCGCGGGCGCTGGTGTGCGTGATCCTGAGCCGCGGGATGAAGCCGAGCTGCATCGCCTGCTGGGTGACGGAGAAAGCGCCGGAGATAACCGCCTGGCTGGCGATGATGGTCGCCAGCGTGGCGATGACGACCAGCGGGAAGCGAAACCAGTCGGGCGCAAGCATGAAGAATGGGCTTGAAATCGTCGACGGGTCGTCGATTAAAAGCGCCCCCTGCCCCATGTAATTCAGCATCAGCGCCGGCATGACGAACATCCACCAGGCATTGCGGATTGGCCGCCGGCCGAAATGGCCCATGTCGGCGTAGAGCGCCTCGGTGCCGGTGACTGCAAGCACGACCGAGCCGAGCGCGAGGAAACCAAGCCACTTGTCGATTACGAAGAAGTTGATCGCGTACCAGGGGTTCAGCGCCCAGAGGATGTCGGGGTGCTGCAACACACTGGAAGCGCCGAGCACGGCGATGGTCGTGAAATAGATGATGACGACCGGACCGAACACCGCTCCCACCCTGGCCGTGCCGGTCCGCTGCAGCATGAACAGACCGACCAGAATTCCGATGGCGATCGGAATCACCAAAGGCTGAAGGTTCGACTGGACGACTGTCAGCCCCTCCACCGCCGACAGCACGGAAATGGCCGGAGTGATCATCGAATCGCCGTAGAAAAGCGCGCAGGCGAACACGCCAAGAAGTACGGTCCCGGTCGACCAGCGGAGGTTCCCCTTGCGGGAGATGAGGGCCAGCAGTGCCAGGCTTCCGCCCTCGCCCTTGTTGTCGGCGCGAGTGAGGATAGTGATGTATTTGAAGCTCACCACCAGCATCATCGACCAGAAGATCAGCGAAATGACGCCGTACACCTGGATCCGGTTGATCGGCAGCGGGTGGGCGCCGTCAAAGGTTTCGCGCAGCGCGTAGAGCGGGCTGGTGCCGATGTCGCCGAACACCACGCCGAGCGCGAGCATGGTCAGGCCGGCGATGCTGGCCTGTCGCGGCACATGGCCGGCAGGACGATCCGCCGGCTGCGCTGGAGTGGAGCTATCGGTCATCGGACAGAATCAGAAAAATACTGCGAGGCCCCCAGGCCGCGGCGAGGCGTTCCACGGCGCGGGGCACTAGCACCACCGCACCTACCCCGCAATCATGGGGGACAAGGCCATGGCGCCGGTCTATAGGCCGCCGAAATCGACGAATGGAGCGGGTGATGCGCGTCGGGGTGCCGAGGGAAATCAAGAATCACGAATATCGCGTCGGCCTGACGCCGGCCTCGGTCGCCGAGCTGACGGTGGCCGGGCACGAGGTCGTCATCGAGCGGCAGGCCGGCTGCGGAATCGACTTCGACGACCAGGATTATGTCGATGCAGGCGCGACCATCGCCGCGGACGCGGCGGAAACCTTCGCCCGCTCCGACATGATCGTGAAGGTCAAGGAACCGCAGGCGCAGGAAATCGCGCTGCTCGAGCCGCGGCACATCCTTTTCACCTATCTGCACCTCGCCCCCGACCCCGAGCAGACCAAAGGCCTGATCAAGTCGGGCGCGACCTGCATCGCCTATGAGACGGTCACCGCCAGCGATCACTCGCTGCCGCTCCTCAAGCCGATGTCCGAAGTCGCCGGCCGCATGTCGATTCAGGTCGGTGCCCATTATCTCGAAAAGGAGCAGAACGGCCGCGGCGTCCTGCTCGGCGGCGTTCCCGGAGTCGGACCGGCCAAGGTGACGATCCTCGGCGGCGGCGTCTCGGGCGTCAACGCGGCGCAGATGGCCGTCGGCATGCGCGCCGATGTCACCATCTACGACATCTCCAACAAGCGGCTGGCCGACCTCGACATGTTCTTCGGAAGCCAGATCAAGACCGGCTATGCGTCGAAGGCGGCGATCGCCAATGCCGTCACCAAGTCGGAGCTGGTGATCGGCGCCGTGCTGATCCCCGGCGCGGCCGCGCCCAAACTGGTCACGCGCGACATGTTGAAGACGATGAAGCGCGGCTCGGTGCTGGTCGACATTTCCATCGACCAGGGCGGCTGCTTCGAGACCAGCCGCGCCACCACCCACGCCGACCCGGTCTACGAAGTCGACGGCATCATCCATTATTGCGTCGCCAACATGCCCGGCGCGGTCGCCCGGACCAGTACTTTCGCACTCAACAACGCCACCCTGCCGTTCACGCTGAGGATCGCCAACATGGGCGCCGAACAAGCGATGCGTTCCGACCCGCATTTGGCGAACGGCCTCAACGTCTCCGATGGCAAGATCCGCCACGAGGCGGTCGCCGAGGCGCTCGGCCTCAAGTTCGAGCCGGTCGCCTAGCGGTCGGCCTGGCGCCTCGGCGCCTCAAGCACCGCGATCGCGTCCTCGACCAGCGGCCGCCAGCCGGCGTCGGCCGGCGCTTTCGCCAACAGGTCGCGCCACAGCATCACCGCCGAAGCGCCGTCGCCCGAGCGCGCCAGCGCCAGCCCGAAAAAGAATTGCGGCGCCGGGTGGCCGGGGGCGAGCGAGTCGGCGCGGCGGAACGCCAGCTGGCTCGCCGGAGTCACGGTTCCGGCATGGTCGACCAACGCGTTGCCGAGCCCGATCCACAGCGCGATGTTGTTGGGGCGCTCGCGAACCGCCGACCGCATCACTCCCGCCGCCTTCTCGGTATCGCCGCGCCGGGCGTAGGATTCGGAGATCAATATCCAATGCTCGCCGCCGCTGAACTGGCCGAAGAAGGCATGGCGCAGCTGGGTCAGCGGCACCGGCGCGGCCTCAATCGAGCGCCCGCGCGGCGACGAGTCGAGGTCGGGCCGGCCGTGAAGCGCATAACCCGCCGCGCCGAACAGCAGCGCCGCGGCGGTCAGCTGGAGATAGCCTCCGCGAACGCCCAGCACCCGCAGCAGCAGCAAAGTCATTGCCAACAGCAGCAACAGCGCGATCCAGCCGCTCATCGGCCGCGCCTCTTGCCGAATCGATGGCGCGCCAGCAGCAGCCCGGCGCCGACCAGCAGGATCGGTGCCGCCCACAGCGGCCAGGTGACCGGCTCGACCGGCGGCCGATAGCTGACCCAATTGCCGTAGCGGGCGATCAGCCATGCCCTTATTTCGGACGGCCGCTCGCCGGCGGCGATGCGCTGACGCACCAGATGGCGCATGTCGCCGGCGATCTCGGCATCGGAATCGGCGATCGACTGGCCTTGGCAAACGAGGCAGCGAAGCTCCTCCATCAGCGCCTGGGCCTCGGCCTCCTGCCGCTCGTCGGCAAGCTGGCGGTTCGCCCATTCGGCCGGCGGCAGGCTGGATTGCGCGAACAGCGGCTGGCCAACGATCAGCAACAGGATGAGAGCGACCCGCCTCATCGCGCTTTCTCCAGCTCGGCGAGAATGGCCGGCACATCGCCTGGCGCGATCGCGCCGACATGCTGAAAGCGGATGACCCCGGCGCCATCGACAACGAAGCTTTCCGGAACGCCCGACGAGCCGAGCGCCAACTGGACCCGGCTGTTGTCGTCGGAGCCGATGCGGTCGAACGGGTCGCCATGGTCGGCGAGGAAGGCGGCGACGTCCTCGGGCCGGTCGCGCACCGCGATCGCATCGATCGCCACTCCGCGGCGGTGAAGTTCGTCCAGCACCGGCGCCTCGGCGATGCACGGCACGCACCAGCTGGCGAAGACGTTGAGCAGCCGAGGCTCGCCCGCCGCGAGATCGGCCGAGCTCAGGCCCGCCTTGCCCGGCAGCGCCGGCGGCAAGGCGAACGCCGGGATCGGCTGGCCGACAAGGCGCGACCGGACCGTCGGGTCGGCGGGAGTCGCGATCCGCCACGCGAAGCCGGCGAGCAGCGCGACCAGCAGCACCACCGGCAGGAATCGCAGCGCCCGGCTCATAGCGCCAGCCTCCGCCGCCGCGCGCGCAAGCCGCGGCCGACCAGCGCCAGCAGGCCGCCGAGCCCGATCAGGCCGCCGCCGAGCCAGATCAGCGTCACCAGCGGCTTCCACCACAGCCTCAGCTGCCAGCGGCCCTGCGCGTCGGGCTGGCCGATGACGCTGTACAGCTGCCCGCCCAGCACCGTTGCGATCGCCGCCTCGTTGGTTTCGGTCGGCGGGCTGGTGAAATAGCGGCTTTGCGGGCGCAGCACATGCACGCCGCTGCCGCGCGAGGCGCGCAGCTCGGCCTCGACCGCCGTCCAGTTCGGTCCGGCCACCGGCACGACATCCTCGAAGCGAACCAGCCACGGGCCGACCTCCAGCGTCTCCCCCGGACGCGCCGCAGCCAGCGTTTCCTTGGTCAGCGCGCTCTCCGACGCCATCCCGGCGATCGCCACGGCGACTCCGAAATGGGCGACAACCATTCCCCACACCGCCAGCGGCGTCCGCAGCGGATTGCGCCCAATCAGCGGCAGCAGCGCCGCCGGCGCCAGCCCGGCGGCAAATGCCAGCCCGAGCTTGGCCAGCAAGGATGCGTTCGGCAGCGCTCCGAACACCACCACCAGCGTGGTGACCGCAACTAGCGCCGGGATCGCCAGCTTGTTCAGCGCCGGCGGCGAGCCGCGGCGCCAGGCGAGCAGCGGGCCGATCGCCAGCAGCACCACCAGCAGCAGCGTCAGCGGACCGGTGACGGCGTTGAAATAGGGCGCCCCGACCGACAATTTCTCGCCGCTGACCGACTCGACCAGCAGCGGATAGAGCGTGCCGATGAAGACGATTCCCAAAATCACCGTCAGGATGAGGTTGTTGGCGACGATCGCCCCTTCGCGGCTGAGCGGCGCGAACGGCGGCCCTTCCTTCAGCGCCGCGGTGCGGGTCGCGAACAACAGGAAAGCGGCGCCGACATAGATTGCCAGCAGCACCAGGATGAAGCTGCCGCGCTGCGGATCGACGGCGAAGGCGTGGACCGAGGTGAGGATTCCCGAACGGACCAGGAAGGTGCCGACCATCGACATCGAGAAAGCGACGACGGCGAGCATCATCGTCCAGGTGCGAAGCCCGTTGCGGGCGGCCAGCACGTTGATCGAGTGCAACAATGCGGTGGCGGCGAGCCACGGCATCAGCGAGGCATTCTCGACCGGGTCCCAGAACCACCCGCCGCCCCCGCCGAGCTCATAATAGGCCCAATAGCTTCCGGCGGTGATCCCCAGCGTCAGAAACACCCAGGCGCCGAGCACCCATGGCCGCATCGCCCGGGCGAGCCGGGAATCGACCTCGCCGGTCAACAGCGCACCGACGGCCAGGCTGAAAGCAACCGACAGGCCGACATAGCCGAGGTAGAGCGTCGGCGGGTGGAAGGCGAGGCCGGGATCCTGCAGCAAGGGGTTGAGCCCCCGCCCCTCGATCGCCGCCGGATCGAGCCGGGCGAAGGGATTGGAGGCGAGCAGCAGGAAAGCGTGAAAGCCGAGCGCCAGCGCGCCCTGCGCGCCCAGCGCGGCGATCATCGTCCGCTTTGACAGCCCGCGCGAAAACAGGGCCAGGACCGCGCCCGAAACCCCGAGCACCGCCACCCACAGCAGCATCGACCCCTCGTGGTTCCCCCACGCCCCCGCCAGCTTGTAGATCATCGGCTTGGCGCTGTGGCTGTTGGCCGCGACCAGCTCGACCGACAGGTCGGTGCGGACGAACAGCATCAGCAGCATCGCAAAGGCGACCAGCGTCAGCAGCCCGTGCGCGACGGCGATGCTCCGCACCGGCCGGTCGACGTCCCAACCCCGCAGAAACCCGAGCGCCAGCAGCGGGCCAAGCAGCGACAGCGCCGCCGCCAGCCACAGCGCCGCAAGGCCGGCCTCGGCCGTCACCCTTCTCTTGCCTCGTCATGCTGAACTCGTTTCAGCATCCATTCCGAAAACCGCATCGAAAGTCGCGGTAATGGACCCTGAAACAAGTTCAGGGTGACGGCATGGACATCGTTCACCGTTCGAGCGCCCTGCCCGGCTGTGCCCCGCCCGTCTCGTTCCCCATTTGCGGCGGCATGTAGCGTTCGTCATGCTTGGCGAGGATATTGTCGGCGACGAACAGCCCGCCGGGCGCCAGCCGCCCTTCGGCGACCGCGCCGCTGCCCTCGCGGAACAGATCGGGCGGGATGCCGCGAAACACCACCGGCACCCGCGCCTTCTCGCCGGTCATCGCGAAGCGGATCGTCACCCCGTCGCCGTCGCGCCGGATCGAGCCGGCCTCGACCATTCCGCCGAGCCGCATCGCCCGGCCTTGCTCGGCGCGGCCGGCAACGACGTCGTCGGGGGTGTAGAAATAGGCGGCGCGATCGCGCAGCCCCCACATCGCCAGCAGCACCGCGCCAAGCACCGCCGCCAGCGCCAGTGCCACCAGCACCAGCCGCTGATGCTTGGGACGGGCGATCACTTATTGTCCTTAAGCTTTTCGGCCGCGGCTTCGGCGACGCGCATCGAGCGCCACGCCCATAGCAGCAGCCCGGCGGTCGCCAGCAGCGCGGCGGCATAAGCGGCGATGACGAACGGCCACGGGTTCATGCCGCCGCCGCCCGGCGCAGCCGCGCCTCGATCCTGGTCCGCGCCAGCTCGGCCCGCATCCGCATCAGCACTGCCGCGCCGAACAGCGCCGCGAATCCCAGGGTCGCCAACGGCAGCGGCCACAGGATCGCCGGGTCGATCGCCGAGCCGCCCAGCGTGATGCTCTGCGACTGATGAAGCGTCCGCCACCAGATCACCGAATAATGGATGATCGGCAGGTTGACCGCGCCGACCAGGCCGAACAGCGCCGCCAGCCGCCCCTCGCCGCCGCGTTCGCGCTCGGCGGCGGCAAGCGCGATATAGCCGAGGTAGAGGAAGAACAGCAGCAGCATCGAGGTCAGCCGCCCGGCCCATTCCCACCAGCTGCCCCAGGTCGGCCGCCCCCAGATCGATCCGGTGACCAGGCAGATGGCGGTGAACACCGCTCCGCACGGCGCGATCGCGCGGCCGGAGACCGCGGCCAGCGGGTGGCGCCAGACCAGCTGGCTGACCGAAGCCGCGGCGATCCCGACCCAGCCGCCCATCCCCAGCCAGGCGGCGGGCACATGGACATAGAGAATCCGCACCGTCTCGCCCTGCAGATAGTCGGGCGGAGTCAGCAACAGCCCGCCGGCCAGCCCGGCCCCGGTCAGCAGCAGGCCGATCGCCAGCAGCCAGCCGGTCGCGGGCCTGGCGATCTTGAGGAAGCGGGTCGGGTTGGCGAAGCGGTGCATAAGCGGGCGCTGTCTAGCACGTCATTGCGAGGAGCGAAGCGACGCCGTAATCCCGCTGCAAGGCTCTGGATTGCTTCGCTTCGCTCGCAAGGACGATCACCCCCGCCCGATCAGCCGCTGGGCGATCGAATCGGCGACCGCGGCGGGATCGCGACCGCTGCTTGCGCTCTCCGCCCAGATTTCCTCCAGCCGGCCGGGGATCGCCTCGATCCGCTCGCGCACCAGGCCGGCGTCGCCGTCGCGCAGATATTCGGTGCAGACGTTGATGATCCCGCCGGCGTTGATGACATAATCGGGGGCGTAGAGGATCCCGCGCTGGTGCAGCCGCGCCCCGTCCTCGTCGGTGGCGAGCTGGTTGTTGGCGCCGCCGGCGACCACCGGTACCCTCAATGCGGCGATGCTCGCTTCGTCGAGGATCGCGCCCAGCGCGCAGGGGCTCAGCACATCGGCTTCGATCGCCAATATCTCGTCGGGATCGACGACCTTGCCATCGGTCGCCTCGGCGAGCTTGGCCGCCCGTTCCGTGTCGATATCGGCGATCGACAGCCGCGCCCCTTCGGCCGAGGCGTGCATCGCCACTCCGGTGGCGACGCTGCCGGCGCCTTGCATGGCGATGTGCAGCCCCGCGACACTGTCCTTGCCGAGCGCCCGGCGGACCGCCGCCTTCAACCCCAGAAACACGCCGAGCGAGGTGTGCGGCCCGGGATCGCCGCCGACCGCGCTGCCTTCGGGCGGCAGCCCGGCGACATACTCGGTCTTGCGGTGCACTTCGATCATGTCGGCGACGTTCATGCCGACATCCTCGGCGGTGATGTAGCGGCCGCCGAGCGTGTCGACCGCGCGGCCGAACGCGGCCAGCAGCTGCGGCGGCTTGGCCCGGTCCTCGCGAGCCAGGATCACCGACTTGCCGCCGCCGAGCGGCAGCCCGGCCATCGCATTCTTGTAGCTCATCCCGCGCGACAGCCTGAGCGCATCGGTCACCGCCTCGTCGCCATTGTCGTAATGCCAGAAGCGCGCGCCGCCCGCCGCCGGCCCGAGATGGGTCGAATGGATGGCGATGATCGCCCGCAGCCCGCTTTCTTCGTCACAGACGAAATGCAGCGCTTCGTGCGCGTCGAAGTCCTCGAAGCCCCAGGGCGTGGTCATAGGAATGAAAAATCCGGAAAGTTCGAACAGGCAAATGGGGCGACCGACGGGACTTGAACCCGCGACCCCTGGTACCACAAACCAGTGCTCTAACCAGCTGAGCTACGATCGCCATGACACGCTTGAGACGGTAGCCCCGGGCGCGCGCGCTCCTTAGGATTGTGCCTGCGCGAACGCAAGCAAGGCGGGGAGCGGACATCCCCAACTGCGCCGCCTCTCTCGCCGCCGCCGGCGTGCTACGGGGAGCCGAAGAGCGGCCGAGCGCAGATGGGGGATTCAGTGTATTCAGTAAACTGGCACCGCAATTCGGAGCCGTGGCGACGAAGATACAAGCCCGAGCGAGGTGCGCCTATTTAGTATTGTGTCCCCCGAATTCGGAATTCGATGAATTTCGGTTACTGTCACCGTAATTGTCACCGTAATTCCCCACCGTAATTCCCAAGTGCGAGGAATCAAGGTCGCCTCTGTAACTACCGACCATGTTGAGGCTTCGAATGTGATGGATAGACTCTGCCTTTCATTGTGCATTGGAATCGCTGCGGCTTTGTCGGCCAGCTCGTGTTCCGCAACGCCTACGAGCCAGGGTTGTCGCTTTGATAGGACGATCAACGATGAGCGTATCGGTCCGATCAAGATAGGAGAACAGCTGGAGACTGTTAGTCCACCATTGCATGTCAAAGAAGCATACTTGCCGTACTCGGATGAACACGGAGAATTGGCTACTGACTGCGATGGTGAGGTGGAGGTAATATTTGATCGAGATCAGGATGGAGAGGTCTCGTCAGTCTCGACTCAATCACGCTACTTTGAGACTACCAAGGGCGCTAGCGTTGGCGACAGCCTTGAGAAAATCCTGTCTTTGCATCCTGAAGGAAGGCTAACTTCCGGAGCCGAAGAGGGTGGCTGGATTGCGTATTTTCCGAGTAGTGAAAGGGGCTACTTCGAGTTTGGAGTGCAGGGACTGGATCATCAGTGTCTCCAAAATTTTGCGGATTGTCAGGTATCAAGAAAAAGCTTGGAATCGATCCGCTATTGGGTAACCGAATAGCTTAACGCGCTACTTCGTTTACCGGCTCATCGAGCCCCCTAAGCCCCGCATTGAACAACCCGGCGAATTACGGTGCGAATCACGGTGACAGTATCCCGCCGGAAATTCCGGGACACGATACCAAATAGCCGCCCACAGATTCCCTTGTCCTACAGCCCGCCCGCTGTGCCACACCTTGCCGACTCGCTCTTTCTGATCGTCGGCCTCCCCCCAATCGCGGACCTCGCCGGTCCGGCGTCGTCTCCTCGCGCGTTAGGGCGTGAACTTCCTAAACTTCGGGCACCAGGATACCCGTTTTCATCCCCATGAATGTGAACATTCGTGAACATTCGCGATAGCTAAATCCGAAGAGAAGTGAGGATTCGAATGCCAAACGCCACGATCACAAAATTCGGCTATCCGGCGACTTTAGTCGCCGAGTTCGACCATTGGCTGGTGTTGCTGCGTCCGGCGCAGGTGACGCTGGGATCGCTGATACTCGCCGCCAAGTCGGACGCGACCGCCTACGGCGATCTGTCGCCGCAAGCCTTCGCCGAGCAGGGCGAGATCGTCGGCCGCATCGAGCAGGCGCTGGCGGGCTTTTGCGCCTATGAGCGGCTCAATTATTTAATGCTGATGATGGTCGACCCCCATGTCCATTTCCACGTCATCCCGCGCTATTCTCAGCCGCGTAGCTGGCAGGGAGTGGACCTGGCCGACGCGGGCTGGCCGGGGCCGCCCGACCTTAAGTCCGCGATTGCACTCGACGAGGCGCAGATCGCGCGGCTGGTTGAGGCGGTGAAGGCGCATTTCTGACCCAAGCCATTCACTCCCGCCGCCGCTCGCTTGCGTTAATAATGGTTAAAGCGCATCCTAAGTGTCGGGGAGATTGGGATAGATATGGCGAGTCGCCGCTCGGGGCCGACCGCCGGATCTGGCGTATCGCTAGGCGACACGTTGATTGCGGCGGGTTTGCCCCCCGTTCTTGCGTCGAAGCTGGAACGGATGCCCCACAAACTTGTCGAGGTTGAGCCGCGGCGGCCGTTCCGCGAGCCGGGAGCGACGCGCGACGAAGCGCTGTTCGTGCGCTCCGGCCTTTTGTCCAAATTTAAGACCGACCCCGGCGGGCGCCGCCAGATCGTCGCTCTGCGCTTTCCGGGCGAGGGCATATTGCCGCGCAAAAGGCCGGTCAGCTACGGCATCCAGGCGATCGTCCGAAGCGCGGTGATGGTCGGCAGCGGCGAGGATTTGCGAGCCATCGTCGATGCGCATCCGGAGGTGCAGCGCTTCTTCTGGAGCCTGATCCACCGCGACGAGGCGATCGGCTATGAATGGCTGGTCAATTGCGGCCGCCGCGATTCGACCGCCCGGGTCGCCCATCTGTTGTGCGAAACCGCCTATCGAAGCGGCGTCGATGCCCCCAAGGAGCCGCTTCGCAACCCGTTCACCCAGCAGCAGATCGCCGACATCACCGGCCAGACCTCGGTCAACGTCAACCGGGTGTTCGCCGACCTCGAGCGGCAGGGGCTGATCGAACGCGAGGGGCGCGAAATCCTGTTCCGCGACTGGGAGGAAATCCGCCGGCTGGCGAGCTTCCAGCCGGCCTATCTGAAGTAAGGGCCCTTGCGTTTCAGCTCGCAATTACGGGCTCGGGTTTCGGCTCCGGCTTTGGCTCCGGGTTCGACTCCGGCTTCGGCTCCGGCTCGACCGGTACCGCCATCAGGGCATCGGTGAAGCGCTGCCGCCACCACAGCACGTCCTGCTCGTCGACATTCGCCTTCATCACTTTCCACCGTGCGATCCGCTCCTCGAGCGGCATGACGAGCGCCTTGGAAATCGCGTCGCTAATCTCCTCGGCGCTGTGCGGGTTGACCAGCAGCGCATCCGTCAATTGCGTGGCTGCGCCGGCGAAGCGGGACAGAATGAGGACTCCGGGATCGGCCGGGTCCTGGGCGGCGACGAATTCCTTGGCGACCAGGTTCATGCCGTCGCGCAACGGAGTCACCAAGCCGATTCTGGCGGCCCGGAATGCACCGGCGAGCACGTCGCGCGGATAGTTGCGGTTGACGTAGCGGATCGGCACCCAGTCGATATCGGCATGGGCGCCGTTGATCCGGCCGGACAGGCTGTCGAGCACGGCGCGGATGCGCTGGTAGCTGTCGACCGCGGCGCGCGAAGGCGGCGCGATCTGCAGCAGGAAAACCTCTTTCCGCTCGTCCGGATTCTCGGTCAGGAAACGTTCGTAGCCGAGAAATCTTTCCTCCAGCCCCTTGCTGTAGTCGAGCCGGTCGACGCCGATGATCATCGCCCGGCCGTTGCCGCTGTCACGCATCCGGCGGGCGGTCTCGATCGCCGAATCGCTTGTCGCCAGCGCGGCGAAGTCCTTTGCGTCGATGCCGATCGGGCAGGCAATCAGCCGGACTTCCCGCCCGTCGAGGCGCATCACCCCGTCGCGCACCGTGGCGCCCAGCTCGGCGGTCGCGAAATCGCAGAAGCTGTGAAGCCACTCCTCGGTGTGCAGCCCGATGACGTCATAGGCGAGCATCGTCCGCACCAGCTCGCGAGCTTCGGGCAAAGTCGCCAGCAGCCGCCGCGGAGGCCACGGGATGTGGAGGAAGAAGCCGATCCGGTTGCGGCAGCCAAGCTTGCGCAGCTCCTGGCCAAGCGGGATCATGTGATAATCCTGCACCCAGACGGCGTCGTCCGGCTCGATCAGCGGGAAGACGGTTTCGGCGAAGCGGTCGTTGGCCCGCTTGTAACCGCCGGCGAACTCACGCTCATATTCGGCAAGATCGATGCGGTAATGGAATAGCGGCCACAAGGTGCGGTTGGCGTAGCCGTTGTAATATTCGTCGACGTCCTGCTCTTCGAGGTCGATGGTGGCGGTGGTGACGCCGGCTTCCTTGGTGAAATTGATCTCGCCGGTGAATTTGTCGGTCAGCTTGCCCGACCAGCCGAACCACAGCCCGCTATATTCGCGAAGCGCGGCGCTGAGCGCCACCGCCAGTCCGCCCTGAACGGCCGACAGCCCGCCGGCGGCGGCGGACACGCGGTTCGAGATTACGATCAGGCGGCTCATCGAATGGCGCTCCAGGGTTTACTGAGCTGCGCGGCACAGTTGATCAACCCTACAAGCGAATAGGTCTGCGGATAGTTTCCCCAAAGTTCCCCGCTGTGCGGGTCGATGTCCTCGGACAACAGGCCGGCGCTGGTCCGCCGCTCGAGCATTTCCTCGAAGAGCGCGCGCGCATCCGCGTCTCTGCCGGTCGCATGAAGCGCCTCGATCAGCCAGAAGGTGCAGACGTTGAACGCGGTTTCGGGCAGCCCGAAATCATCCTCGGTCGCATATCGCAGCATGTGCGGGCCGCGCCTGAGCCCCTCTTCGACGGCGGCGAGCGTCCCCTGGAAGCGCGGATCGTCGGTCGAGAAAAAGCGCAGGTCGAGCAGCTGGATGAGGCTGGCGTCGAGCCGGTCGTCGTCGAACGTCGCCGACATCCGGTTGGCGTCGGGCCGCCAGGCGGCTTTCTCGATATGCTTACGGATGGTCCCTGCGCGTTTCGCCCAAAGTCGCGCCCGTTTCACCAGGCCCAGTTCCTCGGCGGCGTTGGCGAGC
>CAYUWJ010000093.1:0-14732 GCA_964448315.1 uncultured Sphingomonas sp. | reverse complement strand
TTACCTGGGAATTGTTCCGCGACACGCTCATCGAACAGGCCAATCAGGGGGTGGATTACTTTACCATTCACGCAGGGGTCTTGCTCCGTTACATCCCCATGACCCGCAACCGCGTGACCGGAATCGTTTCGCGGGGCGGATCCATCATGGCCAAATGGTGTCTGGCCCATCACCAGGAGAGTTTCCTCTACACGCATTTCGAAGAGATTTGCGAGATCATGAAGGCCTATGACATCGCCTTCTCATTGGGCGACGGCCTGCGCCCCGGATGCATCGCCGACGCCAACGACGAGGCCCAGTTCGCCGAACTCTATACGCTGGGCGAGCTGACCAAAAAGGCCTGGGCGCACGACGTCCAGGTGATGATCGAGGGCCCCGGCCATGTCCCGATGCACAAGATCAAGGCCAATATGGAAAAGCAGCTCGAAGCCTGCGGCGAGGCGCCCTTCTACACGCTCGGCCCGCTCACCACCGACATCGCGCCCGGCTACGATCATATTACGTCAGGCATCGGCGCGGCGATGATCGGCTGGTTCGGCACGGCAATGCTTTGCTACGTCACGCCCAAGGAGCATCTCGGCCTCCCCGACCGCGACGACGTCAAGGTCGGGGTCGTCACCTACAAGCTCGCCGCCCACGCCGCCGACCTTGCCAAGGGCCACCCAGCCGCGAAGCTGCGCGACGACGCGCTTTCACGCGCCCGCTTCGACTTCCGCTGGCGCGACCAGTTCAACCTCAGCCTCGACCCCGATACCGCCGAGCAATATCACGACCAGACCCTCCCCGCCGAAGGCGCCAAGACCGCGCATTTCTGCAGCATGTGCGGGCCGAAATTCTGCTCAATGAAGATCAGCCAGGAGGTCAGAGAGTTCGCCCTAAACAATCCCCACCCCTTCAGGGGCGGGGACGACTCGCCGCAGGCGAGCGAGGGGCGGGGCAGTCCGGCCGAACAAGCGCGCGACGCGGCCGACGCCGAAGCCGGCATGGCCGAGATGAGCGAGAAGTTCCGCGATACCGGCAGCGAGCTTTACATCGGCGCCAACGGCCGCGAGCATGACTGACGGGGGAGAAGCGACCATGGCCCAGGACGACCTGCTCGAGCCGCTGGACGACAAGCGCGAACGCCGCCGCCTGCCCCTGATCGGCCTCGTGGCGACACTGCTCTATGTCGTCGGGCTGTTGCTCTACCTCGTCCTTAAGGGCCAGAACCCCGCCGACCTGCGCCTCAATGAACTGGGCGATTTCCTCGGCGGCGTCTCCAGCCCGCTCGCCTTCCTGTGGCTGGTGCTGGGCTTCTTCCAGCAAGGCCGGGAGATCAGGCTGAGCAACCAGGCGCTGCGGCTGCAGGCGCGCGAGATGAAGCGCGGCGTCGAGGAGCACCGGCGGCTGGCGGGCGGCGAGGGCTAGTCCCTTGTCGGCGGCGGTCTGCTCGATGAAGACTGGCGCGGAAGTGCGCGAGTTTGCGGCGAAGCAGAACCAGGAGAGCGACGCTTTCATCGCCGCCGAGGAAGCAGAGAAGGGCATGGCGGAAATGTCCCGTCGGTATCGCGATAAGGGCGAAGGCTGTATTTGCCAGGGAGGAGGTCGATCCGGAATGAAACATGTGCCGACTATGCTAATGGCCGGAATTCTGGCGTGCCTGCCGGCATCCGCTTCGGCGCAAGCCTTCATTGCAGTGGTCACCACCGATCATGAGGCCAGCGCGCGCTGGTACACGCAGACATTCGGCCTCGAACGCGTCAACGCGGTCGATGGCGATGGCTACGCGATGCGCTTGCTCGAAGGCGCCACGATGATCGTCGAGATTATCGGCGTCGACGATCCGCCCGCCGCGCCCGACCGCGCAGCTGGACTGTTCAAGGCGGGAGCGGTGATCGCCGATTTTGACACGACAGTAGCGCGCTGGCGCGAGGCAGGCGTGCCATTCTTCGGCAATGGCCAAATATTCACCGACGAGGCACTGGGACGCAAATCGGTCATCCTGCTCGATCCCGACGGCAATCGGGTTCAGCTGTTTTCGGGGCAAATTGCATTGGGGTGCGAACGGCCCGCTCGATGAAGATTCGAGAGTTTGCAGCGAAGCAGAACCGGAAGAGCGATGCGTTGATGGCGGCGGAGAACTGATCCTTGTTCGGCTTCGGGAAAAAGGCGCCGACCGCCGAACGGCAGCTCCTGAGCGGGCGCTGGAAGTGCGGCAAGTGCGACGCGGAGCATGGCTGGCCGTTCGACCTCGCTTCCCGCAAGCCCGACCCATGGCCGCACGGCGAGGAATATGAGCCCAACACTGCGTTGCGGATGGATGGCGATTTCCTGTCGGAGGACTTCTGCGTGCTGGCCGGCAAATATTTCATGATCCGTTGCGTGCTGACGATCCCGGTCATCGGTATGCCGGAAGACTTCGGATTCGGCTGCTGGAGCACGCTCAGCCGCGAGAATTTCGACAAATATGTAGCTGGCTTCGACAGCGGCGAATATGCGGACATGGGGCCGTGGACCGGATGGCTGATGAACCGGCTGGAGAATTACACTCCGGGTCCCGACCCGCTCGCGATCTGGGTTCAGCCGCGACCCGATCGCCAACGCCCGCTGCTTTGGGTTCGGGACGACGACCATCCATTAGCGATCGCGCAGGAACAGGGCATCACGCCGGAGCGGATGCTGGAGCTGTTTCGCTTCTACGGCCACGGCCCCGCCGACGGCCGCGAGCAGGATTGATTCGCCAAGAACAACCCGCACCCGTTCGTCCTGAGCCTGTCGAAGGGCATTCCGCCGAGGAAGCCGAGAAGGGCATGGCCGAGATGTCGGAACGCTATCTCGAGGGTGGGGATTTGTACGTGTCCGTGGAGTGATTGCCCGCTTGCACTAGCTCCACGGCGACTTCCATAGTTGACTTGCTATCGCTTCACCGCGCTAATTCGAGTGGCCGGGTCGGCAGGGGAGCGTTGTCGTGGATCTTATCGAACGCGTGGAGATTAATTATTTCCGGTCGGTGTACAGTGTTTCCGTCAAAAATCTGAATCACCTTAACGTGTTCATTGGCGCTAATGATGCTGGCAAGTCGAATATCCTTCGAGCACTGAACCTCTTCTTCAACAATGAGTCAGGTTATGACGAAAAATTGCAGTTTCTGCAGGATGTCACGCATCTCCGACAGGAAGAAGCGAGAGATGCGAAGGGGCGATTGACAATATGGATGAAAATACATTTTAATAACGTTGAAAAATGGAAGACGCTTCCGCAGCGCTTTTTTATTAAAAAGAGCTGGAACAGATACTCCGAGGAGCCTGAGATTTCGTCGGATGTAAAGAACAAACAATCACTGACCAAGTTTCAGAACAAGATTAAATTTCACTATATTCCGGCCATTAAAGAACGTGATATATTTGCCGATTACCTTCATCTTCTTTACGAAACTCTCTCAAGCCGCGACGACATTGAGTTTTCTGGACCAGCTGAAGCGCTATCGACAGCAGTAAACAAATCAATTGTCGATCTTACGGACACGATTCGTGCGGCACTCGCTGTCAAGAGCAATATACAGATACCGAACGATCTTGAGAGCATCTTCGAACGCTTGGAATTTTTTACAGAGCAGGATGCGTTCCGAGTCCCGCTTTCACGTCGTGGGGATGGACTTCAAGTTCGGCATATCCCCCACATCCTGCAATACATAAGTAGCAACAATCGCAGCCTAAATGTATGGGGCTATGAAGAGCCGGAAAATTCGCTGGAGATGAGCAACTCTTTTGCGTTGGCGAAGGAGTTCGAAGATCATTTTTCGTCACAGAATCAAGTGTTCATCACAAGCCACTCTCCCGCCTTTTACTCTTTAGCCTCAAATCGTACGAAGCACTATTTGGTGAGAAAGTCGGAGATCCACTCAGTGGGTCGTACGAGCTGTGTCACTAGCATCGAAGATCTCGCGAACGCTAAGGTAGCTGACGTAGAGCTTGGTGTAGCTCAGCTAGTCGCGCAGCGGAGTCAGGATGCTTATGAAGAAGTTGCGCGTCTTCAAAGCAAGAACGATCAGCTCGCCGCCGTGTCCAGGCCCGTCGTACTAACTGAGGGAAAGACGGACGCGCTCCTTTTGAATGCAGCCTGGAAGAAGTTGTTTCCGGACAGGGAAATGCCGTTTGAGGTTAGCTCCTGCGACTTAGGTGGCGCGGAGGGCGCACAGGAGAATGCGGGCGCGGACGAGCTGAAGAAGATTTTGGAATCAACGACTAAAAACCAGAATCCGGTACGGGTCGGCCTATTCGATCGTGATAGCAAAGGCTCAGAGTGCTTCGCTAACCTAAAAAAGCATGCTCCATTCAACGGAGAAGCTGATGCGAAAATGAACCAGAATAAGTTGTCGGGCGCAGTTCGCCTACCGGTTGTCGAATGGGGAAGTCCATACGATCGGTATCTCGATGATGCCACATGTGTGGAATTGCTCTTTCCCTTTTCTGACCTAACAGCAGAGGATGTCGATTTCGTTTTTAAGATGGGAAACAAGTATCTCACAAAGGCAAAGGCCGAGGTATGGATAAAGCACTTCGAAGAGTCACCCGACCTTTTCAACGATGTGCCTTTCATGGTTATTCCCAAGTTCAAACAGAAGATGGAACTAGCAAAGAGGCTGTCGAACTCCGACGCGAGCAAGTTCCATCGCTTTACTCCGGTCTTTGGTTTGATCGAGCGAGTTTTCGAAGGGATGAGGTCGTGACATATCGGAACTGCAGACTCTATATGCCCCTTCGGCGGAGCCGTGCTGCTGAACTGTGTCGCCGCTAAGCTCCACCCATGACCCTCATCGACCTCCTCATCCCCACCTACCGGTACATCCTGCGCACTTGGCGCGGGCTGCTCGACAAGGCGGAGGCGCAGCGCGGGGAGGCAGCCATGAAACCCATCCTCTTCCCGTCGGCGCTCCTGCTTTGCCTTGGCGCCTGCTCGCCGGAGCCGGCGGACGCGCCGGCGGCGGCGCCCGCCAACGAAAGTGCGCCGCCGGCCGCGGCCTCGCCGGCCGCTTCACCGCCGCCCGGGCCTGCCGATCCGGCGCCCGCCGGGGACGTGCTGACACTGGAGGGGCTCGGCGCCCTGAAGATCGGTCGGGCGGTGCCGGCGGACAGCGGCTGGGCCGAGCGGGGCGCGCAGATCCCGGACAGCAATTGCCGAACAATCAGCTCGCCCGATTTTCCCGGCGCCTACGCAATCGTCGAGGACGGCTTGGTGCGCCGCATCACCATCGGCGAGCGCTCCGACGTCAAGCTGGCCGAGGGCATCGGCACCGGCGCCACCGAAGCTGAGGTGCGCGCCGCTTTCCCCGGTTTTCGCGAGTCTCCGCATAAATATGTCGAGGCGCCCGCCAAATATCTGACCGCGCCCAACGCGCCAGGCGGCGATTCCGCGCTGCGCTTCGAGATCGGCGCCGACGGCAAGGTCAGCCTGATGCATGTCGGCACCATGCCGGTGCTCGGCTATGTCGAGGGCTGCGCCTGATCAAACCGCCGGTCGATTTCAGCACTTGCTCACGGCCTTCACAAACGGCGCCGGGACCGCCGCCTGTCCTCGACTCATCGTCGCCCCGGCCCTAGATCCCGAGCAAGGGAAGGACGAGGATGCTGTTACCCGCTGCCGCTGCCGTTGCCGCGTTGATCGCGACTTTTGCTCAGACGTCCGGTCCAGCCGAGCCGGTTCCCATTGACGGACTTCCCGGCCTGGTGACCGCCGATGATTATCCTCGCGAAGCGCTCGTTAAGAATGAGGAAGGCAGCGTGAGCTACCAGCTTGCCATCGATGCCGAGGGCAAGGTCGCCGGCTGCACCATCACCGGGTCCAGCGGCTCGGTGGCGCTGGACTCGGTCACGTGCCGGATCATGCAGCAACGCGCGCGCTTTCACCCGGCGCGCGATGCCGCCGGCTTGCCGGTGGCCGGAGAGGTCACGCAGCGCATCCACTGGAGATTGACCGACAAAGGCACGACCCCCCGTGGGAGCGCCGCCTTGATGCTGTGGACCAACTGCGCGATTGGCGAAGCGGCGAAGCTGGCCCTTACCGAACTTTCTACCGATGCGATCGCCGCCCGGGCGTTTCAACCTTGTGCTGAGCTTGAGGCTCTGGCCGCCAGGGAAACCGGGTTGGAGATGCCACTGGAAATGCACAGGGAGTTCGTCGGCGGAATCATTGAAAATGGACTCGCGGAGGCTCGCAGCACCCTGAACGACAGCGACGACGAGCGTTAGTCGTCCCGGCCAGCGAGTGGACGTCACTCCGGCCAGGCGGAACCATCTCGTTTGCGACCCGCTCTTTCCTGGAAGCGTCCACCAGCAACAAGGGAAACAGCGTATGTCCGTCGCCAAAGTCACCGAAGTCATCTCCTCCTCGCCCAAAGGGATCGAGGATGCCGTCCGCACCGGCGTCGCCCGCGCCAGCAAGACGCTCGACAATATCCAGGGCGTGTGGGTCAGCGACATCAAGTGCACGGTCGATGGCGAGAATATCGTCGAGTGGCGCTGCACGCTCAAGATCACCTTCGTCCTGACCGACTAGACGGCGCGAAAGGCGCGGGCGGGGCAAGGTGCCGCGCCACCGCCGCGACACCGCGCGAAAAAATCGCTGTCCTATTTGGATTTCGTCTGCTTCACGCTCGTCGATGAGCAGCGCCGTGGCAGGATTTCAGCGATACGGTACCGCGCGAACTGCGCGGAGGCGGCAAGGCGCACCACGCTCCACAAGTGCGAACATTGGGACCATTCGCGCGAGATTGCCGGGGGAGTCCGGGCGCCATTGGCGCACCTCTCAGCCCCGCCCCAACCGCACCAAAGCCGCATCCAGCGCCTGCAGAAACCGCGAGCGGTCCGCCTTGGCGAAGGGCTTCGGCCCGCCGGTGATGCCGTCCGCCGCGACCCGCAAATCGGCCATGATCGCCCGCGTCGCGATCGCGCCGCCGATCGAGGCGGGGGTGAAAAGCTTGCCGTTGTGACCGAGGACGGTCGCGCCGGCCTTCAGGCAGCGGTCGGCGAGTAGGATGTCACCGGTGATCACCACCGTCGCCGCGTCGGCTGCGTCCGCGATCCAGTCGTCGGCGGCGTCGAACGCGTCCGACACCACCACCCGTTCGACCAGCGGATGGGCGGGCACCCGCAGCCAGGCGTTGCTGACTACCCGCACCGCAACCTCGCGGCGAAAGGCGACTCGATAGACCTCGTCCTTCACCGGGCAGGCGTCGGCGTCGATCAGGATGCGGATGACGGTCCGGCCTTTGGCGCTGCTCCCGCGGCCTAATTCTTGAAATTCTCCAGCCCGCGGACGACGCCTTCCTTGGTCGACGGGTTCGAGGCATTCTGCTTCTTGCCCTTGTCGGCCTTCGGCTTGCGGATTTCCCGGTTCGATTTCTTCTGGCCCTTGGCCATCGTCCTTCTCCTTGAACAGCGCCTGTTATTTCCGCCGACACTATAGCCTGAGCTTCGCGGCGCGAATAGAAGGGGTCTCGCCCGGGTTCGGTGAGCGAGCGGCCGGCCCTGGGCGCCGAACCTTATCCTCCGCGCGCGTTGGATTGGCACATGCTCCAACACCTCCCCCGCTGGCTCGGCAAAGCGCTGGCGCCGTTGCGCGCCGGCGCCGGCGGCATCGCCATCGCCGCGCTGTATCGCGAGGGCGTCAAGCCGATCCAGCTCACCAGCCCGGCTTTCGCCGACGGAGCGCGCCTGCCGGATCGCTTTACCGCCGACGGCGAGGGCGTGTCGCCGCCGCTCGCCTGGGGGCCGTTGCCCGACGGCACGGCGACGCTGGTGCTATTGGTCGAGGGCCCGGACTCGCCGACGCTAAATTCTCTGGTCCATGCGCTGGTGTGGGATATCGACCCCGCCACGAGCGCGCTCGACGAGGGCGCGATCGGCACGCGGGGCGACGGCAGGCCCGGCGGCGCCGCGCCGGAGACCGGCCGCAACAGCTTCCTGCAGCGCGCCTGGCTGGCGCCCGATCCGCCGCCGGGGCACGGTCAGCATCGCTATGTGTTCCAGCTGTTCGCGCTGTCGTCCGCGCCCGACCTCGGCGGCTCGCCGGGCCGCTCGGCGCTGCTCGGCGCGCTTCGCCCGCGGCTGATCGGCGCCGGGGTGCTGACCGGGATCTATTCGCGCGGCGAGCCGGCCCAGGCCGGCCCGGTGGTCGCGCCGGTGCGCGCCTGACTGCGCGCCGCTTACAAAAAGGCGCCCGCCGGTGGGCGGACGCCTTTCGTTCTCACGCGTGCTCCTGCGTGATCAGTTGGTTTCAGAATCCTCGACCGCCTCGGCCGCGTTCTCGGCCGATTCCTCGACCGTCTCGGCGCGGTTCTCGGCGTTCTCCATGATATTGTCCGTCCGGTCTTCGGCGTTCTCCAATATGGCGTCGGCCTGCTCGTCGCCGGTTTCCTCGATCTGGTCGGCGCGCTGCTCTTCGGCGCTCGGTTCGCAGGCGGCGAGAGCGCCGAGGCCGATCGCCACGGCGAGAGTGGTGCTGAATTTCATGGCTGTCTGACTCCCCTGATAGTTTTCGCAATCAGCTGAAAGTCCGAAGCGCACAAGCGTGACTATGGTTCCCGTATCCGGTACGGACACACCCTCGCCAAGTCGGTGCAGGGTCTAGTTCGGCGCTGCGACCGCCACCGCGGCGGAACCCGGCTCCGCCTTCGCGCTGCGGTATCCGTGCACCCAGGTGATGTCGCGGCCGAAGCTCAGCACCGGCCGAAAGCCCTCACGGAGATCGGTGGCGACAGGGGCGCCGCCAAGATCGTCGAGGACATAGTGGCGATTGCCGGCGCGCACGATCAGCACGGTCATCGGTCCGCCTACCTTGTCGCGGCCAAGCGTCAGATACATGTCGCGCTTGCGAAAGCCGAGCGCCTGCAAGCCCTGCATCTTGACGATTGCCCGATCCTCCATGTCGCCGGCGCCGCGAGCGAGCGTCTCGGCGGCGCTCGCCCAATAATCGTGGCGGCCCCATTGGGTGGCGTCGGAAATCCAGCGGATCTGTCGGTGGACGGCGGCCTGGATGAACGCCACCTGCTGCTGCGGCGCCAGCCTGCGCGCCGGAGCGACCATTCGCTGCAGCACCGGGTGGCCGGTCGCATCCTTGCTGGCTCGCTCCCACTCGCGGGCGAAACGCTCCGCCCTGATCGGCGTGGCGACGGTGCCGAACAGGTTAGGCGCCGCTTGCGCGCTGCCGTCGATGACGGCTTGTGTCTGCCGCTGGGCCGCTCCGTCTGCCTTGGCCGCGGCGGGTTGATGAAACGCCAGCGCGGTCAGGCCTGCCGCCAATCCGGCGCCAGCGAGCGCTATCCGAAATACCCTCATTTGTGGCGACTTCCCCTCCCCGGTGATGCGCGACAAAACAGCGCATTATTCCATTTCGGGAGCAAAACATCAATAGGGGGCGGAGGAAAGTGTTTGGTTAACCATGATTTAACAGCGAGTGTTGAGACGAGACCTGCACGGGGCAAACGGAGGAATCCGCCCGGCCGGTAACTCGCGTTATCGCTTCAGCGCCTTCACCGCGGCGAGCGTCTTGGTGACATGCTCGCTCCAATCGGGGTCGGAATGAACGAAGGCGATTCGCCCGTCGGGGGCGATCACATAGCTGGTCCGGTCGGACAGCTCCGGTCGCCCCTCGAGCGCTACGTCATAGGCGCGAATCGTCGCCGGAGTGGCGGATCCGACCGGGAAGGCGTTGCGGCACTCCTCGACCGAAAACCGCCTCAGGGTCGGCAGGTCGTCGCCCGACATGCCGATCACCTGGGCGCCGGCGCGGCGGAACTCGTCGTTCGCCTCGCTGAACGCGCGGGCTTCCAGCGTGCAGCCTTGGGTGAAGGCCTTGGGGAAGAAATAGAGAACCACCGGACCCTTCTTCAGCTCCTCGCTCAGCCGCAGCTGAAAAGGCTCGCCGGCACGCGCGGCGGCGGTGACGAAATCGGGCGCCATGGCGCCGGTCGGAAGCGCGGCGGCGGCCGGCAGCGCGGCAAGAGCTATGGCGAGTCCGGTCAACAACATGCGCATTGAGAATCTCCTTGAGTCGCCAGCCTACTGCCACCGCTCATGTCCATGCAAGGCGCGGCGCGCAACAAGGACGGCGGTGAACGGTTGTTCGCTGACGCAAGGAGGATTGAGCGATGCGTTCGGCCGTTTTCTCGATAGGCATGCTTCTGGGTCTCGCCTCCTGCGGCGACGGTCAAAGCAACAGCCCCACCGATTCCGAGTCGGCAAAAACCCAAGCGTCCGCGAACGAATCCGAAGCATCGAACGAAAGCGCAATCGCGTGGGACCTGAAGTCGAACGGCGACGGAGTGGAACTGATCCTCGGCGCCGCCGAATCGCCGCGACTGCGTTTGCTGTGCCGCGAAGGGCGCAACGAGCTGCTGGTCAACGTGCCGGCGTTCGAGCCAATCGGCAGCGAGGAGCGGCTGTCGTTCGGCGGCGGCGGCGAGGTCGTGGCGCTAGTCGCCGATAGCGGCGGCGACCGCGAGCGCGGCGGGGTCAGCGCCACGACCGCCGTACCGGACGATCTTGTCGCACTGATTTCGGGTCCGGTCTCGGCAAGCTATGGCGCCCAGACCAGCGGCCCGCACGAGACGCCACCGCCGCAGCTGGCGCAGGCCTTCGCCGCCGCCTGCTCGGGCGGGGAAACGCTGCCGCCGCCGCAGCCGCCGACGAGCGACGATGCGCCGGTTAGCGCCTGTTTGACTCAGGGTGGAAAGAGGATCCCGGCCAACCGACTGAGGGCGGTCGGCACCGAGCCGTTCTGGGGCGCGCGAATCGAGGGGCGCTGCGTCACCTACTCGACGCCGGAAGATCAGCAGGGAACGCGAATCTGGACCGCCTTCACCGGCAGCCCCGAAAATGGCCAGTGGGCCGGATTCCTGAACGACCAAAGGTTCGTGCTTCGGACCAGGGCCCAGCCGGGATGTTCGGATGGAATGTCCGACATCCGCTATCCGATTTCCGTCACATTGACGATCGGCGCGGATCGGCGGCGCGGCTGTGCCGAGCCGGGATGGGCTCGCGGACAGGTTCGCGAATGAATGGGTTGGGGTTGGAGGATGGCGGCGCCGCTTACCGGTCCGACGCCAGCCATCCCGTCAGAAGATAGAAGAGGACCACGACCGGCCCGGTAAGAAGCAATGCGGCGACCAGCGCCAGTCGATAGATCAGCGGGTCGACGCCGGTATAGTCGGCGAGCCCGGCGGCGACGCCCATGATCTTGCCCTGTTCGCGGTTGAGGAGAAAACGTCCGTTCATCGGATGTCCTTTCTGCAATCAAGTCAAACGATCGAAATCGGGCCGGTGGCAGCGCTGATGAACAGCATCGCGGTGACGAATGCGGCGGCGAAGTAAGCGGCCGTGTCACGAAGGTCGGAATAAGCAAACATTTCTCAAAACTCCCTTTTGGCGGACCCGAGATTGGGTCACGCCCTAATCAATGCAGGGAGCGTGCCAGTTGAAATTATCCTTTGATTTCAGCGATCACGGAAACGCCGCCGGAGAAGTTCTGCGCAAAACGCACCCAGTGTTGGGAAAATCCGCCAATCGCCGTCGGGTCAGCTGCCGACCGCCTCGCCGCCGTTGGGGTGAAGCACCTGCCCCGCCATGTAGCTTGCGTCCTCGCAGGCGAGGAACAGGAACGAGGGCGCGACTTCGTTGGGCTGCCCCGGCCGGCCGATCGGCGTGTCCTTGCCGAAATCCGGGATTTCCTCGCGCGGCGTGCCGCCCGAGGGGTTGAGCGGAGTCCAGATCGGCCCCGGAGCGACGGCATTGACCCTTATGCCGTCCTTGATCAGCCCTTGCGCAAGCGAGCGGGTGAAGGCGGTGATCGCGCCCTTGGTGGCGCTATAGTCGAGCAGCCCCTTCGAGCCTTTGTACATCGTCACCGACGTGCAGTTGATGATGGCCGAGCCTTTTTTGAGATGCGTCCGGGCCGCCTGGACCATGAAGAAATAGCCGTAGAAATTGGTCTGGAAGGTGCGCTTGAGCTGATCCTCGGTGATGTCGCGAATATCCTGGTCGGGGTGCTGCTCGGCGGCGTTGTTGACGAGGATGTCGAGCTTGCCGAGCTCGCTCACGGTCCGCTCGACCGCGGCCTCGCAGAAGCTTTTGTCGCCGACGTCGCCGGCAATCAGGATCGCGCGGCGCCCCTCCTGTTCGACGATGGCCTTGGTCTTTTGGGCATCGTCATGCTCGCACAGATAGGCGATGGCGACATCGGCGCCTTCGCGCGCGAACAGAGCCGCGACTGCCCGGCCGATGCCGCTGTCGCCGCCGGTGATCAGCGCTACCTTGTCCTTGAGCCGATCCGATCCCTTGTAACGCGGCGACCAGTCGGGCTTGGGCTCGAGGTCGCTTTCGTGGCCGGGCAGCGCGTCCTCGTGAATCATCGGCTCGATGACGTCAGCCATTGTCCGGATTCTCGCCGACCTGGTCGGATCCCTGCTCTCCGAAGGCTTCGATCGTCTCCTGATCATGCCGATCCTGCTCCGGCTTCTTCTCGACCGGGGTCTTGCCGTCGCGCCCTGGCTTGAAGGCGGTGCGGTTGCCGTCGTCGGGGTCCTCTTCGGACATGATATTATTCTGGTTGGCAGACCTTTGCCCCTTGTGGGCGGTTCGCTGATTCTTGCTCATCGGCTGCTCCTTTTACCGGAGAACTGTTGCCGCTTGGCGCCGGTTCCGGCGACCGCTTAGCCTGCGTATTATCCCTGCAGCGTGTCCGCCGGCGCTTCGATCGGTGGCGAATCCGACGCGGCGGCGGGACTCGTGACACCGCGGCATTCGGCCATCAGCGTCGGGAAATCGAGGTCGGTGCGCTGCAGCAGAGCATCGCCGCTCGCCGCCGAGCAGGCGGACACGCTCTCGTAGCGGGTCGGGACCGTCGCCACCCGCGTGCAATCGGCCGCGCCGTCGGCGCAACCAAAAATGGCGATCACAAAATAGCCCGGGCCCATCAACGTCGATCCTTTCGTCTGTGACTTGAACAACCGCCGGAAAATCGCCCGGTTCCAATCATTTCACTAACGCATTTGCCCACCGACCCGCGCCATCCTACCTACGCGGCGAATGGCACAGTCAGCGACACAGTCGGCCCAGCCGAACGGCGGCTTCGCGGTTCTCTGGCGGTTCCTGCCGATGCTGTGGCCGAAGGGCGAAGCCGAGCTGAAGGCGCGGGTGGTCGGGGCCGTCGCGCTGGTGCTTGCCGGCAAGGCCGCGGTGCTGCTGATGCCGTTCGCCTACAAGGCGATCATCGACGGCATGTCGGCCGGGACCGTCGCGTTAGGCGTGGTCGCCGGGCTGGTCGCCGCTTATGCGACAGCGCGCTTCGCCGGGGTGCTCGCCGACAATCTGCGCAACGCGATGTTCGAAAAAGTCGGGCAGCAGGCGGCCCGCCGGCTTGCCGGTCAGGTGTTCCGCCATATCCACGACCTCAGCTTGCGCTTCCACCTCGAGCGGCGAACCGGATCGCTGACCAGGATCGTCGAACGCGGCACCAAGAGCATCGACATGATGCTCTATTTCATCCTGTTCAACATCGCCCCGACCCTGATCGAGCTGACCGCCATCTGCGTCATCTTTTTCGTCAAGTTCGGCCCCGGGCTGGTCGCCGCGACCCTGGCGATGGTCGCCGGCTACATCATTTTCACGCGGCTGGTCACAGACTGGCGCGCCAGCATCCAGCGCGACATGAACGAGGTCGACAACAAGGCGGTCGGCCGCGCCGTCGATTCGCTGCTGAACTATGAGACGGTCAAATATTTCGGCGCCGAGGAACGCGAGGCGCGGCGCTACGACGATGCGATCGGCGCCTTCGCCACGGCCGCCGTCCGCAACGAGACGTCGCTCGCATGGCTCAACATCGGCCAATCGCTGATCACCAATGCGATGATGGCCGGGGCGATGATCTTCACCGTCTGGGGCTGGAGCGTCGGCCGCTTCACGCCGGGCGACGTGGTGCTGGTTAACGCGCTGCTGATGCAGCTCTTCCGGCCGCTCGACATGCTCGGCTGGGTCTATCGCTCGATCCGCCAGGGGCTGATCGACATGGAGCTGATGTTCGATCTGCTCGACACGCCGACCGAGGTCACCGACCGCCCAGACGCGCCAGCGCTTGCCGTCACCAACGGCCATGTCCGGTTCGAGAATGTGCATTTCGGCTATGAGCCCGACCGCGCAATCCTCAAGGGCATCGACATCGACATCCCGCCCGGCACCAGCCTCGCGGTGGTCGGCCCGTCGGGCGCCGGCAAGTCCACGCTGGCGCGGCTGCTGTACCGGTTCTACGACCCGACCGCGGGCCGGATATTGATCGACGGGCAGGACATCGCCCAGGTTCGCCAGGCCAGTCTGCGCGCCGCGATCGGCATTGTTCCCCAGGACAGCGTGCTGTTCAACGACACGATCGGCTACAACATCGGCTATGGCCGCGGCGACGCTTCGTCCGAAGCGATCGAGGCGGCGGCGCGCGGAGCGGCGATCGACCGCGTCATCGCTTCGCTGCCGATGGGTTATGACACACCGGTCGGCGAGCGAGGCCTCAAGCTTTCCGGCGGTGAGAAGCAACGAGTCGCGATCGCCCGGACTTTGGTCAAGGACCCGCCGATCCTGGTCCTCGACGAGGCGACATCCGCGCTCGACAGCCGCACCGAGCAGGCGATCCAGGCGACTCTGGACAATGTTGCCCGCGACCGGACGACGATCATCATCGCTCACCGCCTGTCGACCGTCGTCGGCGCC
>CAYUWJ010000092.1:0-14191 GCA_964448315.1 uncultured Sphingomonas sp. | reverse complement strand
GCGGCTGGTGCCGATGATCGGCGAGCTGATGGCAGGCCGTGCCGCAAGCCATGTCCTGGTCGGAGTCGGCCCGGGCAGCTTCACCGGCATCCGGGTCGGCATCGCCGCTGCCCACGGGCTGGCGATCGGCTGGAGCTGCACCGTCGCCGGAATGTCCTCGCTGGCCTTGCTGGCAGCGGGCGCGGGCGCGACCACCGGCCCGATTGCGGCAGCGATCGACGGCGGCCATGGCGAATTGTTCGTCCAGCAGTTCGAATCCGGGCTGGCGAAGCCGTCGCCGCTCCTCAACCTGCCGCCGGCCGAGGCAGCGGACCGGATCAGTGCCGAGCGCGTCGTCGGGCCCGCCGCCGAGCGGCTGGTCGAGGCGCGCGGTTGGGGCGAGGCGATCGCCGGCTGGCCGTCGGCGGCCAATGCGATGCGCTTGCCCGATGCGCTGCGGTCGCTCGACGCCCGGCCGCTCTACGCCCGCGCGCCCGATGCCCGCGCCCGGTCGGCGGCATGAACGACGCGCCCGCCACGACTCCGGACGTGCGGCTGTCGCCGGGCAATTCGCGCGACCTCGATGCCGTCATCGATGTAATGAATGCCGCGTTCGACGACCGGTTCGGCGAAGCCTGGACCCGGTCCCAGTGCGCCGGAATCCTGCCGATGCCGGGCGTGTCGCTGATCGTCGCGCGCGATAGCCGGGACGATGCGGTCGGCTTTTCGCTTCACCGGACGATCGCCGGCGAAGCCGAGCTGTTGCTGCTGGCCGTCGCGCCGCCAAACCGGCGGCGCGGAATCGGCCGGCTATTGCTCGATCAGTTTTTGCGCCAGGCCGACGAATATGGCGCCATCCGGATTCATCTCGAAGTTCGCGACGGCAATCCCGCCGTGGCGATGTATCGCCGGGCAGGTTTTCGAATCGCCGGCAGACGGCGGAAATATTATCGGGGCCGCGGCGGCGGCGAGTTCGACGCGCTGACCCTAAGCCTTGTGCGCTGATTGCCGGGCGGGACTATCGCGATGACTTGCCGACTGTTGCCGTTGTCGGCACGGTCCTTTAATGGGTCTGTGGCGCGCAAATAACGCGCTCGTCACTCCTCTTGCTCGGAACATGAAAAAATGAACGACAACAATGGCGCCGACGACACTCTGCTTACGCTAACCGCCGACATCGTCGCGGCTCATGTCAGCAACAACAGCGTTGCTGTCAGCGATCTGCCGAACCTCATTCAAAACGTGCACGGAGCGCTTACCAGCATCTACGGGAAGGCCAGCGGTCCCGAAGAGAAGCCGCAGCCGAAGGTTCCGATCCGCTCGTCGATCAAGCCGGACTATATCGTTTGTCTGGAAGACGGGAAGAAACTGAAGATGCTCAAGCGGCATCTGATGACCCACTACAACATGACCCCCGACGAGTATCGCCAGAAGTGGGGCCTCAACTCCGATTACCCGATGGTGGCGCCGAACTACGCCGAACAAAGGCGCAAGCTCGCCAAGGCGATCGGGCTCGGCACCAAGCGGCGCAAGACCCGCGGCAAGGGCTCCGCCAAGTCCGGCTGAAGGAGCGGGAGCGGCTCGACCGCTCCCTTTCCTTTGACGCTTGCAGTTACGCGGCTTAACCAAGCGTCATGACCCGCAAGATCGATATCGAGGCCTTGTGCGCCGACAAGGGGCTGCGAATCACCGAGCAGCGCCGGACGATCGCCAAGATCCTGTCCGAATCCGAAGACCATCCCGACGTCGAGACGCTCCACGAGCGCGCCTCGGAGCTCGATCCCAAAATCTCGATCGCCACCGTCTACCGCACGGTCCGGCTGTTCGAGGAGGCGGGAATCCTCGAACGGCACGAGTTCGGCGACGGCCGCTCGCGCTACGAGGCGGCGTCGGACGCGCACCACGATCATCTGATCGATGTCGAAACCGGCAAGGTCATCGAGTTCGTCAACGAGGATTTGGAAGCGCTGCAGCGGCAAATCGCCGAGAAGCTCGGCTTCCGGCTCGTCGATCACCGGATGGAGCTGTACGGCGTCGCCCTCGATCGCAACCGCTGACGGCGCCACACAGGGTTCGCGGACTCGCGCCGTGCTGCGCGCCGCCGGGCTGGTGCTGCTGTTCCTCGCCTGTCTGGCGCCGCATCTATTGTCGAAGCTGCTATTGCGCCGCTCACGATGGCCGCGGCGCTTCATGGCCGGCGCGGCGCGAATCTGCGGCGCTCGGGTGAGCCTGTCGGGCGAGCCCCTGCGGCCGCACAGCCTGTTGATCTGCAATCACTTGAGCTGGCTCGACATACTTGTGCTCGGCAGCGCCACCGGCTGCGCCTTCGTGTCCAAGGACGAGCTTGGCGATCACCCGCTGCTGCATTGGCTGGCCGTCCAGAACCGGACCCTGTACATCCGCCGCGACCACCGCCGGAGCACCGCGGCCCAGGCGACCGATATCGCCGAAGCGCTTCACCATCCGCAGCCGCTGGCGCTATTCCCCGAAGGGACCACCGGCCCCGGCGACCATCTGCTGCCGTTTCGACCGGCGCTGCTGTCGGCGCTGACCTCGGCACCGCCGCAGGTCGACGTCCGGCCGGTGGCGATCGATTATGGCGCCGCGGCGAGAGACATCGGCTGGCACGGCGAGCGCGGCAGCAAGAATGTGCTGCGCATCCTCGGCCGGCGCGGAACGCTTGCCGTGACCGTCCATCTGCTGCCGCCGGCGGTCCACCGCCACGACCGCAAGGCGCTGGCTCGCGAGGCGCGCGAGGCGATTGCGCAAGTGCTCGCTTCAAGTCCCGCCTTTACTCGCCTATATGCGCGGTCCAGATGACTTCTTTGCCCAAGACTTTTCAGGTCAAATCCTTCGGCTGTCAGATGAACGTCTATGACGGCGAGCGCATGGCCGAGCTTCTCGCCGAGCGCGGAATGGCGCCGGCGGCCGACGGCGCGGACGCCGAGCTGGTCGTCCTCAACACCTGTCATATCCGCGAGAAAGCCGCCGAAAAGGCCTATTCGGAAGTCGGCCGGCTGCGGCGCGAGGACGGGTCGAAGCCGCTGATCGCGCTCGCCGGCTGCGTCGCCCAGGCCGAAGGCGCGGTGGCCCACAAGCGATCGGCGATGATCGACCTGGTGGTCGGACCGCAGGCCTATCACCGGCTTGCCGACATGGTCGCCGAAGCGGCTTTAGGCAAACGCCCGGTCGATACCGACATGCCGGCCGCCTCCAAGTTCGACGCGCTCCCGAGCCGCCGCAAGGCAAGCCCCAGCGCCTTCCTCACCGTGCAGGAGGGTTGCGACAAATTCTGCACCTATTGCGTCGTGCCCTACACCCGCGGCGCCGAGATTTCGCGCCCGTGGGCGGACATTCTCGCCGAAGCGCGCGCGCTGGCCGAGGGCGGCGCCAGAGAGATCGTGCTGCTCGGCCAGAATGTGAACGCCTGGGCGCACGACGGCCGTGGCCTCGCCGAACTGATTCGCGCGGTGTCGCGGATCGATGGCGTCGAGCGCATCCGCTACACCACCAGCCACCCGGCCGACATGACCGACGCGCTGATCGCCGCTCATGGCGACGTCGCCGCACTGATGCCCTACCTCCATTTGCCGGTTCAGTCCGGAAGCGATCGGATTTTGAAAGCGATGAACCGCAGCCATTCGACGAAGAGTTATCTGAATATCATCGACAAGGTTCGCGCCGCGCGCCCCGACATCGCCGTGTCGGGCGACTTCATCGTCGGCTTCCCGGGCGAGACCGAAGCGGATTTCGAAGCGACGCTGAACATCGTCGACGCGGTCGGCTATGCTACCGCTTATTCGTTCAAATATAGCCCGCGGCCCGGCACGCCCGCCGCCACGATGGACGGCGCGGTATCTCCGGAAGTGATGGACGAGCGGCTGCAGCGGCTGCAGGCGCGGCTCAACGCCCACCGGATGGCGTTCAACCGCGCGACGATCGGGCGCGAGACCCGCCTGCTGCTCGAACGCAAGGGCAAGCGCGCGGGACAGATGATCGGCCGTTCGCCCTGGCTTCAGTCGGTGCATGTCGAAACCTCAGCGGCGCCCGGCGCAATGGTCGACGTGACCTTGATTTCCGCCGGGCCGAACAGCATGGCCGGCGCGGTACGCCGGGCAAAGGCCGCCTGATGGCGCGCCGCGACCCTGCCGTCGCCGACCTCGCCGATGATCGCGGCCGCGCCCGGCTCGAGCTCGAATTCGACCAGCCCTATCTGCTCGGGCCTTTGTTCGGCGAATATGACCGCAATCTGGTGACCATCGAAAGCCGGCTGGGAGTCCATATTTCGGCGCGCGGCAACCGGGTGCAGATCGAGGGCGAGGCCGAATCGGCGGCCCGCGCGCGCGAAGTTCTGCTCGGCCTCTACAACCGCCTCGACCAGGGGCACGACGTCGACGCGGCGGCAGTCGAATCGATCATCGGCATGGCCGCCCAGCCGGCGCTCGACGGAATCATCGCCGAGGATGTCGCCTCGCCGCCGCGGGCGATGATCCGCACCCGCAAAAAGACCATCGTCCCCCGCTCGACCACCCAGACCAGCTACATGGAGGCGCTGGCCCGCGACGAGATGATCTTCGCGCTGGGGCCGGCCGGCACCGGCAAAACCTATCTCGCCGTCGCCCAGGCGGTGTCGCAGCTGATTTCCGGAAGCGTCGACCGGCTGATCCTGTCGCGCCCGGCGGTCGAGGCCGGCGAGCGGCTGGGCTTCCTTCCCGGCGACATGAAGGACAAGGTCGACCCCTATCTGAGGCCGCTTTACGACGCGCTCTACGACATGCTTCCGACCGAGCAGGTCGAGCGGCGAATCGCCAGCGGCGAAATCGAGATCGCGCCGATCGCCTTCATGCGCGGCCGCACCTTGAACGACGCCTTCATCATCCTCGACGAGGCGCAGAACACCACCCCGCTGCAGATGAAGATGTTCCTCACCCGCTTCGGCATGCGCAGCCGGATGGTAATCTGCGGCGATCCGACTCAGGTCGATCTGCCCGACCATGGCAAGTCCGGCCTCGCCGACTCGGTCGCTCGCCTGGCCGACATCCAGGGCATTTCGATGGTTCGCTTCACCGCGGCCGACGTCGTCCGCCATCCGCTGGTCGGGCGGATCGTCGAAGCCTATGACGGTGCGGGCGCATGACCCTCGACATCGCCATCGAAACCGACGCGGAGTGGGACAGTAGCACCGACTGGCCGCGGCTGGTCCGTACGGCCGCGGAAGCGGCGCTATCGCAATCGGCGTTCCCACAGCTGGTATCCAGCCCGCGAAGCATCGAGCTGTCGGTCCGACTGACCGGCGACGAAGCGGTCCGGCAATTGAACACCCGCTGGCGCGGCAAGGACGAGGCGACCAACATATTGTCCTTTCCGCTCGCCGAAGCGGAGCAGTTGCAGCGCGCCGCCGAGCCCGGGCCTGAGCTGATGCTCGGCGATCTGGTGCTGGCGCACGGCGTCTGCATGCGCGAAGCGGCGGACAAAAGGATCGCGGTCGAGCGCCATGCGGCGCACCTGCTGGTCCACGGCGTGCTCCACCTGGTCGGCCATGATCATCACAACGACGAGAGCGCGGACGAAATGGAGCGGCGCGAAACGCTTGCACTTGCGGATTTGGGAATCCCCGATCCCTATTTAGAGGAACGCTAGGCAGTGGCGACCCAGAACGACGAAGTCGGTTCAAGACTGTGGCGCGGAATGCGCGCCTTGTTGTTCGGCGAGGAGGAGACCAGCCTGCGCGACGAGATTGAGGAGGCTATCGACGACGCCGAGGAATCGCGGCCGGTCGACGGCGATTTGACTCCGGTCGAGCGGCAGATGCTGCGCAACCTGCTGCACTTCGGCGAGCAGACCGCAGGCGACGTCTGCGTCACGCGCGGCGACATCATCGCGGTGCCTTCGACCATCAGTTTCGACGATTTGGTCGTCGCCTTTGCGGACGCCGAGCACAGCCGCCTGCCGGTCTATGGCGAAAGCCTGGACGAGGTGATCGGGATGATTCACATCAAGGACGTCTTCACCGCCTTCGTCGAGCCGGCCAGCGAACGGTCGGTCGCCAAGCTGCTGCGCAGGCCGTTGTTCGTGCCCGAGTCGATGGGCGTCATCGACCTGCTGGCGCGGATGCGCGCCCAGCGGCTGCACCTGGCGATCGTCGTCGACGAATTCGGCGGCACCGAGGGGCTGGTGACGATCGAGGATGTGGTCGAGGAAATCGTCGGCGAGATCGAGGACGAGCATGATGTCGAGGACCCAACGGGCATGTTGACGATGCTCGGCGACGGCCTGTGGGAAGCCGACGCGCGAATCGAGCTCGAGGAGCTTGCCGAGTCGGTCGACGCGCGGCTGACCTGGGAGGAGGATGAGGTCGACACATTGGGCGGGCTGGTCTTCCTCCTCGCGGGCCGCATTCCCAAGTGCGGCGATTCGGTCCTGCACCCGTCGGGATGGCGGCTCGAGGCGATCGACTGCGACCCGCGCAAGATCCTGCGGGTTCGGCTCCACGCGCCGGAACCGCCGCAGGTCTAGCGCCTAGAATGCAAAGCCCAGCATTCGAACGGGGAGATTCCCGGCTGTTTTCCGTTCTCCTGCCGCTGCTCCTCGGCGTCGCGTCCGCCTTCGCCTTCCAGCCGGCCGGTCTGTGGCCGTTGATGCCGCTGGCGCTGGCCGCGCTGTGCGAACTCGTTCACCGCGCGCCGAGCCTGCGCCGAGCGCTGCTGATCGGCTGGCTGTTCGGCTTCGGCCAGTTCGTCCTTGGGCTCAACTGGATCGCCACCGCTTTCACCTATCAGGCGGCGATGCCGGCCTGGCTCGGCTGGGTCGCGGTGGTCCTGGTGTCGCTGATCCTCGCGCTCTACCCGATGCTCGCCGCCGGGCTCGCCTGGAAGCTCGGCAAGGGCCGGCCGCTGGCGATGCTGCTGGCGCTCGCCGGCGGCTGGACGGTGACCGAATGGCTGCGCGCCGGGCTGTTCACCGGCTTCGCCTGGAATCCGGTCGGAGTAGTGCTGGTCGACACGCCGCTGCTTTCGGTCGGCGCCCTCATAGGCACCTATGGCCTGTCGGCGCTGACGGTCCTGATCGGCGGCGCGCTGTGGCTGGCGGCACGGCGCGACTGGAAGCCGGCGGCGGGGCTCGTCGCGGCGACGCTGCTTCTATGGGCCGTTCCGACGGCGCAAATCCCGGACGGATCGACGGTCATCCGCCCGATCCGGATCGTCCAGCCGAACATCGGCCAGCAGGACAAATGGCGCCCGGGCTTCCGCGACGAGGCCGCGCGCCGCCTCGCCCTGCTGTCGGCCAGCCCCGGCGGGGCGCGCCCGCGCCTGCTGTTCTGGCCCGAAGCCGCCGTCACCGACCCGCTCGAGGACGCCCGGCCCGGCGAGCATCAGGCGTTCGCCGAGTTCGAGCGGACCCGCGCCGCGGCTCTCGTCGGTCCCGGTGAAATATTGCTGACCGGCGGCATCGCGCTGAACTCCAGCGACGGACGCAGCGTGACCGGGGCAGCCAACAGCGTCTTCGCGCTCGCTTCGGGCGGCACGGTCGTCGGCCGCTACGACAAGGCGCACCTTGTGCCCTATGGCGAATATCTGCCGATGCGACCCCTGCTTTCGGCGATCGGCCTGTCGCGGCTGGCGCCCGGCAATATCGACTTTGAGCCGGGCCCGGGTCCGGGCGCGCTCGATCTCGGCCGCTGGGGCAAGGTCGGGATGCAGATCTGCTACGAAATCATCTTTTCGGGCCATGTCGTCGACCGGCGGGACCGACCCGATGTCATCTTCAACCCGTCCAACGACGCCTGGTTCGGCCGCTGGGGACCGCCGCAGCACCTCGCCCAGGCGCGTCTCCGCGCCGCCGAGGAAGGATTGCCGGTGGTACGCTCGACTCCGACCGGAATCAGCGCGCTGATCGACGCTCGGGGACGGATCGTCGATTCGATCGGCTGGCGCGAAGCCGGAGTGATCGACGCGGCGCTGCCGCCGCCCGCTCTGTCACCGACGCCGTTCGCGCGGGCCGGCAACATCATCCCGCTGCTGCTGGCGTTGGCGCTGCTGATCGCGGCCATTGCCCTTGGCGCGAGCGGACGCTATCGGCGCCGGACATAAGGAAATCTTTATATCACTTGGGCGGGCCGACAGCGGCCGCCGCCCAACGAGGACAACACTGCCCCATGCGCAACAACCATCTCTTCACGTCCGAATCGGTTTCCGAAGGCCATCCCGACAAGGTCTCCGACCAGATCAGCGACGCGATCGTCGACCTGCTTTTGGCGAAATATCCGGAATCGCGGGTCGCCTGCGAGACGCTTGTCACCACCCAGCGGATCGTGATCGGCGGCGAGATCCGTTGCCCGCCGGTCTACGACGAGGAAAAGTTCAAGGACACGCACGGCTGGGCACCCGGAGCGCGCGACGAAATCGAACAGGTCGTCCGGCACACGGTCCAGAGCATCGGCTATGAGCAGGACGGGTTTCACTGGCAGACCGCCAGCTTCGAAAATCATCTCCATGGCCAGTCGCCGCATATCGCCCAGGGCGTCGATGCTGCCGGCAACAAGGACCAGGGCGCCGGCGACCAGGGGATCATGTTCGGCTTCGCCTGCGACGAGACCCCCGACCTGATGCCCGCCGCGCTCTACTACAGCCACAGAATCCTGCTGCGGATGGCGAGTGACCGGCACTCGGGCGCCGCCCCATTCCTCCAGCCGGACGCGAAAAGCCAGGTGACCCTGCGCTATCGGGACGGCAAGCCGGTCGCCGCGACAGCGATCGTCGTCTCGACCCAGCACGCCAAGGGCTATGACCAGGGCGAAAAAGAAGCCGAGCTGCACAGCTATGTAAAGCGGGTGATCGCCGACCTGCTTCCCGCCGAATTATTGTCCGACGACACCGTCTATCACATCAATCCGACCGGCAGCTTCGAGATCGGAGGTCCCGACGGCGACGCCGGGCTGACCGGCCGCAAGATCATCGTCGACACCTATGGCGGCGCCGCGCCGCACGGCGGCGGCGCCTTTTCGGGCAAGGACCCGACCAAGGTCGACCGTTCGGCCGCCTATGCCGCGCGCTATCTCGCCAAGAACATCGTCGCCGCCGGCCTCGCGCGCCGCTGCACCATCCAGCTGGCCTATGCGATCGGCGTCAGCAAGCCGCTGTCGCTGTATGTCGATACCCACGGCACCGGAAGCGTCCCCGACGAGACTCTGGAGGCCGCGATCGGCCGCATCGAAAAGCTGGGCGGCCTCACTCCGCGCGGCATCCGCACTCTGCTCGACCTCAACCGGCCGATCTACCAGCCAACCGCCGCCTACGGCCACTTCGGCCGCAAGGCCGAAGGCGGGTTGTTCCCCTGGGAGCGGCTCGATCTGGTCGACGAGCTAAAGGCGGCGCTGGACGCCTGACCAACCCTGTTCACGCGGTCGAACTCGCGTCATAGTCGACGGACCGAATCGCGCGTGCAGTGGGGGAAATATGTACTCGATCAAGCATTTGGCGGCGGCGGCGCTGCTTGTCCTTGGCTCGGCGGTCGCCACCGCCGCGCCGACGGAAATTCGGGTCGGCTCGAACGCGAACTACAAGCACAAATCCACAAAAATCGTCTTCCCGCCATCAATTGGAGCGCTCGAGCGCGGACGGATCGTCGCGCTGGATGCAGGCGATCTCGACGTGGCCGTCGATTACCGAAGCGCGGATGAGGGCGACGTTACAACCGTTTTCCTTTTTCGGAATACCTCAGGCAGCGTCCCCGTCTGGTTCGATCGCGCGACCAAGGTGATCGAACAGAGCACTGACAAATACGGAACGGTGACTCCAACGGTCCGTGCGGCCGCATTCGTCCCGTCCGGCCAGTCGACCTGGAGCGGGCTTCGGTCCGTCTATGCCACGTCGGGACCCTATTTTTCGAGCACTGCAATCGCGATCGTGCCGGTCGGCGACTTCTATGTGAAGATGCGTTTGTCCTCGGCTACCCTGACCCCCGCCCAGATTGAGGCGCAGCTGACGGAAACGCTTTCCGCGATCCGCTGGCCCGGCAAGATGCCTTCGCACCCCGCCGCGATCCCGGTCGCCGAATGCGGTTCGCCGCTCGTGTTTGCTGGCGAGGCGAAGCCCGCGCCGGCCGACGGGGCCGCGGCGCTGTTAAGCGCGCTGTTGCAGTCGGTGGCCGATTCTTTGGCAAAGGCTAAGGTCGGGGACCCTGCCCCTCCAACTCGCTGGTGCCGGGATTCGCGCGTCCTCGACAATGCCGGTCTCTATCGCCCCGACGGCACTTCGAACCGCTATCTCATCGCCATTCAGGATGCCGGCCGTGCCTTGGTCGTCGGCGAGAACCGCCTTGCGTCTCTGGTCGCTGACGGCGGCGAGGACGGAGCGAAGCCCCGCTATGGCGTCGAGCTGGTGCTGCTCCAGGAGAACCAGGGCTTTGGAGACTTCGAATCGCTCCCTCCTCCAGAGCAAGCGGTCAGGCTGATGGAGGAGAAGGAGCCGCTTTACCGCTCCTCCACCCTCGGCAGCAAAAACCAGATCACCTTGAGTGAGGGAGCCCTGACGGACCAATAGCCCAGGCCGTCAGAGGACCGGCTGCTTAAGGCGCGCGGCCGAAGGCGGGTTGTTCCCCTGGGAGCGGCTCGATCTGGTCGACGAGCTAAAGGAGGCGTTGAACGAAGTGGCGACCGTCGCCTGACGGCGTGACAGTCCCAAGCTGATGTGCAAGTTTCCATCTGCCGGATCGTCAGCAGGGGGTTAGTGTGCTCAAGCGAGGACTCGGGTGGGCCACGGCTACCGCCGGGATGGTTGTAACCTGCCCAATCGCCGCTCAAACACCAGCGACGAACGAGCTGACTGCGGCCGTAAGGCTTGCCGTCGATCGCGGAGAAATGTTGTTTCTTTACGATCGCGTTGCCTGGCTAGGCACCGATGATTTCAGAGATCACTACGCCAATCTAACGGGTCAAACCGGCGGCTATGTCGTTACTGGCGACGAAACTCAGACCGAGTTGGTTTTTTTCGACAGATCGCAGTCGAACGCCATCTATCGCGCCACATTCACCTTTGAAAAGCTTACCAAGAGCGGCCGACCCACGGCTGACCGAGCCGAACTCACTTCGCTGGAGAAGCGGATGATCGCGGCAAAGGAGAAGGCAATGTCGGCGTTCGCAGAGGCGGGCGTCGGGCTCTGCTCCACGGCTAACCCCAATTTGGCGGCCATCCCATCGGCCGGCCCGGACAGTCCAATCATCGTCTATCTGATGACACCTCAGACCGATTTGACGTCCTACCCGCTCGGCGGCCACTATTCAGTGGAAGTCAGGCAGGATGGGTCGGTCGGCAATGTTCGGCGTTTCACCAATAGCTGCATCGCCATGCCGTTCGACCAAATCCCAAAGGGCGGCAAGCCGCTCGCGTTCACGATCACGCATCTTCTCGATCCCACGCCAACGGAAATTCATGTCTTCACGTCGCTAGCCAGCAAGATGCCGATCTTTGTGGGCACGAACGAGAGGATTTGGGCTGTCGAGGGCAATCGTATTAGCAGCGTGGAGCGGAAGTAGGACCTCGCCTCACCGGCGCCGCTACATCGACCGGCCCGGGTCCTTCACTCCGACCCGATGGCGATACACCAGGTCGCCGCCGCGCCAGCCGCTGAAGATCAGCACCAGCACGACCGCAACCGACAGCCAGATACCGATCGACAAGACGTTGTCGTCGCTGTCGCCGAGGCGGATCGCGAGATTGACAATCGACAGCACCACCGCCGCGACATTGGCGATCATGTGCTGAAGCGCGTGGCCGAGCTTGCGGATGCGGTCGTCGCCCATGAAATCGATCAGCCCGACCGCCGCCGCCAGCAGTGCCGTGCCGATACCGAAGCCGAGCAGCCACTTCGACGCGTCGGCGAAGCCGGGGTCGTCATAGCCAAGGAACAGAAGATCGCTGACCAGCACTCCGACCAGGCAGGCAATCGGGAACGGGATCAGCATCGGATGAATCGGATGGCCGCCGATCTGCGCCGTGCTCTTGGGATTGCCTCCGTAGGGCCCCGGGTCTGCCTGGCTCATATCCTGTCCTCCCTGTCGAAACGGAGGACTCCCAAGTCGCCGCGCGGTTCCGTCCGCCCCTAGCCTTCGCGGCAACGCACCCAGCGTTGCTCGCCGCCGCGCCACAGCGAGCCGTCATAGACATCGCCTTCGCGCTCCGCCCGGATGAGCAGTTCCTGCCGCATCGCCTTGGGATCGATGAGCAGCAGGCGAAGCTCAGACTGGTCGAGCCACCACTGCGCCTTTGTCACCGGCACATCGCGGCCATTGTCCAGCAAGCGCGCCGAAACCAGCGGCGATCCGGGCACATGGCCGAACCCCATCGACACTTCGATCGGCCGCTCGCGGGCGGTCCGGCAGACGAGTCCGCCGCTCGCCTGCGCGGGAGTCGCGAAGGCCAGCAGCAAGGGAAGTGTGAAAAACGCTCTTTTCATGGGGCGATTCTGCGCCACTCTTGCTGAACGGGACCTTGAACGCATAGGCGCTTCTGCCATGACCGCCCACAAACCCGGCGACCCGACCACGCTCAACCGCCTCTACGGCCGGTCGAGCGGCCACAAGCTGCGCAAGGCACAGGCGGAGCTGATCGAGAAGCTGCTTCCCAAGCTCGAATTGCCTGCGGAGGGTGAGATCACATCCCGCCTGCTGTTCGGCGATGAGCGCCCGCTGCATCTCGAGATCGGCTTCGGTTCGGGCGAGCATCTCGTCGATCGCGCCGACATGCTGCCCGACCATGGCTTCATCGGCTGCGAGCCGTTCTTGAACGGCGTCGCCACCGCGCTCGGCCATATCCGCGACCGGCATTTGGCCAATGTGCGGCTTTGGCGCGGCGATGCGCTCGACGTGCTCCGCCGCATTCCCGACCAAGCGCTCAGCTTCGTCTATCTGCTCCACCCCGACCCCTGGCCGAAAGCGCGACACGCCAAGCGCCGCATGGTCAACGACGGGCCGGTCGACCTGTTCGCCGCCAAGCTGCGGCCCGGCGGCGAGCTGAGGATCGCGACCGACGACCCGACCTATCTCGCCTGGGCGCTGATGGTCATGCAGCGGAACGACGAGCGGTTCGAGTGGTTGGCTGCGAAGCCCGCCGACTTCCTCATACCCCCAGGCGGCTGGATCGAGACCCGCTACGGCGCCAAGGCGCGCAAGGAAGGGCGTCGGCCCTATTATTTGCGGTACAGGAGGATTGGATGAGAATTTGGCCAATTGCCGCGGCGGCTATGGTCGCCATCGAATCCGCGGCCCTCGCCTGCTCGTGCCTCGCCACGACCGATCCGGCGGAGCTGAAAAGGCTCGCTCCCGACGCCGCGAAAAATGCAATCGCGCTCGTCGAAGTGGAAACGATCGTCCCTTATCATGAGAGCGAGGGCGCCGGCGACCGGATGCGCATTGTTCGAACCCTGGCCGGATCGGCGTCGGCCGAGTTTCTGGTCGAGCGCGGGCAATTCCCGAGCAGCGCTTCGTGCGATCTGTTGTTCGACCGGGGACATCGCGACGTCGTGATTCTTTATCCGGCGAGCAGCCAGGCCGCGACCGCACCAAAGTACCGGATCTCCGGCCTGTGCACCGACCATCTGCTCGATCAGCCGATCTTCCGCGATGAAGTGAAGCGCTTGATCGAACGCGGCTGGGTAGCCGGCGAGCGGGGCTGACCGCGTCCTTTGACAGCGACCGGGGAACGCCTAAGGAGTCGCCTATGGACGTCCGCGACAACGTTCTCGCCGCGATCGGCAATACGCCGCTGATCAAGCTCCGCCGGGTATCCGAGGAAACCGGCTGCACGATCCTCGGCAAGGCCGAATTCATGAACCCGGGCCAGTCGGTAAAGGACCGGGCGGCGCTGGGCATCGTCACCGACGCGATCGACAAGGGCGAGCTTCGGCCCGGCGGGCTGATCGTCGACGGCACCGCCGGCAACACCGGCATCGGCCTGGCAATGGTCGGCAATGCGCTCGGCATGCGCGCCGTGATCGTCATTCCCGTCACCCAGGCGGAGGAAAAAAAGGCAACCCTGCGCGCGCTCGGCGCGGCGCTGGTCGAGGTCCCGGCCGCTCCGTACAAAAACCCCAACAATTATGTGAAGGTCGCCGCGCGGCTGGCCGAACGGCTCGCCGCCGAGCATGAGCAAGGCGCGATCTTCGCCAACCAGTTCGACAATGTCGCCAACCGCGACATTCACGTCCGCACCACCGG
>CAYUWJ010000091.1:0-22275 GCA_964448315.1 uncultured Sphingomonas sp. | reverse complement strand
TGACGGTGACCGTTCAGGCCTGGTCGAAAGACAGCTTCATTCCCGGCGACGCCCAGCTTTACGTGCGCGAAGACGATCACTGGCGGATTTCGGGATCGTCGGTGACCGAGCCGGCCGGCTAGCTTGTCGAGCGGCGCGCCTGTCGCCTAGAGGCGGCGCATGACGCAAACGCCCGACCCTTCGCTCGACATCGCCGAGTTCGTTCGGCGGGTGCTTGCCGAGGATCTCGGCGAAGGCGGCGATGTCACCTCCGCGGCAACGATAGCCGTCGACGCCCGCTTCACTGCCGAGATGGTCTGCCGAGAGCCAATCACCGTCGCCGGGCTCACCATTGCGGCGGCGATTTTCCGGGCGCTCGACCCCAAAATCGCGATCGATATGCCGGCGCGCGACGGCGAGGCGGTCGCGACAGGCACCGTCCTGATGCGGCTCGACGGCAACGCCCGGGCGATGCTCGCTGCCGAACGCTCGGCTTTGAACACGCTCCAGCACCTGTCGGGGATCGCGACCCTGACCCGGCGCTATGCCGACGCGATCGACGGCACCGGCGCCGTTCTGCTCGACACGCGCAAGACCCTTCCGGGGCTTCGCAGCCTCGACAAATATGCGGCTCGCATGGGCGGCGCGCAAAACCACCGCATGCGGCTCGACGACGGCGTTCTCATCAAGGACAATCATGTCGCCGTTTGCGGCTCGATCGGCGCCGCGGTGCGTGCCGCCAAAGCGGCGGCGACCGGGCTCGCCGTGCAGGTCGAGGTCGACAAATTGGAGCAGATCGGCGAGGCGCTGGAGGCTGGCGCCGACCGGCTATTGCTCGACAATATGCCGCCGCCGGTGCTGCGCGAGGCGGTCGCGATCGTCGGCGGCCGGGTGCCGCTCGAAGCGTCGGGCGGAGTGACCCTCGACACCATCCGGGCGATCGCCGAAACCGGCGTCGACTATATCTCGGTCGGCCGGATCACTCAGTCGGCGCCCGCGGTCGACATCGGTCTCGACTACGCACGCTGACCATATCCCGGGGCAAGGGAACCGGGGCGGCGGCCCTGCCTTTGTTTATTTATGGAGCGCGATCAGGAACAGCGGACGGACGCAGCGGGACTGACCGACATTAGCGCGCCCGGCTGGTGGGAGGTCGCCAAGCGCGTCTGGCAGAAGTCCGGCGAAAACAATCTCGGCCTGCTGGCCTCCGGAATCGCTTTCAACGCCTTCCTCGCTTTCGTTCCGCTGCTGACCGCGGTGGTCTTGAGCTACGGGCTGATCGCCGCGCCCGAACAGGTCGCCGGGCACATCGCCACCCTCTCCGAAGTGATGCCGCAAGACGCCGCCGGTCTGATCGGCAACCAACTCGAGAATATGGTCGACACCGCCGGCTCGACTACCGGCATGGGACTGGTGCTCGCCCTCGGCATCTCGCTGTACGGCGCGACCCGCGGCGCCAGCGGAGTTATCGTCGGGCTCAACATCATATTCGGCGTGGAAGAGAGCCGGCCCTATCTGCGCCACACGGGCGTGGCGATTGCGATCACGCTGGGCCTGGTGCTGGCGTTCCTCCTCGCCAGCGTCGGCATTTCGGCGCTGACGCTGCTCGAGGAGCTGGTGCCGGACATCGGCGGAGCGATGCACGCCTTCCTGCAGATCGGCTTCTGGCTGGTCTCGGCGGTGATGGTCAGCGTAGTGATCGCGCTGATCTATCGCTTGGCGCCCAACCGGGAGGAGCCGGCGCGGCGCTGGCTGACGCCCGGCTCGCTGGTTGCGACTGTCGTCTGGGTCGCTGCGACCTTCGCCTTCGCCTTTTACGTGCGAAATTTCGGCGGCTTCAACGCCACCTACGGCGCGCTCGGGGCGGTGATCATCTTCCTGATGTGGCTCTATTTGTCGTGCTACATCCTGCTGCTCGGCGCCGAGCTCAACGCAGTGCTCGAACGCAAGATCGGCCGGTCGAGAAGGGGCGATCGTTAACCAAAGATTATTCGCGTCAGGCGATTGTTTCGGTTATGCATTGGCCTGGCGGGGGTTAGTGTAATGCCAGAGTATCGGCTGTATCGCATTGACGGGGCAGGCAAAATCCATTCGGCCGAGTGGTTGCAGGCCGACAGCGACGAACAAGCAATCGAAGCGGTCCGGCAACGCGACCGCTCCTCCAAATATGAGCTCTGGCAGGGCGGCCGGCTGATCGCCGCGGTGCCGCGCGAATAAGCCCAGGCGCCCCTGGCGGCCGTCGCCCGGGTAGAGCGCGCGACCAGCAGGGGCTGGGGAACGGGGCGGCCGGGCGCCGGCGGTCAAGCGCGAAGCTCCACACCGACGGGCACTACCGCCTGCGCCACGGTCGGCAGAACGAGAATGCTCGAAACCGCTACCGCCGCGAGAACCAGAAGCATTTTCATCGTCCTTCTCCTTCCAGTCGCGGTGCGGCGTGTTCGGAGAAATCCTCCGGAGGGGGCCGCCGCACCGCTTTTTTCCGCTACGCCCCGGCGGGGTCGCCGTCGCGGCGCGCTCGACGAGCGAACCGGCGGCGTCGGTGGCGGTACCCGACAATCGACGAACGCCGTTCGTGCGACGGCGGTTCGACGAACGGTCAGGCGGCTTCGGGAGTGCGTTTTCGCGATTCGCGACGATCGACGGCGCCGGTGACGGCGACGTCGAGGGTGACGTTGCCGACGGTGCGGAAGATGTCGGGAATGGTCTCGACGGCGACCAGGATCGCCAGCGGCGCAATCGGCACGCCCAGCGCCAGTGCGATCGGAGCGATCGACGTGATGAAGCTGATCTGCCCCGGCAGGCTGACCGAGCCGAAGCTGACCACCGCCGCCACCGCGGTCGCCGCCACCAGTTGCGCGATGCTCGGCTCGAGGCCGAGCCAGTGGGCGACATAAAGGGCGACGCCAATGTTCATCGCCGGGCCGGTCGCGCGGAACAAAGCGACGGCGAGCGGCAAGGTCACATCGGTCGTTTCCTGCCGGAACCCGAGGATTCGCGCGGCCGCCAGCATCGCCGGCAGCGAGGCGAGCGACGACTGGGTCGAGACGGCGACCGCCTGCGGGCCGATCATCGCCTTGGCGAATGTCGAAAGGCTCAGTCCGCCGGCCGTGGTCGCAATCGCATAGCCGGCGATCATCACGATCAGCCCGAGCGCCGACACCAGCACGATGTAATGGAGCACGGCGGCAAACGCCGCCCCGCCCGCCCCGGCGCCGAGCGCGAAGGCGAGCGCGAACACGCCCAGCGGCGCCGTCCACAGCACCCAGCCGATCACCACCAGCAGCGCGTCGGCGATGCCGTCGAAAAAGCCGACCACCGATGCGCGACGAACCGTGTCGATGCGGCTGACGGCGAGCGCGAACAGAGTCGCGAAAAACACCAGTTGCAATATGTTGCCGTCGGCTGCCGCGGCGACGACGTTGGTCGGAATTATCGAGCGGAGAAAATCCGAGGCTTGCGGGACCGCCGCCGTGGCGGCGCCGGGGTCGATCGCCGCAAGTCCCGCGCGTAAGGCTTCGGCGGCCGCCTCCGGCAACGGAAATAGGTCGAGCAGGAACCCCATCGTCAGCACGCCGACGATCGCCGAGCCCGAATAGACGAAGGCGAACCAGGCGATCGAACGGGCCGCGATCGGGCCGGCGCGGGCCGCCTCGGCGCCCTTGGCGATGCCGACTACCAGCAGGGCGACGATCAGCGGGATGACGACCATCTTGAGCGCATCGAGCCACAGGCCGCCGATCAGCGAGGCGGTGCGCAGCGCCGGCTCGCGAAATCCGTCGCCGGTGGCGGTGGCGGCGGCGCCGGCGACGATGCCGAGCATCAGCGCCGCCAGAATCAGCCAGGCCCGGGCGCCGCGAATCCCGCGCGCCGCAGCCGTCTGCGCCTGCTCGCTCAAGCCGGTGTCTTCCTGGTTGTGCACATGTCCCTTCCGTCGATCGAGTCCGCCATGGTTACCCTGCCGGAACCACTTTGCGCCAGCCGCAAAGCGAAGTAGGAAAGCGAGTCAATTTCCTTGGGGGAGGAATGAAAATGGCTACCGTTGCCGGACCACAGCCGCTCAGCCGCCAGGCCGCCGAGCGGCGCTTCTATACGCGCATGGCGCTGTTCCTGATCGTGCTGATGTTCGTCGGATTCGCGCCCAGCTTTTTCCTGCGTGGCATCGTCTCTTTCTCCCCGCGGCCAAATCCGACTTTGCCGCTTTCGGTTCTGCTGCACGGCCTCCTGTTCACGGCCTGGATGCTGGTGTTGGTCGCCCAGACCCAGCTGGTCGCCGCCGGCCGCCGCGACCTGCACATGAAGCTCGGCGCCGCGTCGATGCTGCTGGCGATCGCAATGGTGCCGGTGATGTATCTGATCGCCGTCTGGCAGGTCGCGCGCGCCAACACGCCGCCGTTCACCACGCCGCTCGACTGGACGATCCTGCCGCTGATGGCGATCCCGACTTTCACTGCCGCGGTCTGGCTCGGGTGGCAGCGCAGGCGCGACCCGCAATGGCACAAGAGGATGATGCTGACCGCAGCGATTCTGGTCGTCGCCGGACCAGCGTTCGGCCGCCTGCCGATCGTACCGCCCGATCTCGGCGGATTCTTCATCCAGCTGCCACTCACCCTGCTGTTCTTCGTGCCGCTGTTCCTGTGGGACCGGCGCAGCCTTGGACATGTCCACCCGGCCACCTGGCTCGGCTTCAGCCTGTTCGCCGCGTCGGTGATCGTGCCGCTAATCCTGATTGCCACCGGCAGCTGGGCGCCGATCGCGCAGCATCTGCCGGGGGTCTGATTCGCCGCTCGAAGTCGCGCACCTCTATTCGAGGCGCCAGGTTACGCGTTGTATGTATGCGTCCTTTGCAGGCTTACCGTCGAGACCGACGGCTGGCTTGAAACGGGCGCGTTTTTGGACGAGCGCGCAGCTTTGCGCGTCAAGCGCCGCGAACCCGCTGGTTTCGATTACCGTGCAGTCCGCGATCCGGCCGTTCTCATCAATCATCAACGCCATCCTTACACTGCCAACTCCCGACTTCCGTACGGCAATCTCGGGATAGTCTTCCCACGTGATCAGCGCGCCCAGATTGCCTGTCGAACGCTCCTTGAGAATCCGGTTCGGATTCGGCTTCGGGTCCGGGTTCGTGACCTCGACGTCGGACTCGCCGACGTTCCAGACCTTGCGGAGGTCATCGGTGCAGTCGGCGATGATCCGGCGAAGCGGCTCCATCTGAGTCAGCTCAAAACTCTCGTCGATTTCGCTACTTGCCCGGATCCTGACCGTCTTCGCCTTGCTGACAACGGCGAACTGTTCGAGGGGCAAGTTGATCCGGAACAGCCTCTGATTGGCTTCAGGGGCTTTAAAGGCGACCAGGCTCGTGTCGATCTTTTCGCCGCCGTCCGTTTCAATGGTCGCCTCCAGATGTTTGGCGAATCGCCCACCGCCGCCCGGGCGAACTATTACGACCTGCATCACATTGCCGAGCGGCGGCGCCTTCAGCGCAAGCACCAGTGGGTCTTCGTCGGTGCCATAGTTGCGCGACGCGACGCATTGCGCGTCGTCGAAATCCACGAGCCAGGCGCTGGTCGCCACTCGCGGTGCCGCGGCCGTCGCTGCGGCTGCGCTCAAGGCCGTGATCGCTCCAAGCAAGATAAGCGAAGCCGTCCTAATCATCCGATTCTCCAGGCAATTGCCTGATTCCCTAGCATATTTTCTGCACTAGCGCGCCGCGGTCGCCGCGTCACGCTCCGCCGTCATCGACTGGACGAGCTTCAGCGCCTCGTGCGCCGACAGCGCCGCGCCTTCCTGCCACAGTCCGTCGCGCTGCCGCCATGCTCGATCCATATTCGGTGGAATGGCAGCGAAACGCGCCAGTCGCCTCAAAAAACGGCGTCAGGCCGCATCGGCTGGCCCGCCCGCGCGTTTCTTAATTGGAAACCACCACACAAATTGGAGATATAAACATGACTCACCACAATCATGACGACCAGATCGGCACCCTCAACTCGCTCGCCAAAACGGTCATCGACAGCATCAACGGCTATGAGGAGTCGGCGTCCAACGTCGATAGCGACCGGCTGCGCCAGCTATTCCGCGAGCGCGCCACCGAGCGCCAGCAAGTCGTCGAACAGCTCCGTTCCGAGGTCCGCAGGCTCGGCGGCGAGCCCGAGGATTCGGGTTCGCTGCTGGGCAAGGCCCACCAGCGCTGGGAAGATCTCAAGGCGGCGGTCACCGGCCGCGACGAAAAAGCGATCGTCAACGAGGTCGAGCGCGGCGAGGATTATCTCAAGGAGAAGTTCGAGGACGCGCTTAATGACGGCGAGCTGTCGAGCGACAGCCGCGCCGTTGTCGAGCAATGCTATCAGTCGGTCCGAGAGGGCCACGACCAGATGAGCGCGCTCAAGCACGGCATGGAATCGCCGAGCTGATCCGAGCGACACTGCACCTTATCAGGGGCGGCAGCGATGCCGCCCCTTTTCGTTGATCGGTCAGCCGGACCTGAGGAAGGCCTCGATGGCGCCGAGCATCCGCTCCATAGCCGGCTCGCGCGACAGCGGCAGGTGACTGGAGCTGTCGAGCGTCACCAGGCTCGCCCCCGGAATCGTCGAAGCCAGTTCGACTCCGTGGCTCAATGGAACCCGCTGGTCGTCGCGGGCGTGGATAACCAGCGTCGGGGCTTTGACCAGCGGCAGGCAATGCCGCACGTCGATGTCGGCGAACGTCTCGAGGAATCGCACGGCATTTGCCGCACTTGTGGTCTGTCGCTGGAATTCGTTGAACCAGTCGACTTCGTCCGCCGTCGCCTTGGGAAAGAAGGTCTGGCTGAACAGCTGGCGATAGACCGGATTGTCCTGGCCCCAGCCGCTGCCGACGAGGGTGATGATCGCCTGCCGTTCGGCAGCCGTGCCGGCGTCCGCCGTCGGCCGCCACCCCGCCGCATAGCCGCCGACCAGGATAAGCCGGGTAACCCGCTCGGGATGGCGTCGGGCATATTCGATCGAAACCGCGCAGCCCTGGCTGATTCCCAGCAGCGGAAAGCGGTCGAGCTGCAGTTGATCGACCACCGTTTCCAGGTCCCGGACGAAAGCCTCAAAGCCGAGATCCTCGACGTCCCAGTCGGAGCAGCCATTGCCGCGCTCGTCATAGCGGACCAGAAGGTGCGCCTGCGACAGGCGATTGAGCAGCTCGCCAAAGATCGGGCTGTTCCAGTCGAGTTCGAGATGATTGAGCCAGTTGGCGGCCTTGACCAGCGGCGGGCCCTGCCCGGTGCAGGCGTAAGCGATCCGCGGTCCGTCCGGCGCCCGGCAATATTGGATCGTCTGCTCGAAACGTGATCCTGTCGGCCGTCTCGGCGGGCGCTCGCCAGTCGCGCCAAGTTGCTCGGCCTGCCTGCGAAACCGTTCCTGCGTCTCGGGCGTCAAATCCGGATGCTCGGCGGCGGCGAGGAATATCCTGGCGCGCACCAGATTGATCATGCTGCGTTCGGCCGCTAGCCAGGCGGAAAAGCCATCCAGCGAATTCAGGTCCAGCGCCGCAAGCGGCTCTTCGAGCATGGCCCGCAGCGGCCCGATCAGCACGTCGCCGGCCGGAAGATGCGGAGCGTCCAGCATCGCCTCCACCTCGGCGACGTCGGTGACGAAACCCGAGCTGTCGAGGCCGACTTCCTCGCGCTCGGTGATCAGCAAGTCGGACCGGTCGCCGAGGGTCGAGCGCAATTTGGTCAGCGACCAGCGCAGCGCCGCGCGCGGATCGTTCGGCACGTCGAAGAAGATTTCGCACAATCGCTCGCGGCGAACCGGAGTGTTGGAAAGCAGCAGATAGGCGAACAGCGCGCGCGTCTTGCGCGACGCCGGCAGCGGCAGTTCGCGGCCGCCGTCGAACAGCGCAAGCTCACCAACCAGGCGCACCTTGAGCGGTTCGGCGTCCATTGCTCCCCCGTTTTCAACGCCGGGCCTAGCCGATTCCAACGCTCGCTCCAACGCTCGCGCAAACGGTTGCCGCCTAGAGGCAGCCATCAAGCCGATAGGCCAAGTTGCAGCGACGGTCGCGATGCTCTTCGCGACGGCTGACGATTCAGGAGAAGCTAATGCAAGACACACTCGAACCGGTCACCAACCCCAACAAGGCGCTTTGGGAAAAGGGCGATTTCACTCGCATCGCCCAGTCCATGCGAGACAGTGGCGAGGCGCTGGTCGACACCCTCGGCGTCGCCCCCGGGATGGAGGTTCTCGATCTCGGCTGCGGCGACGGCACGACCGCGCTGCCGGCGGCCCGGCGTGGCGCGGACGTGCTCGGAGTCGACATCGCCGCCAACCTCGTCGCCGCCGGCAATGACCGCGCTCGGGCCGAGGGCTTGCCCAACCTGCGCTTTCAGGAAGGCGACGCCGCGAACCTCGTCGGCCTCGCCGACGAGCGCTTCGATCTGGTCGTCAGCATCTTCGGCGCGATGTTCGCGCCGCGACCGTTCGATGTCGCTCGCGAGATGGTGCGCGTCACCCGTCCGGGCGGGCGGATCGTGATGGGCAACTGGATTCCCGGTGATCCGACGCTGGTCGCGCAAATATTGAAGGTCAGCTCGGCCTACACGCCGCCTCCGCCCGAAGGTTTCGTCAGTCCGATGAGCTGGGGCGATGAGGAACAGGTGCGCGACCGCTTCGAATCGGCCGGCATTGCCCGCGATCAGGTGCAATGCGAGCGGGCGACCTTCCTGTTCCGGCACCCCGGCCGCCCGGCCGACCTGCTGGCGACATTCCGGGACTATTACGGCCCGACGATGAATGCGTTCGAGGCCGCCGCCAGGGACGGCAGGGCCAGCCAGTTGCAGGACGAACTGACTCAGCTGTTCGAGTCGCAGAACCGCGGCGGCGATCGCACCGAGATTCCCGCGACCTATCTAAAGGTGACGGCGGCCAAAAGCTGAGCATTCGGTCGCCTAGGCGTCGGCCTCCCCCTCCCCACCCCGCCGGCGCGAGCGGAAAAGGCCCCGGAGTCGCCTCCGGGGCCTTTTTTGTGCGCGGAGGGGCCATTTCCAACGCTCGCCCAACCCAATTCCAACGCCGGCTCAAACGCCGGCGCAAACGCTTCCCGACTAGGCAAGCGCCAACGCTACGAAAGGAACAAGCAATGAGACTGGAAATACCCATCGTCGCGATGGTCGCGCTGCTTCAGCTGCAGTTGCTGCTGCTTCCCCAAACCATCCTCGCCTGATTTTTAACCTAACTGAAGGGACCCTTTGATGTGCAACTCTCCGAGCCTGCTGCAAGCGGCCGAAGCGCCGTCCTCAGCAACACCGGTCGAACAGGCCTTCGCCAACCGCCTGATCGAAATGGCGAGCAACGCCACCACCGGCCTGATGATTTCCATCGGCCATCGCACCGGTTTGTTCGAAGCGATCAAGCAGTCGCCCGCGACCAGCGCCGAGCTCGCCGATCGCGCGAAACTGAGCGAACGTTATGTCCGCGAGTGGCTTGCCGCCCTCGCGACCGCCAATATCCTAAAGCTTGATTCGCCAAGCGGCCGCTACCTTATGCCGGAAGCGCACGGCGCTTTCCTCGGACGCGACGCGGCGAGTGGCAATATGGCCGCCATGTTCCAGTTCATCGCCGTTCTGGGCGGGGTTGAATCGCGAATCGTCGATTGCTTCCGCCACGGCGGCGGCGTTCCCTATGAGGCCTATGACCGCTTCCACGAGGTGATGGCCGAAGAAAGCGCGCAGACCGTGGTCGCCGCGCTCGATGAATCGATCCTGCCGCTGGTGCCCGGCCTTCAGGCTGAGCTCGAGCAGGGGATCGCGGTCGCCGACATCGGCTGCGGCTCGGGACAGGCGCTCAACTATCTTGCGGCGCTTTATCCCAACAGCCGCTTCCACGGCGTCGACCTGAGCGAGGAAGCGATCGCGGCGGCCAGACGCGAAGCCCAGTCGCTCGGGCTGACCAACGTCAATTTCGTCGCCACCGATGCCACGCATCTGCCCGGCGACGCACAGTTCGAAGCCATCTTCACCTTCGACGCGGTGCACGATCAGGCGCACCCGGCCGTCGTGCTGCAGAACATCCGCCGGCTGCTGAAGCCGGGCGGCGTCTATCTGATGCAGGACATCGACAGCCAGACCTCGGTGGCCGACAATATCGGCAACCCGCTCGCTCCGTTCATCTATGCGATCAGCTGCATGCACTGCATGACCGTCAGCCTGGCGCAAAACGGTGAGGGGCTCGGTGCGGCCTGGGGCGAGCAACTCGCGCTTGCGATGCTCAAGGACGCCGGTTTCACCGAGGTCGCCACCCACCGCCTCGAGCACGACATCATGAACCTCTACTACGTCTGCCGCTGAGCAGGCGAAGCCGGGTGGCGCCCCCCGCTGCCGCCCGGCTCTCCCCAAAAACTTTCAACCGAAGGAAGCCTGAGATGATCGGTCTCTATCATTATATCGCGCTCGGCCTGTTCGCCGGATTCGCGCTTCTTGAGCTGGCGTCGCGCGCCCGAGTCTTTCCGCAAGTCGCCAACTGGCGGCTGAAGGGTGCGGCATTCGCCTTGTTATATTTCGCGATCGGCACGACTGCGCCGCTGCTGTGGGATGGCTGGCTCGGAGAGCATCGGCTGTTCGCTGCCGACTCGCTGCCGCTTTGGGCGCAGGTCGTCGGCGGCTTCGTCGCCCTGGAAGCGGGCATCTACGCCTGGCACCGGACGATGCACAATGTGCAGCCGTTGTGGCGCTGGTTCCACCAGATGCACCACAGCGCCGAGCGCATCGATATCTGGGGCGCCTTTTATTTCTCGCCGCTCGACATGGTCGGCTGGAGCCTGCTGACCAGCCTCGCGCTGGTGCTGGGTTTCGGTATCAGCGCCCAGGCGGCGATAATCATCTCGGTGTTCGTCACCTTCCTGGCGATGCTCCAGCATTCGAACATCGCCACGCCGTACTGGCTCGGCTGGTTCATCATCCGGCCGGAAAGCCACGCAGCCCACCACGAGCGGGGCGTGCACGCCTACAACTATTGCGACTTCCCGGCGATCGACATGCTGTTCGGCACCTACCGCAATCCGCGCCGCTTCGATCGCGAGGTCGGCTTCTGGGACGGCGCCTCGTCGCGGCTGGTGCCGATGCTGCTTGGAAGGAATGTCGCATGAGCCGGATCCGCATCGCGCTCGCTCTTCTGATGGTCATCTTCGCCAGCTTGGGCGGCGGGACCGCGATCGCCGCTCCCGTCGACCAGGCGAATTGGACCTCGCTCAAGAAAGACGTGCGGCTGCCCAGCGGCGTCCGCCTCGCCTACGTCGAGCTCGGCAACCCGAAGGGCCAGCCGCTGCTGCTGCTCCACGGCTACACCGACTCGAGCCGCAGCTGGTCGCTGGTCGCGCCGTACCTGAAGGATTACCGGCTGCTGATCCCCGACCAGCGCGGACACGGCGCCGCCGATGCGCCGGCCTGCTGCTACAATGTCAGCCAGTTCGCGGACGATGCGCGGCTATTCCTCGATACGCTCGGGATAGAGCAGGCAGCGGTTGCAGGTCACTCGCTGGGCTCGATGGTGGCGATCGCCATGGCGGCCGAATATCCCGCGCGCGTGTCGAGCATCGTGCTGATCGGCTCGACCGCGCTGGTGCCGGTCAAGCGCGGCGACTGGCTCTACGAGCAGGTGGCGGCGCTTGAGGCCCCGCTCGACCCGAGCTCGCAGTTCATGCGCGACTGGCACCCGGCCAACCAGCCAACGCCCGTCGAGCCAATCTTCGCCGAGGCGGTCCGCAAGGAATTCATGGCGATTCCGCTCCACGTCTGGCGAGGCGTGATGCGCGAGCTCGCTTCCGTTCCGGTCGGCCGCCACGCCGCCGACGTCAGAGCACCGGTGCTGATCCTGTCGGGCGGCAAGGATCCCTTGTTCCCGGCCGAGCATCACGCGTCGCTGCTCGAAGCCTTTCCCGGCGCTGAAGCTCGGGTCTTCCCCGAGCTCGGCCACAATCCCAATTGGGAACAGCCCGAAGCGATCGCAGCGGCGATCAGCAGCTTCCTGTCCGCGCAGCCGAGCAATGCCCGTCACCGGTGAAGTAAGGTTGATCGGACACCCGGCCCGAGACTTCGACCGGCGCGAATTGCTGCAGGGGCTGGCGGCAGCCGCCGCCCTGTCCGGAGTTGTCGTTCCCGCTGCGGCCACTTCGTCCTCTGCGGACCCGCAAACCGTGCGCGTCCCGCTCGACCACCGAGACCCGGCGGCAGGCGCTGTGGAATTGGCCTACGAGTGGGGCGCGCCGTACCGGCCCGATCGGGCAACCGTGCTACTCGTTGCCGACGCCCAGCAATTTTATTTGCGCCCGGGCGCCGCTGCCGATCTCCAGTCGAAGCTGTTCGGGCCCCAGGTCAATGTACTCGCGCTGTTCGGCCGCGCGGCATCTCCGCAGGTGCAGGCATTCGTCCGGCCCGGGGCGGCAACCGACTGGGCGCGCGCCAGCCGGGTGCTCAACGTTCACCAGTGGATTGCGGACCTGCGGCTGGTTGCGGACTCGCTCGAGCTTCGGCCGGAGAAGTTCGCACTCTACGGACGCTCCGGCGGCGCCGACCTGGTGCTTCGGTTCCTGGCGACGCATCCCCGCCGCGCCTTCAGGGCCTATGTCCAGGCCGCGGTGACCCACGACCTCGCCGTGCGCTGGGGTGTCAGCGCCGACCGCTTCTGGGAAGAGCTGGTCGGCCGATACCCAGGGGTCGCAGACCGGCTTGCCGCGTTCCTCGCCGCCAGGCCCGAGCTTCGCCGCGAGGCCATCCTGCTCATCCAGCGGCAGAACTTCTACGAACCGCTCGAGACCCTGCCGGAGGCGCGAGTGGCGCTGATCGAAACCATCCTCAAGGAGGACCGCCCGGCTATCTCGACCTTCCGCGACCGCTACCAGCTGGAGGCTCTCGAGGCGATGCATGCAAGAGGTGACAACCTCAGCCCGGTCCGATTGCATGAATTCAGCCGGTCGTATCGGGATCCACGCGGCCGGGCGCCGCCGCTCCGGCCCGATGTCGAGGCCATTTTCTATTATGCCGAGCCGATCGAGCGGACAGTGTACGACTCGCAGGTGCCGGCTCCCCAGCCGGACCTCGACGGGCTGCGCCAGGCCGCAACGGAAGTCCTGATCGTGGCTGGCCGCCACGACCACACCAGCGACTATCGGACCCAGATCGGACTTGCCGGACTCATTCCCCGCTCCGAGCTTCTGCTGCTCGAAGACGATCATATATTCACGCGCCTGGCGGCTTCGGGCAAGCATCCAGCTCTGCTGCAGGCATTCTTTAGCAGCGGCCGGGGATCGCCGGCCTTTGCAAATGCCGTCGCCGCTTTGGCGCCGCTGCGCTCGGACGAGATTGGCTGATGGGAATGAAACGATGAGTATCCAAAATGCGCTCCGGACCCGGCAATGCGGCAGCTTCTCGCTGCCCCTGCCGCCGTCGATCGCGTTTGATCTATTCACGGCGGAGGGTGAGCGACGCTGGGTGCCTGGTTGGGAGCCCACCATCCTTAGCGACTGCAGCGCGACTGAGCCGGGCGCGGTATTCCTCACCGATCTTGGCGGCGAGCAGACCATCTGGACGGTGATCGAGGCGGATCGCGCCAGCGGGCGCCTTCTCTATTCGCGCGTGTCGCCGGGACGTCGCGCCGGAACCGTCCGGGTCCGGCTTGCGGCGGAGGCCACCGGCACGCGGGTGGAGGTCGCCTATGACATCACGGCGCTCGGTACCGAGGGAAAGGAAGCCGTCCGCGCCATGGACGAGGCCGGCTTCGCCAGCATGCTCGCCCATTGGAAGAAGATGATCTTGGCAATAGCTTCTCGATCGGATGGCAGTCAGGCGGCTCGTTCGAGCTTGTCCAGTAGCGGATAGAGGTCGCGATCCTCGCGGGTGATGCGGTTGGTGATGCCGTCGATGATGCCGCGGCTGTCAAGGCAATAGCCGGTCCAGTCGACGGCAATCGCGCTGGCATTCCACCGCTCGCTGTAGGCGGCGAACGCATTGGCGAGGCCGCCAATATCCTGATTGAACACTCGCGCGGTCGCGGCGAGGTAGCGATCCTGGCTCATCAGCAGGCGCGGATAGAGCACCCAGTCTTCCGCTTTGAGATGGGTGATGAGCACCGAAGAAAGCTCGCGGCGCAGCGCGAACAGCTCGACCTGCGGCGGCGGCACGGGCCGGGCGATGATGGCGTCGAGCCGGCCGACCAGTTTCATCAGCAGAACATGGTCTTCGCGCAGTTTCGCCACATCAATCACCGCCATTCTCCAATCAGACGGAGATCGACGGAAAAACCTTATTCTTCTTTACGTTAGTCACCATAATGGTGCTGATTGCGGCACCGCGTCGCGCGCGCCCAAAAGAAATGGGGGCCGGCATTGCTGCCAGCCCCCACATGCGCCGAGCGAAGGATTTGCCGGTGTTCGTAACCTCGGCCCAGGGGACCTGTTTTCGATCCTGGCTCACCAGCTCAGGCGTCGCTTCCCAATGTCGAATACCCGCAGGGCATCCGTCACTGTTCCGCGGCCCTTCTTGGGATGATCCTTGCCGAGTCCCGCTTTGCTCCCGCCATTCCGAAGAACAGTCGAAGCCGCGTCGCACGACAGAAGATCACCTCTTCCGGCGCCTCTTCCCGGCTGACCGCGGATCGCATCCGAAGACGCTTTCCATTGCCTGCCGGCAGAGATCGGACCTTTGGTCACCTGCCGCACCGTCTTGCCGTTGCCGGCCTTCTGGTGAGGCTGGGACTGCCGTCCCGATCACTTGGTCATCATGCGCATGCCGCCGAGTCGCGCCAAGCGAAAAATGCGGGCACAAGCCTGTGGATAACGGGGATATCGGGAACAACGTTGGAACTTTGCCGCATTGCCCGAATCGGCGCTGCTCCCTACCTCCTTCCTCAGTGTCCGAATCTTCTACACCTACAGCCGAGCCGGCCTATCTCGCCGGGCTCAACCCGCCGCAGCGCGAGGCGGTGCTGACCACCGAAGGGCCGGTGCTGGTGCTGGCCGGCGCCGGCACCGGCAAGACCGCGGCGCTGACCGCCCGCCTCGCCCATCTGATCGCCACCCGCCGCGCCTGGCCCAGCCAGATCCTCGCCGTCACCTTCACCAACAAGGCGGCGCGCGAGATGAAGGCGCGGGTATCGGCGATTTCCGGCGGGGCGATCGAAGGCTTGCCGTGGCTCGGCACTTTCCACTCGGTCGCAGCGCGGATGCTGCGCGCCCATGCCGAGCTCGCCGGGCTGCAATCCAGCTTCACCATTCTCGACACCGACGACCAGCTGCGGGTCCTCAAGCAGCTGATCCAGGCCGCCGGTCTCGACGAGAAGCGCTGGCCGGCGCGCCAGCTGGCCGGGATGATCGACCGCTGGAAGAATCGTGGGCAAACTCCCGCCCAGGTCGACCTCGGCGAAGCGGAAGCCTTCGGCCCGGGCCGCGGCGCCGAGCTGTACGAGGCCTATCAGCAGCGATTGAAGACGCTCAATGCCTGCGACTTCGGCGACCTATTGCTCCACATGCTGGTGATCTTCCGTGCCCATGCCGACGTGCTCGAAGCCTATCGGGCGCGCTTCCGCTACATATTGGTCGACGAGTATCAGGACACCAACCTCGCCCAATATGAATGGCTGAAGCTGCTCGCCGAGCCCGGGCACAACCTGTGCTGCGTCGGCGACGACGACCAGTCGATCTATTCTTGGCGCGGCGCCGAGGTCGCCAACATCCTGAAGTTCGACAAGGAATTCCCCGGCGCCAAAATCGTCCGGCTGGAGCAGAACTATCGTTCGACCAGCCATATATTGTCCGCCGCCGACGGGCTGATCGCCCACAACGCCGGCCGCCTCGGCAAGACCTTGTGGACCGACGCCGGCGACGGCGAGAAGGTCAAAGTGATCGGCATCTGGGACGGGCCGGAGGAGGCGCGCCGGATCGGCGAGGAGATCGAGCGCCACCAGGCCCGCGGCGAGTCGCTCGACGATGTCGCCATTCTCGTTCGCGCCCAGTTCCAGACCCGCGAGTTCGAGGAACGGTTCATCGCCATCGGCCTCGCTTACCAGATCATCGGCGGCTTTCGCTTCTACGAGCGGGCCGAGATCCGCGATGCCCTCGCTTTTCTTCGGCTGATCCACCAGCCGGCCGACGATCTCGCCTTTGAGCGGATCGTCAACACCCCCAAGCGCGGCCTTGGCGACAAGGCGGTGGCGCGCATCCATAGTGCTGCCCGCGCCACCCGGCAGCCGCTGCTGCTCGCCGCCACGGCGATGCTCGACAGCGACGAGCTGACTCCGCAGGCGCGCCGATCGCTCGGCCGGTTCGTCGGCGATATCGCGAGATGGCGGCAAATGTCGGCCGAGCTGCCGCACGCCGAACTCGCCCGCATTTTGCTCGACGAGAGCGGCTATACGGCGATGCTGCAGGCCGACCGCTCGGCGGAAAGCGCGGGAAGGCTGGAGAATCTCACCGAGCTCGCCCGGGCGATGGAGGAATATGAAAACCTCCCGGCCTTCCTCGAACATGTCAGCCTGGTGATGGACAATGACCAGGCGCGGACCGGCGAGAAGGTGACGATCATGACCATCCATGCCGCCAAGGGGCTGGAGTTCCCGGTCGTTTTCCTTCCCGGCTGGGAGGAAGGCATCTGTCCGTCGCAGCGGGCGCTGGACGAGGGCGGGCTCAAAAGCCTCGAGGAGGAGCGGCGCCTGGCCTATGTCGCGATCACCCGCGCCCGCGCCCACGCCACGATTCTCCACGCCGCCAACCGCCGCATCTACGGCCAGTGGACCAGCAGCCTGCCGAGCCGCTTCGTCGCCGAGCTTCCGGACGAACATATCGAGCAGGAGACGACAATGACCGGCGGCGAAAGCCTGTGGCGCGCGCAATGGAGCGAACGCGCCGACCCCTTCGCCCATGTGGCGAGAGCGGAACGCCGGGGCCCGGGGTGGCAACGGGGCCTGCACAACCGCTCATCCCGGGGAGGCATCGCGCGCAGCCGGGACGCCGTCTCGAGCGACCGTCCGCCGATCGAGGTCAAGGCCTCCGCCGTCAGCCTCGGCAACAAGGGCCGCGACGACCTGACGCTGGGCCAGCGCGTGTTCCACGAAAAGTTCGGCCACGGCACCATCGTCGGACAAGAAGGCAACAAGCTCGAAATCGACTTCGAAAAAGCGGGGCGGAAAAAGGTGCTGGATAGCTTCGTTTCGACTTCCTGATCCGGGAACCGCCTTCCCTTTTGTGCCGAGTTACGAAGCCGGGAAGACAGTCTGAACAGGCTTCGAATCCTTTGGCTGCTGTCGCTCTCGCGCCCGTCCCACCTCGCGTATCCACGGGATGATCGAAGTCCAGCTCAATTCTTCGAACAGTTCGATGCCGGCGAGATTGCCCTTTCGCCACACCACTTCCCCGGCCGGGACGTTCAATCCTTTCATGAACATCGAGACGAATGTCCCGCGCATCGGCAGCTCATTGCCCTCGATCTGCAAGCCGCGGGCGGAGATGTTGCGCAGCATTGCCGCCTCCATCGTCGCTCCCCACTTCACATGCAGCCGGCAGCGCAGTTCGACTCGCGGCATGGTGCGACGCTCCGTCGGCTGACTGATCAACTGGCGGTTTATCAGCGCCAGCATGTCGATCGGTTGCCTGAAAACGATGCCCGCCTCGCCGCCGCCGGACCATTCGATCGTCCCGCCGGGTCGCTGGCCGTTGGCAAGCTCGACCGCGACCTCCTCCCCCGGCGCGCTATCAACGCCGCGTAGCGTCGTTCCGAGCGCCGAGATCTTGCGGATGGCGCAAGTCCTCTGCCTGCCGCCGTCATGCAGCACGGCCCGGTCGAGCGGTCCGTCATGTCCCGTCAATGGGCCATCTTCCGGCCAGGGAAGCCGTTGCTCCATGACGAAAATGGTGGCCGAGCGCGCATCCATCATGAATGATCTCGCGACATGTCCCCCGCAGTCTGGGCCGGGACGGCTAAGGAGTCGTGAACGCGATGGATGAGGGCGCCACCTTCCACGGGTCAAGCCGTTGGCCTTGCTCCGCCGCGCGTGGTAGGGCGGCGCATCGCAGCGGCCTGTCCAAGCAAGACTGTGACTGAGAGACCCCGTGCTCCCGCTTGTCGAGCAGGAGTCCTCCCATGCAGAATCTGTTTAATTCCCCATCGCCATTAGCGAATCGCGGCGTCCGATGAGCCGCGCGATCAATCTCTCGATGAGCGAGAATGCGGTTCGCGAGCGCTGCCGGACTGAGGAAATCGGCGTTTCGGCGCTCGAGACGCTGCCTTCCGGCGGCGTCCGGCTGGTGTGCATGAGCGCCGACGGGGCGGCGGTCATTCGCCGGGTGCTCAAGACCAAGCTGATCAACGGCGAAGTCACGCGCCAGCGCATTCGCCCGACCAGCCCGCTCTGGTAGAATCCGGCCGCGGGTGGCCGCATCCCGGCCACCCGATTGCGCTTTCCTTCCGCCTCGCTTTCGGGCACTCGGCCGGCGATGCCGCAGCCGATCCCCGACGCGCGCGACAATAAGGAGCGCCACCGCTTCGAGATCGACCTCGGCGATGGCGTCGCCATCGCCGAATATACGCTTCCGGCCGGCAAGATTTTGTTCAGCCACACCGAGGTGCCGCCGGCCCATGAAGGCCGCGGCATCGGCACGGCGCTGATCAAGGCCGGGCTAGCCGCGGCGCGCCAGCGCGGGCTGCAGGTAATTCCGATCTGCCCCTTCTTCGCCGCCTACATCCAAAGCCACCCGGAGGAGCAGGACTTGCTCGACCCCGCCTGGCGCAAACGGCTCGGCCTGTCCTGAGCCCATCGAGGAGGAAATCGCGAGCGCCGCACCGCTCTTCCGATCCGTGCGCGGCGGGGCAATAAAACCGACTTCACCTTGTTACGTAACCGTCTCGACGCGGAGTTAACTTTGGTTTATCAAGATGCCACTGGCGCTCTTGGGCCGAACACAGGGGACTTTCATATGAAACGCTATCTGCTGGCAGCAGCCGCGCTCGCGGCAATCGCCACACCTGCCGCCGCTCGTGACGGTTCGGGCTATTTCGGCCTCGAGGCCGGCGCATTGTTCGTCGACGATACCGACATCGAGGTCTTTGACGACTTCGACGTTGAAATCGATCACAAGATGGGCATCGATGGCGACATGATCGCCGGATATGATTTCGGAATGTTCCGCGCCGAGGCCGAACTCGGCTACAAGCGCAGCCACCACGACGAATATAATGACGGCGAAGGTAGCTTCGACGGCGACGGCCGATCCAGCGTCTATTCGATCATGGCCAATGCGATGCTCGACCTCGGCAACAACGACACCGATTTCTATGTCGGCGCCGGTCTCGGCTACGCCCAGGTGATCCACGTCCTCAGGGACGGCGACGAAAGGTTCAAGTTCAAGGACCGCGGCCTTGCCTGGCAGGTGATTGCCGGCGTCCGCAAGACGGTTTCGCAATATTTCGACGTCGGCCTGAAATACCGCTATTTCAACGCCAACGACTTCAACGACCGGATCGACGGCATTGACGTCGAGACCGATTATCGGTCGCACTCGATCCTGGCGAGCCTGATCTTCAACTTCAGTTCGCCGGCGCGGCCGCTGCCGCCGCCCCCACCGCCGCTTCCGCCGCCCCCGCCGCCGCCCGAGACCCAGGTGTGCCCGGACGGATCGGTCATCCTGGTGACGGAGATGTGTCCACCGCCACCACCGCCACCGCCGCCGCCACCGCCGCCGGAGCCGATGCCCGAGCTCGGATAGGCCCTCAAAACTGCCCCGCGGAGCCTGGCTCCGCGGGGCACCTCATAATAAGCAGACGAACGCCGCTTCTCGCCGGGAAGTGCGCCGCGGATATTCTGGCGTCAGACCAGCAGTTCCCGGCCAGATTATCTTTGCGCTACAGAAAGTTGATTAACGCTGATTTGTGGAACCCGACTCGCCGCGCGGGCATTGAATCACAAAAGTCAACATAGAAACGGCAACATCATGAAGAAGCTAGCGCTTGCGCTCGCTGTGACGAGCGCGCTTACCCTTAGTACACCGGCAGCTTCCGCCACCCTTGCTCCGGTTGAAACCGAAGAGGCCCGAGTTACGGCCACCAGCGCCGCGGCGATCGCCCGCGCCGACAAGCGCGACACCTTCGGCAACAAGAAACTCAAGCCAGGCCAGTATCTGTGGAAGGAAGGCCACGCGGGCGACGAGGCATCTCGCGTCGTCATCGGCCTGTCGGACCAGCAGGCCTATGTCTACGCCGGCAATGAATTGATTGGCGTCTCGACCATTTCCAGCGGCAAGGAAGCCAAGCCGACCCCGACCGGAATCTTCCCGATTCAGCAAAAGAAGCGGCACCACCGGTCGATCAAATATGACAATGCGCCGATGCCCCATATGCAGCGGCTCGACCGCTGGGGGATCGCGATTCACGGCGGCCATTTGCCCGGATATCCGGCGTCCCACGGCTGCGTGCGGCTGCCGGGCAAGTTCGCGGCCAAGCTGTTCACCCTGACCGATGTCGGAACGCCGGTGCTGATCGGCGCCTGACGCGCGCATCGATCTGGTTAATGGCGCTGAAAGATAGTGCGACGTTCGGGCAACGCCGCCGGTCTTTCAGCGCCTTTTCCGCAATCCACCCAAAGATGAAGGACCCGTCGGGTTATACGCGCGTTGAATCACCAAAGCATTGAACATCAAAGAGAAACCATCGTGATTTCACGAACAATGACCGGCTCCGTCTTTGCGGCGCTGTTGATCTCCGCCACCCCGGCAATCGCTTCGGCCGAGCCGAGCGGAGCCGCGAGCGCCGCCGCGAGTGCTGCCGCCGGGGCCGGAAACGTCGTGCAGAGCTTCTATGAAGCGCGCCGGAATGCGCCGCTCTGGCTTCGCGGCGCGATGCCGACACCGGCGGCACTGCAGCTTATCGGCAGATTGAAGCAGTCCCAGCTCGACGGATTCACAACTGGGCCGGAGCTGGCGGCGCGGAGCGAAGCGGCGCTGGCGCGCGCGCGAAGCGGCGATCCGGCGGCTGTGATGGAAGCCGAGTTTTTGCTGTCGTCGGCCTGGGTGGCCTATGCCCAGGCGCTTGGCTGGCCGGCGGCGGGAATGGAATATGGCGATCAATATCTCTCGCCGAGGATCCAGAGCCCTGAAGAGATATTGCAACGCGCCGCGCATGCGCCGTCTCTCGACCAGCATGTCCGCACGGTTGCCAGCGTCAACCCGATATATGCGCAGCTTCGCGACGCCGGCTTGCGTGAGCTTCAGGCGAACGGCACCGCGCCGTCACCGGCTCTGATCGCCAATCTCGAGCGCGCCCGGTCGCTGCCGGCGGGAGGGCGTTTCATCCTCGTCGACATCGCCACCGCCCGACTGTGGATGTACGAGGACGGCCAACCGCGCGATTCGATGAAGGTCATCGTCGGCAAGCCCGAAATGCAGACGCCGATGATCGCCAGCACGATCCACTACGCCACTTTCAATCCCTACTGGCACGTGCCGGCCGACATGGTCCGGCGGCTCATCGCCCCGAACGTCCTTAAGCAGGGACAGTCCTATCTGCGGACCCGCGGCTATCAGGTCGTCACCGGCTATACCGACGATGCGCAGATCATACCGGCCGACAGCGTCGACTGGAAGGCGGTTGCCGCCGGACGCCAGGAACTTTGGGTGCGCCAGCTTCCGGGCGGCGGCAATTCGATGGGCGAGATGAAATTCTCCTTCCCCAACGCGACCGGGATCTACCTGCACGACACGCCGCAGAAGGATTTGTTCGCGAAGTCGCAGCGGGCGCTGAGCGGCGGCTGCATCCGCCTCGAGGATGCGCAGCGGCTGGCGCGCTGGCTGCTGGGCCGCGACCCGGCGGCGCCTTCGGCCAATCCGGAAAGCCATGTTCAGCTGCCCGAGGGCGTGCCGATCTACGTCACCTATCTCACCGCTCAACCAGGCGAGAGCGGCGTGGAATTTGCGGATGACGTCTATGGGCTCGATCGCGCGCCGCGCTCTCTCGCTTCGTCACAATAAAGCTTCGACCCTCAGCCTTCGGGTACGGCAATGTCCCACAGCCCGTCGCTGTGGGTGTAGAACAGGCAGGGCTCTTCCGACACGCAGTCGTGCGCATGAAGCTGCCCAGCCTGGATCGTGAAATAGTCTCCCGGTCCGACCTCGGCGCGCGCGTCGCCGTCGAACATATTGGTCATCCGGCCCGACACCATGACGGCGTGATAGCCGGCACTGTGCGTGTGAAGCGGAACTTCGGTGCCGTGCACTATGCGCGCATATTTGCCGTGTGCGCCGGCCTCCCAGTCGCCATAGGCGGGCGCGAAGCTGACGCCCGGGAACATCTCGCGCCAC
>CAYUWJ010000090.1:0-20921 GCA_964448315.1 uncultured Sphingomonas sp. | reverse complement strand
ACCGCCCGCCGCCGCTGCCCCGAGCTGGTCTTCGTCAAGCCACGGTTCGACGTTTATCGGGCCGTGTCGAAGCAGATCCGTGCGATCTTCGCCGACTATAGCGACCTGGTCGAGCCATTGAGCCTCGACGAAGCCTATCTCGACGTCACCGACGACCGCTCAGGCCTCGGCAGCGCCCGCGCCACCGCCGAGGCGATTCGCGCCCGCATCCGGGCGGAAACCGGCCTCACCGCTTCGGCCGGAGTGTCCTACTGCAAATTCGTCGCCAAGCTCGCCTCGGACCACAACAAGCCCGACGGGCTGTGTGTCATCACCCCCGAACGGGCCGAAGCGTTCATCGCCTCGCTGGCCGTTGCCCGCTTCTACGGCGTCGGGCCGGTCACCGCGCGGACCATGGAAAGTCTCGGCATCCTCACCGGCGCCGACCTGCGCGCCTGGACCTTGCCCCAGTTGGAAGCGCGGTTCGGAAGCTCGGGCGGGCGCTACTGGCGCATATGCCGCGGCATCGACGAGCGTCTGGTCCAGCCCGACCGGCCCTACAAGTCGGTGAGCGCCGAGCGCACCTTCGACCGCGATCTTGCGGATCGCGACGCGCTTGCGGCCGAATTGGAGCGGATCGCCGGCTACGCCTGGCAGCGGATCGGGCGCGCCCGGGTCCGCGGCCGGACGGTGACGTTGAAGGTCAAGTTCGCCGACTTCACGCTGATCACCCGCTCGAAAAGCTTCACGTCTCCGCTGCTTGACCAGCCGGCCTTCACCGCCGCCGGCAAGGCGCTGCTGGCGACCCTCGACCCGGGGCCTAGGGGGATACGCCTGCTCGGGCTTGGACTGCACAATCTGATCGACGCGGATAGCGACTCGCAGTTACAGCTCGGACTGGCGATTTGAGTCCGATCATGGTATATAAACTGTCATAAAGGCTGCAGCGATTCCCGCCGCGGCCCCTGATTAGCAGGAATTTAGACAGGCAGCAGAGCCGGCCAATGGTCGTTTTGGGGGGCGATGCGAGGCGTATCGGCTCTATCTGCCGCAAATAGGTTCCGCCGCAAATGGAAAGGCACGCAATGGCTGCGAATGCGCTCAGCTTCGATGTTGGCGATTATGTTGTTTACCCCAAGCATGGTGTCGGCCGCGTCGTCGAACTCCAGAGCACGGAGATCGCCGGCACGCGACTCGATCTTTATGTGCTGCGTTTCGAAAAGGAGCGGATGACTCTGCGCGTGCCCGTCGGCAAGGCCGATGCGATCGGCATGCGCAAGCTGTCGTCGGACAAGACGATGAAGGACGCGCTCGAGACTTTGAAGGGCAAGCCCAAGGTCAAGCGCACCATGTGGTCGCGCCGCGCCCAGGAATATGAGGCGAAGATCAACTCGGGCGACCTGACCTCGATCGCCGAGGTGACCCGCGATCTGTTCCGCGCCGACGATCAGCCGGAGCAGAGCTATTCCGAGCGGCAGATTTTCGAGGCTGCCTCGTCACGCCTGGCGCGCGAGCTGGCGGCGATGGAGCAGGTCGACGAACCGACCGCGCTGGCTCAGATCCTCGAAATCCTGAACGCCGCCGCAGCGATCCACAACAAGGCGAAGGAAGCCGCGGCCTAGGACTGCCGGGGGCAGTCCGTAAGCTGCGGCTGCGGCTTAGGATTGCCCGCCCACCCTATCCAGGGGCGCGTCGGCAGCGGCGCGCCTTTTTTCTTTCTTGCGTCCCTGTCGATACTTGGTGTATTGCCTCATTAATACAGTATGGAGAGCCTGATGACGAAGGTATTGGCAGCGGCGGTAGCGGGCGCGGCAATGATGATTGCGAGCTGCGGAATCGCCAAGAGCCAGGAAAATGGCGGCCCGACGGTCGAGCGCAGCTTCGAGGTCGGCGACTTCGAACGGCTGGCGGTCGCCGGGCCGTACGAGGTGGAGGTGCGTACCGGCTCCGCTCCCTCGGTTCAGGCGCGCGGTCCGCAAGCGGCAATCGAGCGGATGCGGGTGGAGGTCGACGGCGACACGCTCGAGATAGGGTCGAAGAAGCGCAGCGGCCTGCGGATAAGCTGGTCGAGCAGCGATTCGGTGCAAGTGACGATAACCGTTCCGAGCCTCAAGGCCGCAGCGATTGCCGGGTCGGGCGACATCACGGTCGACCGAGTGACCGGCGACAGTTTCGAAGGCGGAATCGCCGGGTCGGGCGATCTTCGCCTGGCCAACGTCGCCGTCAACCAGCTGAAGATGGGCATATCCGGATCGGGCGAAATCCGCGCCGCAGGCCGCGCCCGCAATGCCGAGTATGAAATTGCCGGATCAGGCGGAATCGAGGCCGACGAGCTGGTCGCCGAAACCGCCGCGGTGTCGATTGCCGGCTCGGGCAGCGTCAACGGCAACGCCACCGGCACCGCCGCCGTCAATATCATGGGTTCGGGCGACGTCCGGCTGCGCGGTGGCGCGCAATGCACCATCAGCAAAGCCGGATCGGGCAATGTGACCTGTTCCTAAGGACATTTTAACCATCGCCCGCGAGAGTGGCGGCATGATCCGCCGCCACCTGCTCGCCGTCTCCCTGCTCGTTGCCTTCGCTGCGCCCGCCGCGGCCGCCGACCGCAACTTCAGCGTCACCGGTTTCGAACGCATTCGGGTCGACGGCCCGTTCCGCGTTCGGGTGACCACCGGAGTCGCTCCGTTCGCCCGGGCAACCGGATCGGCGGCAACGCTCGACAATGTCTCGGTCGACGTCCAAGGACAGACGCTTGTCGTCCGCCCCAACCGCTCGGGCTGGGGCGGCTATCCCGGCGACGCCAGCGGCCCGGTCGAGATCGCGGTCGGAACCCATGAGCTCGACACCGCCTGGCTCAACGGCGCCGGAAGCCTCGAGATCAACCGGGTCGAGGGCCTGTCGTTCGGTCTCAACATCCAGGGCTCGGGCTCGGCGAGCATCGCAGAAGCCAGCGTCGACGATCTGAAGATCGGCGTCAGCGGCGCCGGAACGGCCGAAATCGGCGGAACCGCGTCCAGACTGACGGCTGTCGTTCGCGGCAGCTCGCAGCTCGATGCGGCCACACTCAAGGTCCGGGACGCCGTGATCGGCGCCGAAGGCCCGTCGCTGGTTCGAGCGACCGTCAGCGGCTCGGCCAAAATCGACGCCACCGGTACCGCTCATATCGAGATTTCGGGAGACCCCGCCTGCACCGTCCGAGCCGCCGGCTCGGCGACGGTCCTGGGCTGCCGCCAGTCCGGCGAGCTGCGCCGCTAGGGTCTGGACCCTAGTTGACCGCGGCCCGGGCCTCGACGCCCGACAGGAAATTCCACAGCGCGCCGGCGAGCTCCTCGCCCGCTGCAACGGCTTCGGCGCGTTGGTCTTCCGGCAGCCGATCGAGCAGCGCTCGGCACACCGCGCTATGCTCGACGTCGGCGCTCTCGTGCACCCGGAAGAAACGCAGCGTCTCCTCATCCTCGATCCCGTAGCGGTCGATCAGGCCCTCGATCTTGGCGCTGGCGACGCCCGGGAACTGGCTTTCATAGGCATAAAGTGCGCCCAGCCCCGACGCATAGGAGCGTCGCGACAGGGTGCGGAAGCTGTCGATCAGCGCTTGCGTCTCGGCATTGAGCACCTGCTCGCGCACGGCGGCTTCGTCTTCGCCGAGGCCGCAGGCGAACATCAGCCACAGCGCGGCATGGTCCTGCTTGCCCTGCTCAATGCCCTCTTCCTCGGCGAGGTTTTCCGCCAGCATCCGCCGGCCGTCTCGGTCGGGGCACGCGCTGTGTACCGCGCTCACCGCGCGCGGAAAGGCTTCGACATGGTGGAAATATTGCCGCGCGTAGGCTCGCAACGTGTCGAGTGGCAGCCGGCCCTCGGTCCACGCCTGATAGAAGGGGTGCTTCAGCATCGCCCGCTCCGCCACCTTCGCGTCGATCGTCGCGGATACCAAAAGGGTGATGGTCATTCTGGGCCTCCTGAAGTCGGGTTAGTAAAGCCGCGATAACTCGCGGCGCGGAGCCCGACAAGGCCGGGAATTCCTGTGCGATGGCTCGGAACCGCTTTTGACGAGCAATCGTTTCAGTAGCGACGCATAAGAAAAAGGGAGCATATCATGTATATTGGCATTGGCGGTCTCATCCTGCTGATCATCCTGCTGGTCATCCTGTTTTAACGACAAGCGGCGCGGGCGCCTCCGACCGGAGGCGCTCGTCGCGCATCGGCCGACCCAGACCCGCTCAGCTTTCGGTTTCAACACTTATCGACCCCGGACTTGATTCGGGGTCCGACTGCTTTTGGCATGGGCGGAAAGTAAGCGGCGGATGCCGGATCAAGTCCGGCAGACGGTAGAGTCTAGCCGACAATCCCACTCGCGGTCGCGAGGCCGAGAAACAGCAGGAAGCCCATCGAATCGGTGATCGTCGTCAGGAACACACTGCTGGCGACGGCGGGATCGGCGCCGGCGCGCTCGAGCGCCAGCGGGACCAGTACGCCCGAAAGCCCGGCGATGACGATGTTGATCAGCATCGCCGCAGCGATCACCAATCCCAGTGTCTGGCTGCCCAACACCAAAGTTGCTCCAACGCCGATCAGCACGGCGATCGTCACGCCGTTGAGGAGCGCCAGGCGGACTTCGCGCCCGACCGCTCGCCTGCGGTTCGACCCGGTCAGCTGATTGGTGGCGATGGCGCGCACGGTCACCGCCAGCGCCTGGGTTCCGGCATTGCCGCCGACCGCTGCGACGATCGGCATCAGCACGGCGAGGATCGCCAGTTGCGCGATCGCGTCCTCGAACCGGCTGATGACAAAGGCGGCGATGAGCGCGGTCACAAGGTTGGCGGCCAGCCAGCGCACCCGTGCGCGATAGCTTTCGGCGACCGGCTCGTTGATGTCGCCTTCCTCGCCGGCGCCGGACAGCAGCAGCACATCCTCGCTGGCTTCCTCCTGGATGATGTGGACCACGTCGTCGACGGTGATCACGCCGACCAGCCGGCCCTCGGTGTCGACCACCGCCGCCGAGATCAGCGCATATTTCTGGAAGCGCAGCGCGACCTCCTCCTGGTCCATGTCGACCGGTATCAAGGTCTGGTCGCGGATCATCACTTCGGCGACGGGAGTCGCGCGCGGCTTCCTTAAGATCGTCGAAAGCTTGCAGGTGCCGACCGGGTGATGGCCCGGATCAACCACGAACACTTCCCAGAAATCCTCGGCAAGATGGTCGTCGGATCGAAGATAGTCGATCAGCTGGCCGACGGTCCACGACTCCGGCACCGCGATCAGGTCGCGTTGCATCAGCCGGCCGGCCGACTCCTCGGGATGGCTGAATGCATCCTCGATCGCCGCCCGGTCGTCGGGATCCATCGCGCGCAGCACCGCGCGCTGCTCCTCTTCCTCCAGATCCTCGAGAATGGCGACCGCGTCGTCGGTTTCGAGCTGTCCGGCGAACCCGGCGACATCCTCCGGCCGGAGTGCGTCGAGCAGAGTCTCGCGGACATGCTCGTTCATCTCGGCGATGACATCGGCGTCGACGATCCCGGCGAGCGCCCTGACCAGGCCCGGCCGCTCGTCGTGCGCGGCGAGCTCGATCAGGTCGGCGACATCGGCGGGGTGGAGCGGTTCGACCAGTTCGCGGGCGATCGCATCATCGCCGGCGGCGACCGCGTCGAGGACACTCGAGACGAACGACGGGCGAAGGCGATCCTCCTCGTCGATCGGCGGCTGCGCCTCCAATTCCGGCGCGATTGCGACTGGCTCGCCTTCGCTCATCACCCACCCCTCAGCCGGTCCGTGCTCCGCCGTCCTATTGCCGCACCCGGTCTGGCGCAACCGGCCGCGCTCTCCTACATGCCATCCCACTTTTCCACCGACCAGGAGCATGCCCGATGGCCGACGCCGAACGTCTTACCCTCACCTTGTCGACCGGCGGCGATGTCGTCATCAAATTGCGCCCCGACCTCGCCCCCGATCATGTCGAGCGGATTGCGACGCTTGCCGAAAGCGGCTTTTACGACGGAGTCCCCTTTCACCGTGTGATCCCCGGCTTCATGGCCCAGGGCGGCGATCCGACCGGCACCGGCACCGGCAGCTCCGACCTGCCCGACGTCAAGGCCGAGTTCAGCGACCAACCGCATGTCCGCGGCACCTGCTCGATGGCCCGCACCAACAATCCCGACAGCGCCAACAGCCAGTTCTTCATCTGCTTCGACGACGCCGGTTTCCTCGACCGCCAGTACAGCGTCTGGGGCGAAGTCGAGAGCGGCATGGAGCATATCGATGCGCTGCCCAAGGGCGAGCCGCCGAGCGAGCCGGGCCGAATCGTCAAGGCCAGCGTCGGCTAGCGCTACTGCGCCGGAGCGCTGAAGCTTTGACGCTTGCGACGCTGCCGCCGCACTCCAGATTGAACCCGAACCGCTTGACACCGTTGCCGTGCGGTACAGGGTCAAGCTTAGGAGCAAGAATGGCCGATAGCGAGACCGCCGAGCGGACGTCCGGACACCGCGTGCAGGTCGCCAACCTGCCGCCTGCCGACAGCGGCCGCGGCGTCGCCCGCCTGCCAATCAAGCTGATGGAGGCGCTCGGCCTGACCGAGGGCGACGTCATCGAAATCGTCGGCAAGCGGTCGACCGGAGCCCGCGCGGTCCGCCCCTATTCCGAGGACGAAGGGCTGGACATCATCCGGTTAGACGGTTTGCAGCGCGCCAACGCCGGGATCGGCTCGGGTGACTTCGTCGAGATTCGCAAGACCCGCTCCAAGCCGGCAACGAAGGTCGTGTTCGCCCCGGCTCAGGACAATGTCCGGCTCAAAGGGTCGACCGCGGCGCTGAAGCGCAGCTTCGCCGGGCGTCCACTGACCGAGGGAGATGTCGTCGCCACCGCCGGGCACCAACGAGTCAATGCCGACATGCCCGACCATGTCCGGCAGCTGCTCAACGCCCCCGCCTTCGCCTTGCAGGAAGTCCGGCTGGTGGTCGTCTCGGCGGCGCCCAAGGGCATCGTCCACATCGACGCCAAGACCAAGGTCGAACTGCTGCCCGAAGTCGCCAAAAAGCCCGGCGATCGCCGCGCCGACGTCACCTATGACGATCTCGGCGGGATGAATGATACCATCGATGCCCTGCGCGAAATGGTAGAATTGCCGCTGCGTCATCCCGAGCTGTTCCAGCGGCTCGGAGTCGACCCGCCCAAGGGGCTGCTGCTGCACGGCCCGCCGGGTACCGGCAAGACTCGGCTGGCCCGCGCCGTCGCCAACGAAAGCGACGCCAATTTCTTCCACCTCGCCGGGCCGGAAGTGTTGGGCTCGGCCTATGGCGAGAGCGAGAAAAAGCTGCGCGAACTGTTCGAGCAAGCCGCTGCGGCGGCGCCGTCGATCATCTTCATCGACGAGATCGACTCGATCGCACCGAAACGCAGCCAGGTTACCGGCGAAGCGGAAAAGCGGCTGGTCGCCCAGCTGTTGAGCCTGCTCGACGGGATCGAGCCACGCCAGAATCTGGTGGTGATCGCCGCGACCAATCGGCCGGAAGCGCTCGACGAGGCGCTTCGCCGGCCCGGCCGCCTCGACCGCGAGATCGTGGTCGGCGTTCCCGACGAGCGCGGACGGCGGGAAATCCTCGGCATCCACACCCGCGGCATGCCGCTCACGCCCGAAGTCGACCTCGACGACCTTGCTCGCCAGACCTACGGCTTCGTCGGCGCCGATCTTGCCGCGCTGACCCGCGAAGCAGCCCTCGAGGCGGTTCGCCGGATCATGCCGAAAATCAACCTTGCCGAGGACACCATCCCGACCGAGATACTCGACGATCTGTCGGTAGAGCCGCGCGATTTCGGCAATGCGCTCAAGCGCGTCCAGCCGTCGGCTATGCGCGAGGTGATGGTCGAGGCGCCGACCATCGGCTGGGATCAGATCGGCGGCCTCGACAAGGCGCGCGATCGGCTGCGCGAGGGCGTCGAGCTGCCGCTCAAGCACCCCGAAGCGTTCCGCCGGCTCGGCATCCGGCCGGCCAAGGGCTTCCTGCTTTATGGCCCACCCGGAACCGGCAAGACGCTGCTCGCCAAGGCCACCGCCCGGGAGAGCGAAGCGAACTTCATCGCCACCAAATCGTCCGACCTTTTGTCGAAATGGTATGGCGAAAGCGAGCAGCAGATCGCCCGGCTGTTCGCCCGCGCCCGCCAGGTCGCACCGACGATCGTCTTCATCGACGAGCTCGACAGCCTGGTGCCGGCGCGCGGCGGCGGGATGGGCGAGCCGCAGGTGACCGAGCGGGTGGTCAACACCATTCTTGCCGAAATGGACGGTCTCGAGGAGCTCAACAATGTCGTCGTCATCGGCGCCACCAACCGGCCCAACCTGATCGACCCGGCGCTGCTCCGGCCGGGCCGGCTCGACGAGCTGATCTACGTCGGCACGCCCGACACGCCCGGCCGAAGGCGGATCCTGAAGATCCATACCGCCGAGATGCCGCTGGCCGACGACGTCGATCTCGACTCGTTCGCCGAACGCACCGATCGGTTCACCGGCGCCGACCTCGAGGATCTCGTCCGCCGCGCCGGAATGACCGCGCTTCGGCGCGGGCTGAACGAAGACAAAGTGACGATGGCCGATTTCGAGGCTGCGCTGGCCGATACGCGGGCGTCGGTGACCCCCGAAATGGAGGAGGAGTATGAGCGCATACAGCGAACCCTGAAGAGCGATTCGCGGCGGCCCGACGGGATCGGCTTCGTGCTTCCGGGGATGCTTCGCCCGCGCGACGAGCCAAAAAGCTAGGACGCTTCCGCCATCGCCCGCCGTCCCCATACGACCAGCCAGAACAACAGCAGCGACGAGAGTATGAACGGCAGGTCCGGCTGCAGCGTGTAAAGCGCGATGCCGATCGCCGGAGCGGCGATGAAGCTGATGCCGTTGGCCGCGGTGATCACCCCGGCGACCGCGCCCTGCTCCGCCAAAGGCACCGCCAGCGACGCGCCGCCGGTGAACCCGGGCCGGGTGAAGCCGAAGCCGAGCGAAGCCAGCGCGAAGCCGATAATGATGCCGTAAAGGTCTTGCGCCACCATCGTCGCCAAAAGCCCGGCGGCGGCGATCAGCGATCCCCACAGGATAAGGGTGCGCGGCCCCAGCCCGAGGCGGGGGATCAGTCCCCATTGCGCCGCCAGAGTGGCCGAAGCGCCGGCCATCATCACGATTGCGATCGACCCTTCGGCGCCGATCGGTGCAAGCGCAAGCCGGTCGATGATGAAAAAGCCGATGCAGGTCAGAGTCGCCGCCTGCGCATGCCCGGCGGCGACCCCGGCAACGATCCACGGGCGGATTCGTGGGTCGTTCCATTTCAGCCGCGCGCACCTCGGCGAAGTGGCGGCGATGATGCTGGCGCCGGTCGCCTGGGTGGCGAGCGACGGATAGCTCATCGCCGCGCCCCGGCCGGCACGGCGGCCGAACTTGTCGTTGGGCAGCCACAGCAAGATCGCCGTGAACACCAGCATGGCCAGCAGCGCGAAGGCGAATAAAGGCCCCGACAGACCAATCATCGGAAACACAAACAGGGGCGCCAGCGCCGGCCCGATAATCGTTCCCAGCCCGAACGAGGAGGCGAGCGCCGACAGTGCCGTGACCCGGCCGCTGCGGCGGGTCCGCGCCGCGAGATAGGCCTGGGTGGCCGACGGCGTCGACGAGCCGAGCGAGCCGTAGATGGCTCGGAACAGGCCAAACAGCAGGAAGGTGATACCGCCGCCGATCAGCCCCTCGAGGCCGGCGTAGAGCACCGCTCCGCACAATAGGGACGAAACGACGAAGCCGCCGAGCCCGACCAGAGTCAGCGCCTTGCGGCCGTGACGGTCGCTCATTTCCGCCCAATAAGGTGCCAGTAGCACCCACAGCACCGCCGACCAGGTGTAGGCGATCGCCACCCAGAAGTCGGCGATGCCGATTTCCCGGCCGATCGCCGGCATCACCGACTGGAGGGCGGTGTTGCCGGCCGCGGCAACCAGCATCGCCGCATACAGCAGCAGGAAATGAGGGGTCGAGATCGCGCTTGCGCCGACGCCGCGTCTGGAACTGTTCGGGGCCACTTACGCTGCTCTAGGGCCGAAGCCGTCGGCGAGAAAGACCACCGGCTAACGCCCGTCCGGCACGCCTCGCCCCACCCGGCACGGATGGACCGTGCGATTTTCCGACACGGCGGAACTTGCCATCGGGCGAGACATTTGCGAACGGTCCGCCTTCGTTTCGCGCCGGAGCATCAATTGCCAACTTCGACTGCCCGTACCCTCAAGGGGCACCGCCGCCTCGTCCGCCGCGACGCGCGCCGTTCGCCGAGCCCGAAATGGCAGTTTTTGCGCGGCTTCCTCAAGCATCCGGTGATGGTCGGGTCGATCATTCCGTCGAGCCGGACGTTGATCGAGCGCATGCTGGCGCCGGTCGACTGGGACGCGACCCGGTTGTTCGTCGAATATGGCCCGGGGGTCGGCACCTTCACCCGCCCGGTGCTCGACAAGCTTGGGCCCGACGCGACTTTGATCACCATCGACACCAATGCGGACTTTACCAGCTATCTGAAGAAATCAATCGACGATCCCCGGCTGGTGGCGGTGACGGGCTCTGCCGCCGACGTCGAGAAAATCCTCGCCGAGCGCGACTTCGAGCATGCCGACTATGTGCTTTCCGGCCTGCCCTTTTCGACCTTACCCCCCGGCATCGGCGAGGACATCGGCAAGGCCACCGCGCGCGTCATCCGGCCCGGCGGCGCATTCCTGATCTATCAGTTCAGCCCCAAGGTGCTCGACTTCGTCAAGCCGTGGTTCGAGCGGGTCGAGCGCGGCTTCGAGTGGATCAACGTTCCGCCCGCCCGGCTGTTTTGGGCCTGGCGGGAGCCGGCCGAAAAATAGCCGCTAACGCTCCTGGCCGAAATTGAGACGCCGGGTGACGCTATAGTCCATCGTCGCCACCAGCCAATGCGACAGGGTCCATCTTAGGCGCCGCAGAATGGTCGCCCGGCGGCGGTGAAGGTCGGGCGTAATGTGCTCGCTGTCGGCCAGCTCACGGTCGAAATAGCCGCGCATCGCATCGGCGAAGGCGCGGTCCGCGATGCGCAGCACCACTTCCAGATTGATGTAGACGCTTCGAATGTCGAGATTGGCCGAGCCGATGTGGACGGCGTCGTCGACGATCGCCAGCTTGGTGTGCAGTCGCGCCGGCTGATATTCGTTCATCTCCACCCCGCGCCGCAGCAGCCGGGTATAGGTGTGGCGGGCGGCGGCGATGGTGGCGTGATTGTCCGAGCGGGCTGCGGTGATGATGCGGACGCGCCCGCGGCCTGCCAGCCGGCCGATCCGGCGCAGCAGCGATCGCGGTGGCGAGAAATAAGCGGCGATCACGTCCAGCCTGCCGGCGCCCCGAAGTTCGCGGCCGAAGGTCGACGGCCAGCTGTTGCGGATGCTGAGCGGCCCGGTGAACTTCCACTGCAGCGCGCCGCGCCTTTGGCTGTGCCGGGCGACGATCCGGCGCAGGTTGCGCAGCTTGGCGCCTTTGGTCTTGGTCCAGCCATAAACGGCATCGAAATAATCGGCGGCAGCCGCGACCGCCGGGCCATCGATCGAAAGCCACAGGTCGCGCCAGTGCATGGGACCTTCATCGACCATGTAGCTGTCGTGGATATTGGCTCCGCCGATCAGCGCCAGCCGCCCGTCGGCGATCGCCAGCTTCTGGTGGTTGCGGACCAGGTAGCGGCGGCCGTAGCTCGGGTGGAACAGGCAGAAATCGCCGCCCGCCTGCTCGATCGGAGCGAAAAAGTCCGGCTCGACGTCGGCGCTGCCGAAGCCGTCGAGCAGCAGGCGAACCCGCACTCCGCGCCGCGCCGCTTCGGCAAGCGCATCGCGCACCGCGCCGCCGGATTGGTCGCTGAGGAACATATAGAACAACAGATCGACGCTGCGCTCGGCGTCGCGGATCAACGCGAGTATCGACGAAAGCCGCTCGGTGCCGGTTTCGATCAGCACCAGCCGATTGTCGTCGACCATCGCCTGAATCGGCGCCTGCCGACCGCTGGTCGGCGTTGCGGGCTGATCGGCCATGCGTCCGTGTCTGCAGGTCCGGGAGGCGTCGCGCAACCCGGCGTTTTCCTTGACTTTGCCGGGCCGACCAAGCTATTGGCGGCGGCTGATTTCCCCCATTCCCTATGATATCGGAGCGGCTAAATGGCTCGCGTTACGGTCGAAGATTGCGTCGACAAGGTATCCAACCGGTTCGACCTCATCCTGCTTGCGGCACAGCGCGCGCGGCAGATTTCCGGTGGAGCCGACCTGACGATCGATCGCGACCGCGACAAGAATCCGGTCGTCGCGCTGCGTGAGATCGCCGAGGAGACGGTCCGTCCCCGCGAGCTTGAGGAAGCGGTCATCACCGGCCTTCAGAAAGTCCGGATCGATGAGGAGGACGAGACCGATGAGCTCGCCTCGCTCAGCGAATCGGCCGAGGCGCTGCGCCTGACCGCCGCCGCGCCGCCGCGCCCGACGCCCAGCGGCAACGAATATGAATAGCCGGTCTTGAAAGGTCAGGCGGCGCCGCCGGCCTCATCCTTGCAGCGCGACGGGCTCTCGCTCCGCATCCAGGTCAGCTCATCGAGCGATAGCTCGCGTCCGTCCGCTGCCTGGACGGTGATCCGCCGGATCGGCCGCCCGCTCGACCGATCTGCGAGGTGCACTTCGGCGGACCCGTTGCCCCATCGCTCGCCCCACTGCCGTATCGCGACCAGAACGGGCAGAAGCGCTTCTCCCTTGTCCTTCAGCGCATAAATCACCTTGCGCCTGTCCGACGGATCGGGCGATCGCTCGAGGATGTCACCGGCGACCAGCCTGCCCAGCCGGTCGGAGAGAATGTTGCGGGCAATCCCGAGCCCGGCCTGGAATTCGTCGAAATGCTGCAGCCCGTTGAGCGCGCCGCGCAGGATCAGAAAGCACCATTTGTCGCCGATCAGCTCGACCGCTTCCGGCAAAGGGCAATGCAGCGCGGCTTCGCGATATTCGTCGAGAGCCGAGGTCCCCTTCGCCTGAGCCAAACGCGTTTACTCCCTGTCCGGGGGGAGCAAAGCACAAAGTTGCCGGGAAAAAAACAGGTCGCGATTCGAAACCTGACCGCCTGTGGCCATGAGGATGCAGGAGCAGCACGCGGCGCTCCAAATTACGGATTGCCCCCGGGAGTTCTACGTTTGTCGCCGCTCGCACACTCCTGCGCTCCAATTTTCAAACTGCCCCCAGCAGTTCGTAAATTGGAGCGGGTGAAGGGAATCGAACCCTCGTCGTAAGCTTGGAAGGCTTCTGCTCTACCATTGAGCTACACCCGCTCGTCTCGGCCAAGCCTGACGGCGGCGGCTGACTGCCACCCGATGGGCGGCCCAGTCAACACGCGATTTAGGACCGAATCGAGCGGCGGCAAGGGCGCGTTTCGGTGGCGGAACCCTAAGGCGGGGCGGAACGAGTCCCAAGCCCAAGCGATTGACCCCCGGTTTCCCAAGCCGGAGGAGGCGATTGGACATGGTGGCGCGGCCCGTTTGGCGTGGACAGATACGGCTGGCACTGGTCTCGATCCCGGTCGAGCTGTTCCCGGCGACCAAGAGCGGCGCCAGCGTCTCATTCCACCAGGTCCATGAGCCGACGGGCAAGCGCATCCGCTACGAAAAGGTGGTGCCTGGCATTGGCCCGGTCGATCGCGACGAGATCATGAAGGGCTATGAGGTCTCGAAGGACGAATATGTGCTTCTCGACCCCGAGGAGATCGAGAAGGTCAAGCTCGAGAGCCGCAAGACGCTCGATCTGGTCCAGTTCGTCGACCTTAGCGACATCGATGCGATGTATTATGAAAAGCCCTATTATGTCGTGCCGGCCGACGATCTCGCCGAGGAGGCGTTCGTCGTCGTCCGCGAGGCGCTGCGCAAGGCGAAAAAGGTCGGCATTGGCCAGCTGGCGATGCGCGGCCAGGAATATGTCGTCGCGCTGAAACCCTGCGGCAAGGGCATGCTGCTGGAAACGCTGCGCTACGCCGACGAGGTGCATAAGGCGGGGAGCTATTTCCGCGAAATCGGCGATGCCAAGCCGGACGCCGACCTGCTCGACCTGGCGGCGACCCTGATCGAGAAAAAGACCGGCGTATTCGACGCGGCCGACTTCCACAACCGCTACGTCGATGCGCTGAAGAAGCTGATCGAGGAGAAGCGCAAGGACAAGGGCAAGCTGGTCATCCAGGACCCGGACGCCGACGAGCCGGAGTCGCGGGGCTCCAACGTCATCGACCTGATGGCGGCCCTGAAGAAGAGTCTAGGCGACGACAAGGGCGGGAAGGCGAAGGCGAAGAAGGCGCCGGCCGCCAAGAAGACTGCTGCTCGCAAGCGGGCTTGATCATGCTGTCATTGCGAGGAGCACAGCGACGAAGCAATCCAGTTGCGCGGGCTGGATTGCTTCGCTGTGCTCGCAATGACGGGCGACCAAACTGATGCCCACGCGCAAGCTCGACATCGCGACCTACAACGCCAAGCGCGACTTCAGGAAGACGAAGGAGCCCAAGGGCCGCAAGCTGAAGGGCAAGGGCGACAGTTTCGTCGTCCAGAAGCATGAAGCGTCGCGGCTGCACTGGGATTTCCGGCTTGAACTGGACGGGGTGCTGAAGAGTTGGGCGGTGCCCAAGGGGCCGAGCGTCGATCCCGCCGACAAGCGGCTGGCAATGCGGACTGAGGATCATCCGCTCGACTATGGCGATTTCGAAGGGTCCATTCCCAAGCAGGAATATGGCGGCGGCACGGTGATGCTGTGGGATCGGGGCCGCTGGATCCCCGAGCCCGGCAAGGACCCGGCGAAGACGATCGAGGAGGGCCATCTCCATTTCACGCTCATCGGCGAGCGGATGAAGGGCGAATGGGTGATGTTCCGCCTGAAGGGCAAGCCCGGCGAAAAGGCCGAGCCCTGGATGCTGAAGAAAGTCGACGACGAACAGGCCGATCCCGGTAACGGCGATGCCCTAGTCGACCAATGCACAACCAGCGTCGCTTCCGGTCGGACGATGGCCGAGATTGCGTCCGGCGAGGACGTCTGGCGGTCCAACCGCGACGCAAAAAAGGGCGGCCGGGCGAAGAAGAAGGCGGCGACCGCTCCGCCCGCGTTTCGTCAGCCGCAGCTTGCAACCTTGGTCGACGCCGCACCGACCGGCTCGGATTGGTTGTTCGAATATAAATATGACGGCTATCGGCTGCTGCTCGCTACCGGCGACGGCGCCGCGACTGCCTGGACTCGCAACGCCAACGACTGGAGCGACAAGTTCCGCGGGCTGATAAAGGCGGCATCGAAGCTACCGGCCGGATGCCTGATCGACGGCGAGGCGGTGGCGCTGAACAAGGGCGGCAAGCCCGACTTCCAATTGCTCCAGTCGACCCTCAAGGGTGGCGACGCCGACCTCGCCTTCTATGCGTTCGATCTGCTGGTCGATCGCGGCAAGGACATCACCAAACTCGGCAACCTCGAGCGCAAGCAAAGGCTGGCGGCGCTGCTCGACGGAATCGGCGGGCCGATCCTCTATGGCGACCATGTCGTCGCCAAGGGGGAGCAGCTGTTCAAGGCGATCTGCGCCGACAAGGGCGAGGGCATTATCGCCAAGAAGGCGGACGCGCCCTATCGCGGCAAGCGCACGCGCAACTGGCTCAAGGTCAAGTGCATCGAGCGGCAGGAATTCGTCATTGTCGGCTGGACGGAAAGCGACAAAAAGCGCGGTTTCCGCTCGTTGCTTCTGGCGACTCACGAGCGCCGCAAGCTGAGCTTCGCGGGCAAGGTCGGGACCGGGTTCAGCGGCGAGACGATGAAGGATCTGCTCGGGCGGATGACGCCGCTGGAGGTAGACAAGCCGCCGGTCGCGGTTCCGCGCACGGAGCATAAGGGCGCGCATTGGATAGAGCCGAAGCTGGTCGCGGAAATCGCCTTCACCGAATTCACCTCGGACGGAATCCTTCGCCACCCGAGCTTCATCGGACTGCGCGAGGACAAGCCAGCAAGGCAGGTGAAACGCGAGGAGGCTAAGCCGCTTCAGAAAGCGGAGAAGAAAGGCGAGCGCGCGACCGCGCTGAGCTTCGGCGTCAAGATCAGCAACCCGGACAGGGAGATTTATCCGGAGGACGGACTGACCAAACAGGACCTCGCCGATTATTATGCGCAAGTTCAGGCGCTGATTATGGTCGATTCCGCCAACCGCCCGATCACGCTGATCCGCTGCCCTCAGGGCCGCGCCAAGAAATGCTTTTTCCAGAAGCACGACAGCGGCGCGATGGGCGAGCATGTCCTCAATGTGCCAATCAAGGAGAAGAAGGGCGGCAAGCAGGATTATCTCTACGTCGACGACCCTCGCGGGCTGCTCGAGCTGGTCCAGATGGGGACGATCGAGTTCCACGGCTGGGGCAGCCGGATCGAAAAGGTCGAGCATCCCGACCGGCTGGTGTTCGATTTCGACCCCGACGAGGGGCTCGATTTCAAGGCGGTGCGCGAGGCGGCGGTGCGGCTGCGCGATCTGCTCGCCGAATTGGGCCTGACGACCTTCCCTCTGCTGACCGGCGGCAAGGGGATTCACGTCGTCGCGCCGCTCGATCAAACCGCCGACTGGCCGGAGGTGTCCTCCTTCGCCGAGCGGTTCGCAAAAGCCGTCGCCGAGGCCGAGCCGAAGCGCTTCACCGCCAACATCCGCAAGGCCCAGCGCAAGGGGCGCATCTTCCTCGACTGGCTGCGCAACCAGCGCGGCTCGACCGCGGTGCTCCCCTACTCCGCCCGAGCCCGCGAAGGCGCGCCGGTGGCCGCGCCGATCGCCTGGAAGGAGCTGGACGTATACGAGGGCGGCAACGCGTTCTGCATCCGGGATGCGGACAAGCTGATCGAGCGAGAGTCATCGAAGATGCTCGCCGGCTGGGGTAAGGCGAAACAGGCGCTTCCAAAGACTTGACCCGCGTGCAAATGCTGGGCGGCCGCAGCTTCACGCGCTTAACCAGCTGAATGGAAGTGAACTTGTCGGATAAACAGCCTTGGCCCGGGATCGCGAGCTTTTCGCAGTCGGTGCTGTGCCTGAAAGAACCGTTCAATACCAAGCCGCTCTTCGGCCGGATTGTCTCGCGGGTCCTGGAGTTGCTGACCCAAAAACTAGCTGTAGTGCAGTTCGTTCAAGTCGGAGCCAACGACGGCATAGGCGCCGATCACATTCATCCGTTCGTCGCGAGCGGTCGCTGGCACGGCGCTCTTGTCGAGCCTGCGCCCAAGCCCTTCCAACGACTCGTATCTACATACAGTGGACTCGACGGGCTGCACTTCGTTGATCGCGCGATCTCGACTAGCAGCGAGCCGCAGCCATTCTATTATGTCGAAGGCGACGACGGCCTGTCGAGCTTCTCGCTCGACACCATCCTCTCGCACGCGCCCAAATACAACGATCTTAAGGGCATGATCCACGAAATCGAGGTCGAAACGGAAACACTCGACGCGCTATGCGACCGACTCTGCATCACGCCTGATGTCATTGCGGTGGATACCGAGGGCACCGACGATCTTGTGCTCAAAAGCTATGCGATTGAGCAGCGTCGGCCGAGCCTGATACTGTTCGAGCATTGCCATCTCTCGGCGGAGAGGAGCGCAGCGCTAAGAGATCGACTGAAGGACGCAGGATACCGATTGATCCACGACCGCCACGATGCGCTGGCGATTGCCCCCGGCACGTTCAACGATGAGACAACTCAATTCTTCGCTGATATGATCTCCATTGCCCGAGCCAACCCGGGCGACTCCGCTCTTTAGACTTCGCAAGCGATCCTGTTACCGAATCTCCGCAAGCTCCACGCCCTTCGTCTCCCGCTCCAACAGCGCGCAGACGCGGAGGCCGAAACGGAGCGCTTCACCGCCAAAATTCGCAAGGCCCAGCGCAAGGGGGCGTCAGTTTAATGTCGGCACCAGCCCACTTCCCTGAGGCAGCTGTTCGGCCGATGAATGATCAATCTGACGGATCGGAAAGCGGACGACCAGCATGATCGCGATCGCCACGAGGTTGGCCGCGGCGAGGAGACCGAACAGCGGACCAATGCCGCCGAGCCAGCTGGCGAGACCGAGCAGCGAGGCGCCGAGGGTGATCCCGAAATTGTTTAGCGCCATGTACAGCGTGAACTGAGTCGCGGCGACGGTGCGGTTGCACAACCGCATCGCAATCGGCAGCGTGGCGACTGTGATCAGAATGTCGAGTGCCAACCAGATCATCACATAGACGGTCAGGAACTGGCTGTTCGCCCACAGCGGCTGGGCGAGAAACATCGTTGCATTGAGGACTAGCCAGCAGCCGAAGAACAGGAGGCTCGCCCATTTGGAGCCGAGCCTGTCACCAAGGACGCCGCCGATTGTCATGCCGGCAATTCCCGCGACCAGCTGCCCGATCCCGGTGATCGCGGTGATGTGGTCTTCGGCCCAGCCGGCCGAGCCGGTGGCGATCAGCGGCGTAGCCCCGGTCAGAACGCCATATTGCATGCCTTTGATTAGGACGATCGGCAGGAACATCAGGCTGACCGGCCGAATGATCGACTGGAACGTGTTCTTGAAGATCGGCCACCAGCGGCGAGCCTGGACCTCCAGATTTGCAGCGGTCGCCGTGCCGCTCGACCACGGCAGCAGCCGCTCGCCGGGTCGTTCGCGAGTGACCAGCACGAGCAAGGTGACGAAACCGATGAACAGCGCCGACAGGAGATAGGCGGCGCTTGGGCCGTAGGCGACAATCGCGGCGCCGCTCAACGCGGTGGACAGCGCCATGCCGATCGACTGTCCGCCGAACATCATTCCGCTGGCGCGGGAGCGCTCCTCCTCTTCCATGATATCGACCGCGAGTCCGTCCACCGCGACATCTTGGAAGGTGGTCGCGGCGTTCACCGCAAAGCCGATACCTCCCAGCAGGACGATGTCCTTGACCCCCGGGCCGAGCAGAGCACAGCCGATGAGCAAGGCGATCATCACGAGTTGCGCACCGATGAGCCAGACGCGTCTCCGCCCCATTGCCAGGAATGTGTAGCGGTCCATGATGAAGCCGTTGACCAGCTTCAAACTCCAGGGCAGCGCGGTCAGGCCGAGCACAAAGGCGACGTCTGCGGCACTGGCGCCGTTAGCCGCCATCCACGCCGGGATCGCGAACCAGAACAGGCCGATCGGCACGCCTTGCGCAACATAGAGAATGAAGACCGAGAACAGCCTCAGCTTGCGGCTTTGCGCGAGTGCCGGGCGAAGGCGCATCACCGAGCTTCCAGCGCCGGCGGCAACGGTGTCACTTAAGTCGTGGTCCATACAGGCGCCCCCCAGCCTTGCGGAGGCTATGCGCCCGTTTGACCGATCCTGCCAACAGCACTTCGTCAGCGCTGGTCGGTGCCGGATTCGTCGCCAGCTTTCGCATTGTCCGCTTTCCACCCGAAGCAGCTATTGCTGCTCATCGTATCTCCGCCAGCTCCACGCCCTTCGTCTCCCGCGCCAGCAGCGCGCTGACGCCGCTGATCACGCAAGTGACGGCGACGTAGATCGCGACCGGGGTCGCGGATTCATATTCGGTGTAGAGCCACAGGGCGATAATCGGCGCCAGCGACCCGGCGAAGATCGAGGTCAGCTGATAGGCGATCGACACTCCGGAATAGCGGATGCGGGTCGGGAACAGCTCGGTGATGAACGCCGCCTGCGGGCCGTACATTGCGCTGTGCAGCACCAGGCCGAGAACGATCGCCAGCACGATCAGCGCCGGCTCCCCGCTCGCCAGCATCGGGAAGAAGACGAAGGCATAAGCGGCGAGGCCGAGGCCGCCGAACGCATAGACCGGCCTGCGCCCGATCCGGTCCGACAGCATCGCCAGCAATGGTATGGCGAAGAACTGGACTACGGCGGCGATCAGCAGCGCGTTCAACGCGAGACTGCGGGTCTCGGCGGCGACGTCGACCAGATAGGTCAGCGAGAAGACTGTGAGGATGTAGTAGGAAATGTTCTCGCCGACCCTGAGGCCCGAGCCGAGCAGGATCGCCATCGGCCGCTCGCGGATCACCTCCATCGCCGGCAGCTTCGGCGGAATTTCTGCTTCGACCAGCGCCGCCTCGAACATCGGGCTCTCCGACACGCGATTGCGGATGTACCAGCCGACGACGACCAGAAATGCCGACAGCAGGAAGGGCACGCGCCAGCCCCATTCGAGAAAGTCGGCCTCGCTTTGCAAACCCGCCATCAGCGCCAGAACGCCGGCCGACAGCAGGCTGCCGGCGGCGACTCCCGCCTGCGGCCAGCTGGCCCAGAAGCCGCGCCGCGCCGCGTCGCCATGCTCGGCCGCCATCAGCACCGCCCCGCCCCATTCGCCGCCGACCGCGAAGCCCTGGACGAGACGCAGCACGACCAAAAAGATCGGCGCCCAGACGCCGATTGTCGCATAGGATGGCAGAAGCCCGATCAGCACCGTCGCGACGCCCATCAGGACGAGGCTCCACATCAGTAGTTTCTTGCGGCCGATGCGGTCTCCGAAATGGCCGAAAACAATGCCGCCGAGCGGTCGGGCGATGAAGCCGACGGCATAAGTGGCGAAGGCGAGCAGGGTGCCGACCAAGGGATCATAGTCGGGGAAAAACAGGCGATTGAACACCAGCGCCGCGGCCGAGCCGTATAGAAAGAAGTCGTACCATTCGATGGTCGTGCCGATCAGGCTCGCCCCGATCACGCGGCGGAGCGGAGTGCGGTGTTCGTCGACCTGCGGCGCAGCCATGCATTCCCCCTCGTTGCCACCGTCAATGCGAGGAGCGGAGCGACGAAGCAAATCCATTTTCAAAGGGCGCGAATCTGGATTGCTTCTCCCGGACCGGACCGGGGGTCGCGATGACGAGGTTGGGCTAAGCGTTGAGCGGGAAGCGGATCGTTGCGCTGAGCCCCTCGGAGCGCCAGTCGAGCTCGAGTGTCCCGCCAAG
>CAYUWJ010000089.1:0-29166 GCA_964448315.1 uncultured Sphingomonas sp. | reverse complement strand
GAAGACCCGCCGGCGTGCCGAGCAACTGCTCAAGGTCGATACCCGCAACATCGGCTGGCACGGCAACGCGCTGCTGGTGAAGCGGCACATCGGCGTGCTCGATGTCGCGACGATCGATCTGCCGACGCTGGAGCCGCGCGGGGCGGTGCTGGCCGAGCTTTTGATCCATGACCGGCCGCTGCGGGTGGTTGGGCTTCACCTCGACCTATCGGGACTTTGGCGGCGACGGCAGATGCGCCGGATATTGGACGCGATCGCCGCCCGGCGGGACAAGATGCCGACGGTGCTGATGGGCGACACCAACGAGTGGCGCGAGGCCTCCGGCTGCCTGCGCGATCTGCCGCCGGGGTTTCGAGTGGCGCCGATCGGGCCGAGCTTCCACGCGCGCCACCCGGTCGCTTGCCTCGACCGGATCATCGTCGATTCACAGCTCAAGATCGATGCCGCGGGCGTGCATATGAGCGCGGCGGCGCTGCGGGCGTCGGATCATCTGCCGATCTGGGCGCGGCTGTCGGTGTGATCTGAGCAAACCGTTCGTGTCGAGCTAGCTTCGAGCGAAGACGAGAAGCGTTGGTCGAGACACACCTTCTCGACTGGATGATCTCGACAGGCTCGATCATCCGCTCGAAGCGAACGGACATGGGAACAGCTAGCCCCCCGTCATCTTCCGCTGCCGACGCCGCTGGATCGACGAGCCGATGCCGATCGCCTCGCGATATTTGGCGACGGTGCGCCGGGCGAGGTCGAAGCCCTCGGCCTTGAGTAGATCGACCAGAGTGTCGTCGCTCAATATCTCGCGCTCCTCGGCGATCAGCCGGCCGATCGCCGCCTTGACCGCTTCGGCGGCCGCGCCTTCGCCGCCGCCCTCGCCCGACCCGACGCCCGAGCCGAAGAAATATTTGAGCTCGTAGAGGCCGCGGTCGCTCAGCAGATATTTGTTGGAAGTGACCCGGCTGACCGTCGATTCGTGCATTTCGATCGCTTCGGCGACTTCGCGCAAGGTGAGCGGCTTCATCGCGCTCACCCCGCGATCGAAGAAGCCTTGCTGGCGCCTGACGATCTCCGACACCACCTTGACGATGGTTCGTGCACGCTGGTCGAGCGCCTTGACCAGCCAGTTGGCGCTGGCCAGGCATTCGCTTAGCCAGGCCCGCGATTGCTTGTCTTGCGGACCGGCTTTTAGCTCCAGATAATAGTGGCGGTTGACCAGTAGCCTCGGCAGGGTCGCGCCGTTGAGCTCGACCGCGAAACCGTCTCGCGTGCGGCGCACGAACACGTCGGGCGCGACACTGTCCGCCGACCCGCCCGAAAACTGGCAGCCGGGCTTGGGGTCGTAAGCGCGAAGCTCGCGGACCATGTCGGAAAGGTCCTCGTCGTCGACCGCGCAGATGCGCTTCAAAGCCGCCATCTGACCGCGGCCGAGCAGGTCGAGATTGTCGATCAACCGCGCCATCGCCGGGTCGTAGCGGTCGGCCGCCTTGGCCTGCAGCGCCAGGCATTCGGACAGGCTGCGCGCGCCGACCCCAGCCGGTTCGAGCCCCTGAACCAGCGCCAGCGCGGCCTCGACCAGTTCGGAAGAAGCGCCGGTTGCCGCCGCGATGTCCGCGACCGGCACGGTCAGATAGCCGGTCTCGTCGAGCATCTCGGCGATCGCCCGGGCAAGATCGCCTTCGCTACCCGAAGCCCCGTGAAGCTGGGCCTGCAAATGCTCGGCAAGCGAGGTCGCCCGATGTTCGAGCCGATCGAAATCGAACGCCTCGTCGCTGGTCCCGCTCGAACCGGCGGCGTCGGCGAAGCTGTCGGTTTCCAGCGCCTGGCCTTCCCAGTCGATATCGAGCGGCGGGTCGCCGGCCGCGCCCTGCGCCGCGATCAATTCGTCGGCACCGGGATCGTCGCGCTCCTCGTCGCCCTCCGACTGTTCGCCGGGGGAAACCGGAGGTGAGTCGTCCCCTTCCGATTCATCGCCGTCGCCGCCTTCGAGCAGCGGGTTCTTCGCCAGTTCCTCGGCGATGACCGCTTCGAGCTCGAGGTTCGATAGCTGCAAAAGCTTGATCGCCTGCGTCAGCTGCGGGGTCATTACCAGCGATTGCGACTGGCGGATATCGATACGCGGGCCGAGCCCCATGGTCGCGCGCCCCGTTAAAGCGCGAAGCTCTCGCCGAGGTAGAGCCGGCGGACTTCATGATCGGCGACCAGCGCCTGTGGAGTGCCCTGGAACAGCACTTGCCCGTCGTAGATGATGCAGGCGCGGTCGACGATGTCGAGCGTCTCGCGGACATTATGGTCGGTGATGAGGACTCCGATACCGCGTTGCTTCAGCTGCCGGACGAGGTCGCGGATGTCGGAAATGGAGATCGGGTCGATGCCGGCGAACGGCTCGTCGAGCAGCATGATCGACGGCTCGGCGGCAAGCGCCCGGGCGATCTCGCAGCGGCGTCGCTCGCCGCCCGACAGCGACATCGCCGCCGAGGCGCGCAGCCGCACCAGGCCGAATTCGTCGAGCAGCTGCTCCAGCCGTGCGAGGCGCGCGCTCTTGTCCGGCTCGGAGACTTCGAGCACGGCAAGGATGTTATCCTCGACCGTCAGCCCGCGAAAGATCGACGTCTCCTGCGGCAGATAGCCGAGGCCGAGGATCGCCCGCCGGTACATCGGCAGGTCGGTGATGTCCTCGCCGTCGAGAAAGATTCGGCCGCTGTCCGGATTGACCAGCCCCATCACCGAATAGAAGCAGGTCGTCTTGCCGGCGCCGTTGGGGCCGAGCAGGCCGACGACTTCGCCCCGCGAGACGGCCAGCGACACGTCATGAAGCACGGCCCGCTGATCATAGGATTTGGCGATCGACCGGACCTCGAGCCCGCCGACCGGTCGTTCCGCCTCGCTTGCCGAGCGCGTCATGGTCGCCGCTTCGTTCATTCCCTGTCTCAGTTGCCGCGCCGCGGAACCGTGAAGCGCCCGGTCACGCGTCCGCCGTTCTGGCCCACTCCGGGAGGACCGCCGTCGATCACCGCGCGGCCGCTGTCGAGGTCGATCACCAGCCGCGAGCCGTTGATGTTCGAGCCGTCGCGAGTCAGGACGACATCGCCGACCAGAGTGATCAGTCCGCGCTCGAGATCGTAGATGCCGAAGTCGCCGCGTGCAGTTTCCGACGGGCTTCGGACGGTGACGCCGCCGCTCGCGTCGAGCCGCTGAATCTGGATTCCGCCGGCACTCGAATAGGCGACGGTCAGTCGGGCCGTGTCGAGCGCAAGGCTTGCCTGCCGTACCTCGACGTTGCCGACGAACACCGCGCGGTCGGACCGGTCCTGGACTTCGATGCGGTCGGCGGCGACGTCGACCGGCGCATCGCTGTCATGGCCGCGAAGCGCGGACACCTGATTTTGAGCCTGCGCCAGACCGGCGAATCCGGCCGAAGCGAACGCGGCGGCGACAAACAAGGTGCGAAGCATAGTCCTCATCTGACCGCCCCCTGGACGATTTTCAAGCGAGCGCGCCGGTCGAGCACGACCGTGCGCTCGCCGAGATCGGCCACCAGCCGCCCGGCGCTGAAGGCGCCGAGCGGGATTCGACCTTCGACCGCGCCGTCGCTCGATAGCCGCCGTCGCTTCAGGTCGATGTTGACGTCGCGAGTCGCCAGCCGATAGCCGTCGAGGCTGGCGACCCGCACCGGCCCCTGGATCCGGAGTCGTTGCTCGTCGAGGTTGTAGTGCGCCTGATTGGCAAGGATGGTGACCAATCCCTGCTCAGCGGCGAGCCGAGCGGACACGCCGCGGATGTCGACGATCGGCTCGTCCGAGCTGCGTTGAACCGCCGTTTGGGCGACGATCGCGAACTTCTGCCCGCGATCGTCCTCGCCGCTATAGCGGGCTTGCTCGACTCGCATCCGCTCGGGCGCGTTGTCGACCTGATTCTTGTCGAGGATGAAGCTGGCGTCGCCCTCGCGGTCGAACGGCGCCAGCGCGAGGAAGGCGGCCAGCACGCCGACCGCAGACGGCAGCGCCACCTTGGCGATTCGCACAACCCGGTCGTGCGAGCTGCCCGGAACGGCCCAGCGCTGCTTTTCGGAGCGCTCGCGGATCGCCGCGTCAGACATGGTCAGCCGTCATGCGCGAAAATGTCCTGATCCGGCCAGCCGGCGAGATCGAGCAGGGCCCGGCCGGGCAGGAAGGCGAAGCAGGCCTCGGCGAGCGCGGTACGATTCTCGCGCTCGAGTCGCTCGTCGAGCATGGCCTTGAGCGCGTGCAGATAGCGCACGTCGCTGGCGGCATAGTCGCGCTGCGCCTCGTTGATCTCGGCGGCGCCCCAATCGCTGGTCTGTTGCTGCTTGGACAGATCCTGGCCAAGCAATTCCTTGACCAGATCCTTCAGCCCATGGCGGTCGGTATAGGTCCGCACCAGCCGCGAGGCGGTGCGCGTGCAATAGACCGGCGCCGCCATGATGCCGAGATAGGCGCGCATGATCGCCAGGTCGAAGCGCGCGAAATGGTAGAGCTTGAGTCGGTCGGGATCGGCGAGCAGCGCCTTCAGCCTCGGCGCCGAATAATCGCTGCCGGGCGAAAACCGCACCAGATGCTCGTCGCCGCGGCCGTCGGACAGCTGCACCAGGCACAATCGGTCGCGACCGGGCACGAGGCCCATCGCCTCCGTGTCGATGGCGATCGGACCGTCGGCGAAACCGACGTCCGCCGGTAGATCCTCTTCATGAAAATAGACGCTCATCCAAACCCCTTGTCGCCGGCCGACGGCCATCCATCAGGCCGCTCTAAGCCGCTATGCCACCCATCCGGCACGGAATCACTAGAGAGGCTGCGGATTTTACTGTAAGGCGGTGAATGGTGCGTGAGCAGGGCAGGCACCGACCGGTTGCGCTTCTGGCCCGGCGCGCTGGTTTTTCTTGTTGGTATGGGCAGATGGAAGTTTGAACGGGTATGGGTTTCGATAGAGGGCGCAAAGGCGAGCGCGGCGGGCGCGGCCGGGACAAGCGCGAAGGAGTTTTCGGCGAGGAAACAGTAAGCGAGCGCGGAGGATTTGCCGACCGAGGCGGATTCGCCGGACCGCCCCGAAGCTACGGTGGCGGCGGTGACGGCGGCTATGGCGGCGGTGGCGGAGGATTCCGCGGCGGCGGCGGCGGCGGTGGTGGCGGTTTCCGCGGCGGCGGCGCTGCCGGCGGGATGCCGCCCCAGGTCGTCGGCGAAGGCAAGGGCGTCGTCAAATTCTTCAACCCGCAAAAAGGCTTTGGCTTCATCGTCAGGGATGACGGCGGCGAGGACGTGTTCGTCCACATCTCGGCGGTCGAGCAGGCGGGTCTTGCCGATCTCGCCGACGGCCAACCGCTCGAGTTCACGCTGGTCGACCGCGGCGGACGCATCTCGGCGACCAACCTTCGAATCGAAGGCGAGCCGATGGAAGTCCAGCGCGGCGGCGGCGGTGCCGACGTCGGCGACCGCGGCGGACCGCAGCGACAGCTGACCGGCGAAAAGGCGACCGGCGTGGTCAAGTTCTTCAACGCGATGAAAGGCTTTGGCTTTATCCAGCGCGATGACGGACAGCCCGACGCCTTCGTCCATATTTCGGCTGTAGAGCGGGCCGGAATGCCGACGCTCAGCGAGGGCGACAAGCTCGAGTTCGATATCGAGGTCGACCGTCGCGGCAAATTCGCGGCGGTGAACCTTCAGCCGATCCAGTAAGCCACCCCCCAAGCGTGGCCCAAAGCGCCCGTCCGGACCTTGGTCCGGGCGGGCGTTTTGCTGTTTCAAGTTACCATCGCCGCCAGCGTCGCGACGCGGTCGGCTTCGCTCGCCGGCTTGTCGCTGCGGATTCGGCTGATCCGCGGGAAGCGCATCGCCAGTCCGGACTTGTGGCGGTTGCTGGTGTGTATCGAATCGAAGACGACCTCGAGCACCAAGCTTTTCTCGACCTCGCGCACCGGGCCGAAGCGCTGCACCGTGTGGCTGCGCACCCAGCGGTCGAGCCATTTCAGTTCTTCGTCGGTGAAGCCGAAATAGGCCTTGCCGACCGGCAGCAGGTCCCCCCCGTCGCTCCAGCAGCCGAAGCTGTAGTCGCTATAATAGCTGGAGCGCTTGCCCGAGCCGCGCTGCGCATACATCAGCACGCAATCGGCGGTCAGCGGATCGCGCTTCCACTTGTACCACAGGCCGGCACGGCGGCCGGCGACATAGGGGCTGTCGCGCTTTTTCAGCATGAGGCCCTCAATCGCCGCGTCGCGCGCGCCGGCGCGAAGCTCCTCGAGCGCGGCGAAGCTGTCCGCCTCGATCAGCCGCGACAGGTCGAAGCGCTCGGGGTCCAGCCGCGGCACCAACGCCTCGAGTCGTTCGCGGCGCCGATCCCAAGTCAGACCTCGCAGATCCTCCTCGCCGTCGATCAGCAGATCGTAGAGCCGGACGAACGCTGGGTAGCGGCCGCGCATCGCGGCGCTGACAGTCTTGCGCCCGAGCCTTTGCTGGAGGGCGTTGAAGCTCGCCGCCGCGCCGCCGTGCCGATCGGCGCCCTGGTCGCTGCCGCGGACGAGAAGCTCGCCGTCGATCGCACCGTCGATCCGGAACGCTTCGGCGACTTCGGGGAAGCTGGCGGAAATATCGTCGCCGGTACGGCTGTAGAGCCGGGTCCGGCCGCCGGCGCGGACGATCTGGACCCGGATTCCATCCCACTTCCATTCGGCCGCATAGTCGTCGAGCGAGACTTTGGCCTCGCCGAGCGGGTGGGCGAGCATGAACGGCCGGAACACTGGCACGTCGCCCGGGGTCGGCTGCTGGCCTTTGCCCTCGCCCCAGGCGAACAGCTCGCCATAGGGCGGCGACAGGCCATGCCAAACCTCCTCGACGGCATCGACATCGAGGCCGAAGGCTTGCGCCAGCGCCTGCTTGGCGAGCCGCGCCGAAATGCCGATCCGAAGATTACCGGTGGCGAGCTTGAGGAGCGCGAAGCGGCCCGACGAATCGAGATGGTCGAGCATCGCGGCAAGCATTTTCGGCGCGTCCATCCGGCTCGCCGTGCGAAGTCGCTCGACGGCATCGGCGATGCCGATCGTCGCGTCGTCGATCTGCGGCTCGCCGTCGGCGGCGGTCGGCCACAGCAATGCGACGGTTTCCGCCATGTCGCCGACATAGTCGCGGCTCATGCGCAGCAACACCGGGTCGATCCGCTCCTCGGCGATCGCCCGGATCGCGGCGCTCTTGACCGTCGGAATGTCGAGCGTGCCGGCGAGCACGGCGAGCGTCACGCCGCGGTCAGGGTCCGGGGTTGCTTTCAGAAAATCGCCGATCAGGGCGAGCTTGGTGTTGCGCGAGCGCGTGTAGAGGAGATCGTCGAGCAGCTGGGAGAAGGCGCGCATGGCGAACCAAGCCATTTCTCGCGCCTGCGTTCCACTGGTTAATCGTCGGCGCGCCGGAAAGTGAAGCCGATTACCTGCTCGCGGCCTTCTTCGCCGGCGAGCACGAACGATTCCATCTGGTCGGGCGCCGTTTGCCTGAAAGTTATGCCATCGAAATAGACCGCCCGATCCTCGATTGCGACCAGTGGGAAATCAACGGTCTCGGTCCGTTCCTCCCACCCGGTCAGATCGGAATTGAAGTGCTTGATGCGCAGCATCAGCGAGCCCTCGTGCGGGACAAAGTGGTAGAACTCGTAGAATTGCACGCCCTTCTCGGAAACCTGCTGGAAATGTCCCGCCATTTGGCCGGCGGCCGGTGGTGAGATGGTTTCGTAGCTTCGCCCGCCGATGCCTTCACCTTCCCAGTGCCCGACGAGCCAGGCGAGCTGCTCTATTTGGGCCGGCGGCGGCGTAGCGCCGGGTTGGGCGTGCCGAATGTTCTGAGCCGAGGCTTCCGTCCCGATTGTAAGAAGCAGTGCAAGGAGTAGTGATCGCATCGGACCCTCACGACTTGCGGAAGGTCATAGCAGCAATCTTGGATGCGACAATCGTGACCTCCCGGAGGACGTCCGTCACAGCCTCAGTGCAGACGGGCGGCGAGCGCGGCGAGGATGGTCGTGCGGTCGGCGCTCGAGTCGCTCGCCAGCGCTTCCTCCATATGTTCGAGGCAGCACTGGGTGGCGACGCGATGGCCCGGCAGCAGCGCCAGCTGGGCGGAACAGTGAGCAAGGCCTTCCAGCGCGGCGAGCCCGTTGACCGCGGCAACTGCGCGGATCGCGTCCATTTGCGCGTGAATATCGAGTGGCGACAGGCGGGCGGCGCGCCGGTGGATGTCGGCGATGCGCTCGCCGAGCTGGCGACGGACCTGGTCGAGCGATTCGGACATGGGTTTGCCCTTCCTTCGTGCCGATGCTCGCGCAAAATGGTTAACGGGTCGTCAAGGCGCCGGCGCTCCCGGGACATAAGCATGCGCGCGTGACAGCCGCGTTTCGGTCCTTAGCTTTCTTGACAAAATCGGCCTTCGCGCTCATTGAGCCCGCGGTTCGAGCGGCGGCAGGCCGCTTTTATTTTTTAAAGCAGTTGGGACTTCGCGATGGCCAAGCCGGCAACCGTCAAGATCAAGCTCGTAAGCACGGCCGACACCGGCTTCTTCTATGTGACCCGGAAGAATCCGCGCAACACGACCGAGAAGATGACGTTCCGCAAATACGACCCGGTCGTCCGTAAGCACGTCGACTTCAAGGAAGCCAAGATCAAATGATCGGGCGGGCGTTGGCGCGCCCGATCCGTCAGACCGGGTCCGAATTCGGGCCCGCGCCGGCTATTTCCGGCTGCTTGCCGCTTTCCAGCAGGGCGCCGACCTCGGCAACGAACCGCGCCACCGAAATCGGCTTGGACACATAGGCCTGAGCGCCCGCCGCGCGAATCCGGTCCTCGTCGCCGGCGGCCGAATAGGCCGTGACCGCCATGATCGGCACTTCGCCGAGCTGATCGTCGGAGCGTAGCATGCGAATCAGGTCGAGCCCGCTGACGTGCGGCAGCTGGATATCGGTGATTACCAGATCCGGAGAGAAGGCGCGGGCTGCGTCGAGCGCCTGCCTGCTGTCGGTCACCGCTTCGGGCTCGTGGCCATGCGCGGCGAGCAGATCGCAGAACAGCTTGATGTTCAGCGCATTGTCCTCGACGATCAATATCTTGGCCAATTCGCTTTCCCCAACGGGCAATCACCAGCAATATTAGGGCATGCAGCGCCCGGCGACAAACGATCCACAGGCCCTGGCGCTATCGGCGCTTGCCGCGACGCTTACCGACGAACGGCGCGCGCGCCGGTTCCTGGACCTGTCCGGAATCGACACAGATGATCTTCGCCATCGCGCCGCGGAGCCGCAGTTGCTGGCGGCGCTGATCCGCTTTCTCGAGGCGCACGAGCCCGACCTGATCGCCGTTGCCGGGGAGATCGGCGTCAGCCCCGACGCTCTCGTCCAGGCCCGGCGGGCACTCGAGCAATGACCCGGCCTTTGCTCGTCTCGGATTGCGACGAAGTGCTGCTGCACATGATCGGTCATTTCGCCGACTGGCTCGACGAGGCGCACCAGGTTCGTTTCGACCTGGAAAGCGGCAGCTTCGCCGATGCGCTGACCCGCAGGGACGGCGGCGCGCTGGTGCCTCCCGAGGAGGTGTGGCCGCTGCTCGACCAGTTCTTCCGCGGCGAAATGCACCGCCAGACGCTAGTGCCCGGCGCCCTCGAGGCGCTGGGGCGAATCGGCGAAGTCGCCGACATCGTCATCCTCACCAACCTCGGCGACGAAGCGCACTCGTGGCGGGTCGACCAGCTCGCGCGGCACGGCATCCGCCACGATGTGGTCTGCAACCGGGGCGGCAAGGGCGCGCCGGTCCGCAGCCTGCTGGAGCAGCGCGGCGATCCGATAGCTGTGTTCGTCGACGACCTCGCGGTCCATCATGCGTCGGTGGCGAAGCATGCGCCGGACGTCTGGCGGCTGCACATGATCGCCGAGCCCCGGCTGGCCAGAGTCGTTCCGCCCGCCGAACACGCCCATGCGCGGATCGACCAATGGGCGGCGGCGTGCGACTGGATCCTCGAACGGCTGGAGGAAAAGCCATGACCCGGACCGTCCTCATTACCGGCGCCACCGCCGGGATCGGCGCCGCTTCCGCCCGGCGCTTCGCCGGCGACGGCTGGCGTGTGATCGCCACCGGCCGCCGCGGCGACCGGCTGCGCGCGCTCGGCGAGCAGCTTGGCGAGGCTTGCCTGCCGCTCGAGCTCGACATGCGCGATGGCGATGCACTGAAGGATGTGGCCAAGTTGTCGCCGCCGTGGGGCGAGATCGACTTGCTGCTCAACAATGCCGGGCTGGCTCCGCCGATGGAGCCGCTGCAGGACTCCCAACTTTCCGCCCAGGCCAACGCGATCGACACCAATGTCACCGGGCTGGTCGCCTTGACCCATGCGCTGCTGCCGACCCTGATCGCGCGCAAGGGCGCGGTGGTCAACCTGTCGTCTGTAGCCGCCAGCTACCCCTATCGCGGCGGCGCGGTTTATGGAGCGACCAAGGCGTTCGTCCGCCAATTCTCGCTCGACTTGAGATGTGACCTCGCTGGCACCGGGGTCCGGGTGACGTCGATCGAGCCGGGCATGGTCGAGACCGAATTCACGCTGGTCCGCACCGGGGGCGACAAGCAAGCCTCCGACACGCTCTATGCCGACATGGAGCCGATGACCGCCGAGGATATCGCCGAGACGATCTGGTGGGTGGCGAACTTGCCGCCCCATGTGAACGTCAACACTATCGAGCTGATGCCAACCAGCCAGAGCTTCGCCGGATTCACGGTGACGCGGCAGGGTTGATTCCCGCTCCCGCCAGTGCTTGGAGCGCAGCCATGTCCATCGACCAGCGCCTCGCCGAACTCGGCATCACCCTTCCAGAGGCTGCAGCCCCGGTCGCCTCCTATGTCCCGGCGGTCGAATCCGGCGGGCTGCTGCACATTTCCGGCCAGATCAGCTTCGCCGAGGACGGCTCGTTGATCAAAGGCCGGCTCGGCGAGGACATGGACCTCGACGACGGCATCGCCGCGGCGCGGCGATGCGGGATTATGCTGCTCGCCCAGATCAAAGCGGCGCTCGGCTCGCTCGACCGGGTCGGCCGAATCGTCAAGCTCGGCGTGTTCGTCAATTCGGCACCGTCGTTCACAGACCAGCCCAAGGTCGCCAACGGCGCCTCCGAGCTGATGCAACAGGTGTTCGGCGAGGCCGGCCGCCATGCCCGAAGCGCGATCGGAGTGGCGGTGCTGCCGCTGGGGGTCGCGGTCGAGGTCGATGCGATCGTCGAGGTGCAGCGCTAATTCACACAGACGGTGCCATGTTTGAGACCTGATGGCCGACCGTGAAACCGAGCTGATTGCCCGCCTTGCGCCGGGTGTCGCGTCTGTCGACGCCGCGCGATGGGATGCGCTTGCCGGCGCCGACCCGTTCGTCGGCCACGCCTTCCTTGCCGCGCTCGAAGAGTCGGGAAGCGTTGGACCCGGCACCGGCTGGTCGCCGGCGCCGATCCTGGTCGAGGATGAATCCGGCGCGCTGGTCGCTGCCGCGCCCGCCTGGCTAAAGAGTCACAGCCAGGGCGAATATATTTTCGACCATGGCTGGGCCGATGCCTGGCAGCGGGCCGGCGGCGCCTATTATCCCAAGCTCCAGGTGGCGGTTCCGTTTACGCCGGTGCCGGGGCCGCGGCTGCTCGGATCGCACCCGCAGCAATTGCTCGCGGCACTGGAGGCGGTGACGGTTCAAAACGGACTGTCTTCGGCGCACATCAATTTTATCGACGACGCGGACGCAAGCGAATGCGGGCGACGCGGCTGGCTGATCCGCCACGGTATCCAATATCACTGGACGAGCCGCGGCTATTCCGACTTCGAGGATTTCCTCGCTGCGCTGACCAGCCGCAAGCGCAAGGCGATCCGCAAGGAGCGCAGCCTCGCCCGCGACAGGCTCGCATTCGTCCAGCTTCGGGGAGCCGAGATCGGCGAGGCCGAGTGGGCGGCGATGTGGCGCTTCTATCAGGACACCGGCGCGCGCAAATGGGGGCAGCCCTACCTGACCCGCAGCTTCTTCGAGATCATCGGCCCGGCGATGGGCGACCGGCTGTTGCTGTTCCTCGCGCTGCGCGACGGCGCGCCGATCGCCGGCGCGCTCAACATTGTCGGCAAAGATACGCTCTACGGCCGCTATTGGGGCACCTGCGACGAGGTCCCCTACCTCCATTTCGAGCTTTGCTATTATCAGGCGATCGAATGGGCGCTGGCCAACGGCCTGGCGTCGGTTCAGGCGGGCGCCCAGGGCGAGCACAAGCTGGCCCGCGGCTATGAGCCGGTCGTCACCCGCTCGGCGCATTTCCTGCCGGACCCGAATTTTCGACGCGCGGTCGAGAGTTTTTGCGAAGGCGAGCGGCGGGCGGTCGCTCAGGAGGTCGCCTGGCTCCGCGAGGCGCTGCCCTATCGCTCGTCGGACTCGGTGTAGAGCGCGACCGACTTGCCCGCCGCGTCGGCCTTGCCGCGGTACATGCCGGCGGTGTTGAACGAATAGACCATTTCGCCCTTGGGCGTGACGACGATCACGCCGCCGGTGCCGCCGAGCGCCTCGACCTCGCCCATCACGGCATCGGCGGCGACCTGGCCGCTGTCGCCGCTCAGCCGAACGCGGGCGCAAATCTCGTGCGCGACGCCGGCGCGGATGAAATATTCGCCGTGCCCCGTCGCCGAAACCGCGCAGGCCCGGTCGTCGGCATAGGTGCCGGCGCCGACCACCGGCGAATCGCCGATCCGTCCCCAGCGCTTGCCGGTCATGCCGCCGGTCGAGGTCGCAGCGGCGACATGGCCGTTGGCATCCAGCGCTACGGCGCCGACCGTCCCATATTTATACTCGACCTCCAGAGCGCTCAGATTCTTCGTTTTCATTTCCTCGAGCTGGCGCCGCCGCTCGGGGGTCGCGAAATAGTCGGGGCCGGCCTGTTCCAGCCCCTGCTCGCGGGAAAATTCATCGGCACCCTCGCCCGAAAGAAACACATGTGGGCTTTTTTCCATCACCGCCCGTGCCAGACCGATCGGGTTTTTGGTCGCGGTGACGCCGGTCGCCGCTCCCGCGGCCCGCGTTCGCCCGTCCATGATCGACGCGTCCATCTCGTTGCGGCCGTCCCAGGTGAAGACCGAGCCGCGGCCGGCGTTGAAATTGGGATCGTCCTCGAGCGGCCGGATCGCAGCCTCGACCGCGTCGAGCGCGCTTCCGCCGGTCGACAGTATCTTCGCTCCGGCATCGAGCGCGCCGTTCAGCGCGGCGCGGATTTCCGCATCCTTCTCGGGCGTAATCCTCGACCGCTCGATTACCCCGGCGCCGCCGTGGATGACCAGCTTCCAGCCGGGCTTCGAATCTTGCGCGGGCGCGGCGGTGGACATTGAAAATGCTCCCAGGATCAGCAGCATGAAACGCATGAGGCGGTCTCCTCTTGCCCAAGCGCATAGCAGAAAGCGGCCGGTCAGCTATAGGCGGTCCAGCGGCCGAGCGTCGCCACCGTCAGCCACATCACGATCGACCCCGCGGCCATCAGCTGGCCGAGCTGCGGCGGCTCCCGATCCCAGCCCTCAAGTCGGTCCTGCCAGGCGAAACGGAAGGCTAGCGCATTGGCGAGCGCCAGCGCGATCACCAGCAGCTTCCAGCGGAAGGTTGTCGAGAAGACCAGCGCCTCGGCGTCGGCGGCGAACATCACCGCGCCGCTCGGCACGATCAGCGCCAGGCCGGCGAGCGCGATCGGGGTCAGGGCCCGCGACAGCGGCGCCACCGGGATCGCCCGGAACGCGCCGGCCAGCCTGAGATCGAGGAAACCGATCCCACCGATCAGCATGAAGATGCCGAACAGATGAACCACGTTGGCGATCGGATAGGCCAGCGAGGACTGTCCGGCCCATGTCCCGAACGGCGAGCCCTGGACGGCCTCGGCAAACGCGGTCAGCCCCTCCACTTGGCTCAGCGCAGCTCGACCCTGGTGTCGCCGACGATGACCGTTTCGATCCGCATTTCAGGCGTGCCGTCCTTGCGCGGATAGCCGACCAGCCGGATGCGCTGGCCCGGCGCGATCATCGCTTCGGACAAGCCGCGCGCTTCCATGCGTGACACGGGCGCCAGGATGACGTCCCAGCGCTCGCCGTCCCAGTTCATCGTCGCGGTGCCGTGGGGATTGCTCCAGGAAACGCTGGACAACGACCCGACCAGCCGTGCCGTCCGGTCGGCGTCGTAGCTGCTCCAGCCATGGTGGGCGAGCGCTGCGCCGGGCGCTACAATGAGCGCCAGCGCGGCGGCGGCGATAAGATGGTTTCGCATAGGTGTCCTCCTTCGCTTTTTACAAGAAACGCTCGGCAGCTGTCTCATATCCGCCGGCCGCCGAACAGTGCCGTCGAACTTGCGCACGTTCGAATCCGCTTGACCAGGTTCGCCGCTTCGATATAAATATGATATCAAATAAATGGGAGGCATGTCATGGCTATTATCGAAGCGGGCGCATTGAATGTCAGCCGCGAAAGGGCGGCGTCGACGTTCAGCGGATATCCGATGCTGCTGCTATTGGTGTTGGCGGTCGGGTTGACGATCTTCGGCGTGATCCGGCTGGCAAATGAACAGTTTGGATTTTTGTCCCTGCTGCTGGTCATCGCCGGCCCGCTGCTGCTGATCTTCGTCGGGGCGGGCTTCTATATGCTGCAGCCCAACCAGGCCGCTGTCATCACCTTGTTCGGCGCCTATCGCGGCAGCGATCGTTCGACCGGCCTGCGCTGGGTGTGGCCATGGATGATGCGGCCGAAAATCTCGATTCGGATCCACAATTTCACCTCCGACCGCATCAAGGTCAACGACCTGCGCGGCAACCCGATCGAGATCGCCGCCAACGTCGTCTGGCGGGTCACCGACAGCTCGCAGGCGATGTTCGACGTCGCCGATTACAAGCAGTTCATCGAGGTCCAGATCGAAAGCGCGGTCCGCACCATCGGCTCGAAATATCCCTATGACGATATCGAGCTCGAGGAAGTGACACTGCGCGGCGCGTCCGAGGTGGTCAACGCCGACCTCGAAGCCGAACTTCAGGACCGGGTAGGGCGCGCCGGCATCTCGATCGACGAGTGCCGCATCATGCACCTCGCCTATGCGCAGGAGATCGCCCAGGCGATGCTGCGCCGCCAGCAGGCCGAAGCGGTAATCGCGGCGCGCGCCAAGCTGGTGCTCGGCGCCGTGTCGATGGTCGAGACCGCGCTTCAGCTATTGTCCGAAAAGGAGGTCGTCGAGCTCGACGATGAGCGGCGCGCGGCGATGGTGTCGAACCTGATGGTCGTGCTGTGCAGCGATCGCGACACCCAGCCGGTCGTCAACACCGGCACGCTCTACCAGTAACGCTCGTGCCCGGCCGACCGCGTAAAGCCTACCCGCTGAGGGTCGATCCTGCGCTTTGGGCGGCCGTCGAGCGCAGTGCGGCCGCCGACCTTCGCAGCGTCAACGGCCAGGTAGAATGCCTGTTGCGCGAGGCGCTGAAAGCGCGCGGAATGAAGCTGGCGCCACCAAAGCCAAGGAAGCGGGGCCGCCCGCCGAAAGAGGAGAAATGAACATGCTGATGGCAATATTTTCGAAACCCGCGCATCGCCCTTGGCTGGTGGCAATTTTCGCGGCGCTTCTGGTTGCCGGACTTGCCCTGTGGCTGTTGGCCTGAAGACTGGAGAACGGCGATGAGCGACGGCCCGCTATGGTTCGCGCCGAAGCGCTACGGCTATGGCGCGGGGATTCCGATCGCCTGGCAAGGCTGGGCATTGCTTGCAGGCTTTATTGGTTTCGTGGCCGGTGCGATCCTGTTGCTCGGCGACCGGCCTGCGGCGCTGATCGCCGCCTTTGTTCCGGTAATGCTGGTTCTGATTTTGATCGCCGCCCGGACGACTCGCGGCGGCTGGCGCTGGCGCTGGGGCAAAAAGGACTGATCCGACCGGAGCTTTGATCGAAGCGGCCGCGCGCCTATATGCGCGGCGATGACTTCGATCCGCCCTTGGCGCGATATAGCGCGCCGCAAGTCGCGCCAGATCATGATCGGCGCCGTGCCGGTCGGCGGCGATGCGCCGGTCAGCGTCCAGACGATGACCAACACGCCGACCTCGGATGCGCGGGCGACGATCGACCAGATCCGCCGCTGCGAGGAAGCCGGCGCGGACATCATCCGCGTGTCCTGCCCCGACGTCGAAAGCACGGCCGCGCTTAGGGAAATCGTCCGCGCCGCCAATGTGCCGATCGTCGCCGACATCCACTTTCACTACAAGCGCGCGCTCGAGGCGGCCGACGCCGGCGCCGCCTGCCTTCGCATCAATCCCGGCAACATCGGCTCGGACGAGCGTGTGCGCGAAGTTGTGAACGCCGCCCGAGCCAACGGCTGCGCGATCCGCATCGGCGTCAATGCCGGAAGCCTCGAAAAGGATCTGCTCGAAAAATATGGCGAGCCATGCCCGGAGGCGCTGGTCGAAAGCGCACTCGACCATATCCGCATCCTCGAGGACCATGGCTTTCGCGACTATAAGGTGGCGGTCAAGGCGTCGGACCTGTTTCTCGCCGTCGCCGCCTATCAGAGCCTCGCCGAGCAGGTCGACTGCCCGCTTCACCTCGGCATCACCGAGGCCGGCGGGTTCGTCGGCGGCACCGTCAAATCGGCGATCGGCATCGGCGCGCTGCTGTGGGCCGGAATCGGCGACACCATTCGCGTGTCGCTGTCCGCCGAACCGGAGGAGGAAGTCCGGGTCGGCTACGAAATCCTCAAAAGCCTTGGCATCCGCAACCGCGGCGTGCGCGTCGTCTCCTGTCCGAGCTGCGCGCGGCAGGGATTCGACGTGATCCGCACCGTCGAAAAGCTCGAGGAGCGGCTGCAGCATATTCGCACGCCGATGTCGCTGTCGGTATTGGGCTGCGTCGTCAACGGCCCCGGCGAGGCTCGCGAGACCGACATCGGTATAACCGGCGGCGGCCAGGGCAAGCATATGGTCTATCTGTCCGGCATTACCGACCATCATGTCCGCGACGAAGAGATGATCGAGCATATCGTCCGGCTGGTCGAAGCCAAGGCGGCGGAGATCGAGGCCACTGCCGAGCGCGAGAACGCCGCCGCCTGACGCGCTGGATTTCCAACGCCGCTTCGCTAAGGACCCGCGGCCATGTTCAGCCCGCGCAACGACCCCGTTTTCGCCTTCATGGTCGGAATGCTCGGCATCGCCCTGTTCTCCGGCATGGACGCGGTAATGAAGGGGCTGGTGATCGCCATCGGCACCTATGCGACCATGTTGTGGCGCAACCTGATCGGGGTCGCGCTGTCGGGGACGCTTTACGCCACCCGTCCATCGCCCTGGCCGGCGCGCCCGATTCTCAAGCTGCATATCGCGCGCGGCGTGCTTTCGACCTTCATGGGCTTCCTGTTCTTCTGGGGCCTCGGCCGGGTGCCGCTGGCGCAGGCGGTGGCGCTGGCCTTCATCGCGCCGCTGATCGCGCTCTACCTCGCCGCCGCGCTGCTGCACGAGACGGTCGGGCGGCGGACCGTTGCTGCCTCGGGGATCGCCTTCGCCGGCATCGTCGTGATTTTCGTCGGCCAGGCCCAGGCCGAGCTCGGGCGCGAAGCGCTGCTCGGGTCGATCGCGATCCTCGCGTCGGCGGTCTGCTACGCGCTCAATATCATCCTGATGCGGCGCCAGGCGCAGGTTGCCGGGCCGGTCGAGATCGCCTTTTTCCAGAGCCTGGTCGTCAGCGCGCTGCTGCTTGCCGCGCTGCCGCTGATCGGAGTCGAAGTCCCGTCGCTCGCGCAATGGCCGTGGATTGCGTTCGCCGCGCTGTTGGCTTTCGGGTCGATGCTGCTTTTGTCCTGGGCCTACGCGCGGGCGGAAGCGAGCTACCTCGCGGCGACCGAATACACCGCCTTCCTGTGGGCGGCGCTATTCGGCTGGCTGTTCTTCGACGAGACGGTGTCGCCCTTTACCATCGCCGGCGCGTGCCTGATCGTCGCCGGCTGCATCCTTGCTGCACGCAAGCCCGAAGAGGCCGGCCCGGCGCTCGAAGCGGCGACTTAGGGAGACGAACATGGCATGGTTCTGGTTGATCCTTGGCGGCGTGTTCGAGATCGGATTCACGACATCGCTGCGGTTCGTCGACGGCTTTCGCAACCTGCCGTGGACTTTGGCCTTCCTGGCTTCGGTGGCGATCAGCATGGCGCTGCTCGAGCTTGCCGCGCGGACCATCCCGATGGGCACCGCTTATGCGGTGTGGGGCGGCATCGGCGCGATCGGCACGGTGATGGTCGGAATGCTGTGGTTCGGCGAGCCGGCGACGACCATCCGGATGCTGCTAATCTTGGGCATAGTCGCGGCGATCGCCGGATTGCGGATGACCGCCTAGCCGGCCGGTTCGAGCGCCGGCGCGATCTCCGGACTTTCCTCGATCGAGCGCAGCAGGCGCGGCCCCGGCAGGTCTCCGCGTGCCTGCTCATAAGCATGACCCAGCGACAGGATCAGCGCGTCGGACCATTTCGGGCCGATGAAGCTCAGCCCCACCGGCAGCCCTTTCACATCGCCCATCGGCACGGTGAGGTGGGGATAGCCGGAGACCGCGGCGAGGCTGCCGGCGCCGCCACCGCTGATCTGGTCGCCATTGACCGCGTCGATCTTCCACGCCGGCGGCATCGTCGGACCGACCAGAGCGATGAGACTATGTTCTTCGAGAAGTCGGTCGATGCCTTCGGCGCCCGCGAGCAGCAGGCTGCGCTCACGCGCCTTCTTGTAGTCGGGATCGGAAAGGCCCTTTGCTTTCTCGGCCCGCTCGAAAATATCCTGGCCGAACAGCGGCATTTCGCGCGCCGCATTCGCCTTGTTGAAGGCGATCACGTCGGCGAGGCTGCGAACCGGAATCGGCGCCGGGCTGGTGCGCAGATAGTCGTTGAGCCCGGCTTTGAACTCGGTGAGCAGCACCGTGTATTCGTTCGAGCCCATGTCTTTTCGGTCGAACTCAGCGATCTCGACCAGGGTCGCGCCCTGCGCCTGCAGCACGCCGAGCGCCGCGGCGAACGGCGCATCGGTGCCGAAGCCGGAAGCGAAGCGCATCACGCCGATGCGCTTGCCGCGAAGCGCGTTTGCATCGAGCGCCGCCGCATAGTTGGTCTTGCGCGCGTCGGCCTCGGCGGTGGCGGGATCGGCGGGGTCGCTGCCGGCGATCACCGTAAGCAGCTCGGCCGCATCGCGCACCGTGGCGGTAATCGGTCCGGCCGTGTCCTGGCTGGCGCTGATCGGGATGATGTAGGTGCGGCTGACCAGCCCCACGGTCGGCTTAAATCCGACGACGCCGGTGATCGCGGCCGGGCAGGTAACCGACCCATCGGTCTCGGTGCCGATCGCCAGCCGGACCATATCGGCCGCAACCGCGGTCGCGCTGCCGCTCGACGAGCCGCAGGCGTTGCGGTCCAGCGCGTAAGGGTTGCGGGCCTGGCCACCGACCGCGCTCCAGCCGGAAATGGAGTCGGAGGAGCGGAAGTTCGCCCATTGCGACAGATTCGCCTTACCGACGATGATCGCTCCCGCGGCTCGCAGCCGGGCAACCAGCGGCGCGTCGCGGCGGGTGACGTTGTTGATCAGCGCGAGGCTGCCCGCAGTCGTCGCCAGCGGCCCGGCGGATTCGATATTGTCCTTGAGCAGGACGGGAGCGCCGGCGAGCGGGCCGCTTATTCCGCTGGCATCCACCGCTCGTGCCTGATCGATCGCGGTCGGGTCGACGGCCAGCACCGCATGCAGGCGCGGGTTGAGCTCGGCGATGGCGGTCAGAGCACTTCGGGTTCGCGCCTCGGCCGGTCCGGCGACCCGCTCCGCCACGACCGGCGCGGGCGCAACGGCGGCCGGTCCCACCGGCTGGGTGGTGGCGCAACCGGCAATCGCCAGCATGCCGGCCAGAATGATGATTCGCCCCTCGCGCATTACACACTCCCGTTCGCTCGATCCCTTTTCAAGTGTGGCAGCATTGCCGCCGCCATGCCAGCCCGAGGGGCGGCAATCGCGCGCGCAGCTTTTTGTTATTGGAGAAATATGCATTAGCGCGAGACGATGACCACGCCGCAGCCCGTCCGGGGAACCCAAAGTCTGCTCGGTGAGGATGCCGACCGCCTCCATGCGGTGATCGGCGCGTTCGACCGCGTCCGCCGGCTGTTTGGTTTCCAGCGCGTCGAGGTGCCGGTACTCGAGGCGACCGCCGTATTCGCCCGGACGATGGGCGAGACCACCGATGTCGTCTCCAAGGAAATGTATACATTCGAGGACAAGGGCGGCGAATCGGTCTCGCTTCGGCCCGAGTTCACCGCCGGGATCGCCCGCGCCTATCTGTCCGAAGGCTGGCAGCAGTTCGCGCCGCTAAAGGTCGCGACGCACGGACCCGCCTTCCGCTACGAGCGGCCGCAGAAGGGCCGATTCCGCCAGTTCCACCAACTCGACGCCGAGGTGATTGGCGCCGGCGAGGCTGCGGCCGACATCGAGATACTGTCCTTTGCCGACCAGCTTCTGAAGGAGCTCGGGATCGGCAGCGCGATCCTCAAGCTCAACACGCTCGGCGACCCGGAGACTCGCTCCGCGTGGCGCGATGCTCTCCACGAGCATTTCTCCGCCCGCGCCAAGGAGCTCAGCGACGACAGCCGGGACCGGCTGCAGCGCAATCCGTTGCGAATCCTCGACAGCAAGGCGCACCAGGATTGGCCGGTGGTCGATAGCGCCCCGGAGATCGACGCCTTCCTGACCGCCGAAGCGTCGGACTTCTTTGCCGCGGTGACCGCAGGGCTCGACGCCGCCGGCATCCAGTGGGAGCGCGCGCCGCGGCTGGTGCGCGGCCTCGATTATTACCGCCACACTGCGTTCGAATTCATCACCGACCAACTCGGCGCGCAGGGGACCGTACTGGCCGGCGGCCGCTACGACGGGCTGATCGAAGCCCTCGGCGGTCCACCGACGCCGGCGGTCGGTTGGGCCGCGGGGATCGAAAGGCTGGCAATGCTGATCGACCGTCCGGCGGCCGAGTCGCCCCGGGTCGTGCTGGTACCGCTCGGCGAGCGCGCCGAAGTTGAGGCGCAACGCATTCTCGCCGAACTGCGCGGTGCCGGAATCGCCGCCGACATGGCCTATCGCGGCAATATGAAAAAGCGGCTCAGCCGTGCCAATGCCGCCGGAGCGCGTTATGCGCTGCTGCTCGGCGATGACGAGCTGAGCCGGGGCGAGGCACAGCTCAAGGACCTCGCCAGCGGCACCCAACAGGCGGTGCCCTTCGGTCGCATCGCCAAAGCGCTAAAGCCATGAACCGCGTCTCGTCCGAGCGGATTGCTGCGATCGAGGCGCGCAAGAGCGAGCTCACCGACGCGATGGCGGCGCTTGACCTGGCGCCGGAGGAATTCGTCCGGCTGTCCAAGGAATATGCGGCGATCGAGCCGGCCGCCGCCGCGGCGCGCGAGGTGCGGCGGCTACGCGCCGAGCGCGACAGCCTGACCGCTATGACCCGGGACGCGGATGCGGAGCTGCGCGAGATCGCGTCGGAAGAATTGCTCACCATTGAAGCTCGCCTGCCCGAGGCGGAACGGGCGCTGGCGCTGCAACTGCTGCCGCGCGATGCGGCCGACGAACGGCCGGCGATGCTCGAGGTCCGCGCCGGCACCGGCGGCGACGAGGCGGCGCTGTTCGCCGGCGATTTGCTGCGGATGTACCAGCGTTATGCAGAGGAACAGGGCTGGCGCTTCGAGCTGATCTCGTCGAGCGCGTCCGACGTCGGCGGCTACAAGGAAGCGATTGCCTCGATCAGCGGCAGCGGCGTGTTCGCCAGGCTGAAGTTCGAAAGCGGCGTTCACCGCGTCCAGCGCGTTCCCGCGACCGAAAGCGGCGGGCGGATCCATACCTCGGCGGCGACGGTGGCGGTGCTTCCCGAAGCCGAGGAGGTCGATGTCCAGATCAACGATGCCGACCTGCGCATCGACGTCTATCGTTCGTCCGGGCCCGGCGGCCAGTCGGTCAACACCACCGACAGCGCGGTGCGCATCACGCACCTGCCGACCGGGCTGGTGGTCATCCAGCAGGACGAAAAATCGCAGCACAAGAACAAGGCCAAGGCATTGAAGGTGCTGCGCACCCGCTTGTTCGAGCTGGAGCGCGAACGGCTGGCCAGCGAGCGCGCCGGCGCGCGCCGCTCGATGGTCGGCTCGGGCGACCGCTCGGAGCGGATTCGCACCTATAATTTTCCACAGGGGCGGGTCACCGACCATCGCATCAACCTGACACTGCACAAGCTCGACTCGATTCTCGCTGGTCCCGGGCTCAACGAGCTGGTCGACGCGCTGATCGCCGAAGACGAAGCGCAGCGCTTGGCGCAGATCGACCAGGCCTGACGCCCTGCCGAAGCGGGCTTGCAGTGCGCGGTGCAAAGAGGAAAGGTGCAGCTATGAAAATCCTGTCGGCCCTGCTGCTCGCCCTGGCCCAGCTGTTGAATCCGACGATGGCATCGGCCCAGACCGATCCGTCCGCGATCGCCTTTACCAATGTCACTTTGGTGCCGATGGACAGCGAGCGGGTCGTCCCCGGCCAGACCGTGATCGTCGGCGAAGGTCGAATCCAGGCGATCGGGCCGACCGCCGCGATGACTCTTCCGGCTAATCTGCCGCAGATCGACGGCACCGGCCGGTTTCTGATGCCCGGCCTCGCCGAAATGCACGCGCACGTTCCGCCCAATCCCGAGCAGACGCAATGGACCGAGGATGTGCTTTTTCTCTACGCCGCCAACGGCATCACCTTCGCCCGTTCGATGCTCGGCGCTCCGCATCATCTGGACCTGCGCGCGAAGGCGGAACTCGGCGACATCGTCGCCCCGCGTCTCTACCTCTCGGGGCCGTCGTTCAACGGCAACAGCGTGTCCTCGCCGGAGGCCGCGCGCCGCATGGTCGCCGAGCAAAAGGCGGCCGGCTATGATTTCCTGAAGATCCATCCGGGGCTCGACCGTCCGCGCTACGATGCGATGGTCGAGGCCGCCAGCGCCGCCGGCATCGCCTTTGGCGGCCATGTCCCGGACGCTGTCGGCATCGGCCGCGCGCTGGCCGCCGGCCAGGCGACGATCGATCATCTCGACGGCTATATGTCGCTGCTGGTCGAGGAGGGTGCCGAGGCCGACCCCGGATTCTTCGGCTACGATCTGGTGTCGAGCGCGGACGAACGGCTGATCCCCGAAGCGGTTGGGCGGATTCGCGATGCCGGGGTCTGGTCGGTCCCGACCGAAAGCCTGATCCGTCACGTGCTGCTGCCAGACCCGGACAACCGGCTCGGTGTCCGCGAGGAGCTTCGCTACGTGCCAAGGCAAATGCGGGAAAGCTGGTTTGCGGCCCGCACCCAATTGCAGGCCGGCCCGGACTATGGCGCGGAACAGGCGCGGCGCTTCGTCGCGATCCGGGGCAGGCTGATCAAGGCACTCAGCGACGGCGGCGCAGGCCTGCTGCTCGGTTCCGACGCGCCGCAATGGTTCAACGTCCCGGGCTTCTCGATGCACCGCGAGCTGGCGATCCTTGTCGACGCCGGGCTGACCCCATTTGCAGCGCTCGCCACCGGCACCCGCAACGTCGGCCGGTTCCTCGGCGACGAACGCCACGGAATTATCGCCGAGGGCGCGCGGGCCGACCTGATCCTGCTTGACGCCAACCCGCTCGACGACGTCGCCAATTTGCAGCGGCGCGCCGGGGTGATGTTGAACGGCCGCTGGCTGGACGAAAAGCAGATCCAGGCTGGCCTGGCGGAGATCGCCGCGCGCTACCGCGATTGACCGCTGACCGAGTGAACTCCGCGCGAGCCCTCGCCGACGCCGCCGCGCGATTGGCGGACGTCAGTGACACGCCTAGGCTCGATGCGGAGGTGCTGCTGGCGCACGCGCTTGGAGTCTCGCGCGATGCGATGCTGCTCGGTCCCTGGACCGAAGTGCCGGTGGAGTTCGAAGCTCTGCTCGCCCGTCGGCTTGGCGGCGAGCCGATTGCCTACATCACCGGTCGTCGAGCCTTCTGGACGATCGAGCTCGAGGTCGCTCCGGGCGTGCTGATTCCGCGCCCCGACAGCGAGACTCTGATCGCAGCCGCGGTGGCGCATTTCAAAGGGACCGCGGGCCCGCGGCGAATCCTCGATCTTGGAACCGGGCCGGGGACCTTGCTGCTGGCGGCGCTCGACCAATGGCCGGACGCGACCGGGATCGGCATCGACAAATCTGCGGACGCGCTTGCCGTCGCGGCGAGCAACGCGCTGCGGCTCGGTTTCGCCGGCCGGGCGGAGCTGTGCTGCGGCAACTGGGCTGACGGGCTGGACGAGCGCTTCGACCTGATCCTGTGCAACCCGCCCTATGTTGCCGACGACGCGGAGCTTGGCGCCGGGGTCCGCGCGCATGAGCCGTACGAGGCGCTGTTCGCCGGGCCGGACGGGCTCGACGCCTATCGCGAGCTTGCGTCGCAACTGCCGGAGCTGCTCGCGCCGGATGGGTTCGCGGCCGTCGAAATCGGCTTTGACCAGGCCGATGTTGCGACCGCTTTGCTGCAGCGCGATGGACTGTCGGTGGCACTCGCTCGCGACCTTGCCGGACGCCCCCGGGCACTGCTGCTGACGCGGGGTTGAACGAAATCGCTTGGAATTCGACGGATTGGCCACTACATCAGTGCCAGAGCCAGGCTCGCTCTACCACATGGTTGAGAGCTGCCTGTCTCCTACCCCCGACGCAATCGGCCGTTCGCTCGCGCATCAGCGCGGTTCGGAACGAAAGGGTCAGACCCCGCGCATCGGCGCCGGGCTGACAGGCCGGCAAAAGGGGCAACTTCTACTGTTGAGGGAAGTAGGCATTTGATTAATAATCGTCAGGGGGGCCGCCGGCGGGGACGCGGCGGACAAAGGCCCCAGAACCTCGGGGGCAGGCCGGACGGCAACCGCCAGGATAATCGGCAGCGCGGCAATGCGGCGCAGCTTCTCGAAAAATACAAGAGCATGGCGCGCGACGCTCAGCTTTCCGGCGATCGCGTGCAGAGCGAATATTGGCTGCAGTTCGCGGACCATTATTTCCGTGTGCTCGACGAAAGCCGTTCGCGCTTCGACGAACAGCGCAAGCAACGCGGCGACGATTCGGACGATGACGAGTCCGAGAACGAGACCGCCGAGGCCGGAGGCGATCGGGACCAGGACAATCGCGAAGAAGAGCGAGGCCGCCGCCGCGACCGTCCCGCCCCCGCCCCTGCCGCGACCCGTACCGATCGGCCCCGCCGTTCCGCGCGCGCCGATCGCCCGGCCGAAGATTCGGACAAACGCAGCGATGCCGAGCGTTCGAACGGCGACGGCGAGCGCATAGCCCCGGAATTGCTGCCACCCGCAATCGGTCGCGATGATAGCGGCTCGGCAGGAGACGGCGCGCAGCCGGACGAGGACTCACCGCGTCCGCGCCGGCGCGCCCGCCGGCCACGGCCGGACAGTGAAGGCGATGTAGCGCCCGCTGCCTGAACGGAAATTTCCTGCGATGAAGAGGGCGGCCTTGATAGGTCGCCCTTTTCCTTTTCAGCGTCACAAAATTGCAAAGTTTGAGTCACGCGGCCGTCGTTTGGCGCGGCTAGCTCCGGCTCAGCGCAAGGCATTTCCGCCGTGCCGACCGGATATTGAGAGGCTCATGAAAGTTACGGCTTTGGCGCTCGCGGCGACGGCGCTTACCACCCTTTTCCCGGTAACTGCCGCTCAGGCGCAGCCCGGCACCGACCAGACCGCGCGGATCCAGGCTCTGGAAGCGCAAATCCAGCAGCTTCAGCAGGCGGTCACCGAACTGAAGACACAAGCGGCCCAGCCCCCGGCCGCCTCGGCGCCGACCGTCACCTGGAAGGGCGGGCCACAGCTCGTCGACAAGGAAGGCGGTTGGTCGTTCAAGCCGCGCGGCCGCCTGATGTTCGACGCAGCGACCGTCGCCGGGCCGAGCGGCTTTTCCAACCCGGGTCTCGGTTTCTCGAATGAAATCCGGCGGGCCCGCCTCGGCGTCGAAGGGTCCATTCCGGGCGACCTCGGCTACAAGTTCGAGCTCGACTTCGCCGGCGGCAGCGCCGAGTTCGCCGATGCCTTCCTCTCCTGGGAACCGGGCGACGTCGAACTGATCGTCGGCCAGCACAATAATTTCCAATCGCTCGAGGAGCTGACCAGCTCGCTCCACACCTCCTTCATCGAGCGGGCCGCCTTTACCGACGCGTTCGGTTTCGAGCGTCGGGTGGGTGTCTCGGCGCAATATGCCAAGGGCGATCTTCTCGCCCAGGGCGGCGTCTTCACCGACAGCATCGCCGACTTGAACTCGGTCGGCGACGACAACAACAGCTACGGCTTCGATGGGCGCCTGGTGTTCATGCCCAAGATGGGCGCCAATCAGCTGCACTTCGGCGGCTCGCTTCACTGGCGGGAGCTGGAGGATGCGGCGTCGAGCGTTCGCTACCGGCAACGGCCGGCGGTTCATTCGACCGATGTCCGCTTCGTCGACACCGGCAACATCGCCGGCGCCCAAAACGAAACCGGCTATGGTCTGGAAGCGGCCGGGATCTTCGGTCCGCTGCATGTCGCAAGCGAAGCCTATTGGCAGAAAGTCGGCCGTGCCGGCGGCCTTGCCGACCCGACTTTCTTTGGCGCCTATGTCGAGGGCGGCTATTTCTTCACCGGCGAAAGCCGCGGCTACAAGGGCGGCAAGTTCGACCGGGTCAAGGTCAAGTCCCCGTTCAGCAAGGGCGGCTGGGGCGCACTGGCGCTCAACGCCCGTTGGGATTATCTCGACCTGGTCGATGCCGGGATCGTCGGCGGCACTCAGAACGCCTGGCAGGCATCGCTCAACTGGAAGCCCTCGGACTATGTGCTGTTCGGGCTCAACTACGCCCACATCCGCTACGACGATGCCGCAATCTCGGCCTCCGGCGACCGCGATTACAGCGTCGACATGGCCGCGCTCAGGGCCCAGATCGACTTTTAGACTTCGCCTTTCGTCCACTCCCGACAGAAAGGCGGGCCTCCTCGTCCACCCAGACGAGGAGGCCCTTTTTCCTATTCGGGATCGACCGGCCGCGGACGATGCTGCTCGTCGAGCGCGACGAAGGTGAACAGACCTTCGGTCACCTTGACCCGGTTGTCGCCGCGGTCGCGGTGGGCGATGACTTCGATGCGAACTCCCATCGAGGTGCGGCCGACCCGCTCGACATGGGCGTAAACGCTGATCAGGTCGCGCAGCATGATCGGGGCGATGAACTCCATCCGCTCGATCGCGACCGTCGCCACAGGCCCGTTGGCGCGATGCGTGGCGACGATTCCGGCGGCGATGTCCATCTGGCTCAGCACCCAGCCGCCGAAGATGTGCCCGTTGGCGTTGATGTCGCCCGGCCCGGGGACGACGCGAAGGATCGGGTCGGGGTCGAGGTCTGTCATTTTCCAGGATCCTCCGGCGGACGGCTCACTTCCCGGTCGTGGCCGCTCGACGAGCTGAGGAACGCAAGGCTCATCAGGCCGGTGGCGAGGAAGATAGTAAGCCCGACGCCGAGCGCGGTGGCGATCAGCATGTGGATGTGCCAGCCCTCGCTTCCCCAGGCGACCAGTGCCACCGCGACGATCGCCGACAGCAGCGAGACCAAAGCCATCTGCTTCATCACCCGCCGGAAGCGGCGAAGCGCCGATTGGCGGGGCTCGGGGATCGGATCGTCGGTAGACATGCCTCCCTTTGACGGCGGCCGGTTGGACTATCAAGGCTTGGCGGCTATCACGGAGTCGATAGTTGCGGGAGGCTGCGATGACGGTGCAAGCGATCCTGGCGGGCAAGGGTTTCGACGTCGCGACGATTACGGCGGATGCGAGCGTCGGCGATGCGATCGACCTGCTCGGCGAGCGGCGCATTGGCGCGATGCCGGTGGTAGAGGGCGAGTCCGTGGTCGGCATCATGTCGGAGCGCGACGTGATCTATTGCCTTCGCCAGGACGGCGCCGAGGTACTGGACTGGCCGGTAAGCCGGGTGATGACCTCGCCGGCGGTGACGGTCGAGCCTTCGACTCCGGTGCTCACCGCGCTGGCGATGATGACCCAGCGCCGCGTCCGGCACTTGCCGGTGGTGGTCGACGGCCGGCTGTGCGGGTTCGTCTCGATCGGCGATTTGGTGAAATACCGGATCGAGCGGATCGAGGAGGAAGCCAGCGCGATGCGCGCCTATATCCAGGCGGTGTAACCAGCGCCGCCAGAAAAGCCCCGAATTTCCAGGCATTTGGCCTTGAAATGCGAAGCCCGAACTCCCATCTTCATTGCATTCGCGGGATGTTCGGCTTCGGCCGGGGATGCCGGGAACGGTCCTGCGCCAAGCGGACCGCTGCGCTCGATTGCAATAATAATGCAAAAGGTCGTTGACGTGCCGGGGGGCCACCCATATATGGCCGTCTCAGCAGCGGTGGCGGCCCCCTCGGGGTCGGCCTCCGTTTCGCGCCTCTTCTTGGTCGGTACAACCGATGCCCGGAACCAATCGAACCGGGGGAGGATGCGCGTCGGCTCTTTGACATTGTCGGTTTAGATGAAGGGACATGTGGGCGGCGGCCCGGTCTCCGATAGCCTCTGGGTATCGGTCGATCGGTCAAATTTATGCCGTTCCTTAATGTGATTTCCGTCCGGGCTTGCCCTGGCGGGATGAGCAAATGTCCTCATACGCAAACACACCAGTTTGTATATTTGTGCAGGAACGGCTCCCGGAGATGCCGGCCTGGCTTCGGGTTTTCCCCCGACGTCAAGTCGTACATCAACTTGAGAGTTTGATTCTGGCTCAGAACGAACGCTGGCGGCATGCCTAACACATGCAAGTCGAACGAGACCCCCGTCTTCGGATGGCGGGTCTAGTGGCGCACGGGTGCGTAACGCGTGGGAATCTGCCCTTGGGTTCGGAATAACTCGGCGAAAGCCGAGCTAATACCGGATAATGTCTTCGGACCAAAGATTTATCGCCCAGGGATGAGCCCGCGTCGGATTAGCTTGTTGGTGAGGTAAAAGCTCACCAAGGCGACGATCCGTAGCTGGTCTGAGAGGATGATCAGCCACACTGGGACTGAGACACGGCCCAGACTCCTACGGGAGGCAGCAGTGGGGAATATTGGACAATGGGCGAAAGCCTGATCCAGCAATGCCGCGTGAGTGATGAAGGCCTTAGGGTT
>CAYUWJ010000088.1:0-16983 GCA_964448315.1 uncultured Sphingomonas sp. | reverse complement strand
CTGCCCAACTTCACGGTGATGGCGGCGGCCGACGAGGCCGAGCTGGTCCATATGGTCCACACCATGGCGCTGCACGACACGGGCCCGATCGCGGTGCGCTACCCGCGCGGCGAGGGGCGCGGCGTGGCTCTGCCGCAAGTTCCGCAGGCGCTGGAGATCGGCAAGGGCCGGCTGATTCGCGAAGGCAAGAAGGTCGCCATATTGTCGCTCGGCACGCGGCTCGCGGAAGCCGAGAAGGCGGCCGACCAGCTCGACGCGATGGGGCTGTCGACAACGGTTGCCGACCTGCGCTTTGCCAAGCCGCTCGACGGCGCGCTGATCCGTAAGCTGCTGGCGACCCACGAGGTGGCGGTGACAATCGAGGAAGCGGCGGTCGGCGGCTTTGGCGCGCATGTGCTGACGCTGGCCAGCGACGAGGGGCTGATCGACGCCGGGCTCAAGATCCGGACGATGCGGCTGCCCGACCGCTTCCTCGAGCATGACAAGCCCGACAAGCAATATGACGAAGCCAGGCTCGACGCGCCGCACATCGTCGAGACGGTGCTGAAGGCGCTCAGGCGCAACAGCGTCGGTGTGGAGGAAGGGGCGCGGGCCTGAATGCTCGCCGACGTTGCTGGATGACGCGCGGCCTGGCCGTTTTCATTGCGCTTCTCGTCCTATCGAGCGTGCTGTCGCTGTGGCAGACCGACCGGTGGTGGGTGCGGGCGCTGGATTTCCCGCGGCTGCAGATCGCCGCGCTGCTGCTGATCGCGCTCGCCTTGCTGCTTGGGCTCGGCGCGCGGACAGGTCCGACCTTCTGGGCGGCGATCGTCGCCGGCCTGGCTGCGCTGGCATGGCAGATCAGCCATTTCGCCGCCTATCTGCCGCTGATGCACAAGCAGGTGGAAAGTGTCGGCGACTGTGCGCCGGGGCGCTCGCTGTCGCTGCTCAACTTCAATGTGCTGGAGGACAACCGCCGCTACGCCGAGCTGCTCCTACTCGTCGAGCGAGTCGACCCGGACGTGCTGCTGCTGCTCGAAACCGACGCCGCCTGGGCGGAGGCGATGGCGCCGCTGGAACGAACCTATCCGCATCGTCTCGCCGAGCCATTGCCCAATACCTACGGCATGATGCTGTTTTCGAAGCTGCCGTTCGAGGGCAAAATTGTCCACCGGATGCAACAGGGCATACCGTCGATCCGGGCGCGGCTGACTTTGGAGAGCGGCGAGACCATTGTCTTCCACGGCGTGCATCCCGAGCCGCCGCTGCCCGGCAAGGACACCGGCGAGCGCGATGCCGAGCTGGTGCTGGTCGGGCGCGAGGTTCGCGACGACGGCGGCGCCGCGCTGGTGCTCGGCGACCTCAACGACGTGGCCTGGTCGCGCACCTCGCGATTGTTCCGCAACGTTTCCGGGATGCTCGATCCGCGAGCGGGCCGGGGACTCTATCCCACCTATCACGCCGACTATCGGATCGCGCGCTGGCCGCTCGACCATCTGTTTGTCACTCCGCATTTCAGAATAATGGAAATCAATCGGCTGGGCGATATCGGCTCCGATCATTTCCCGATCTTTTACCAGGTCTGCCTGACCGCCGACCCGGACCGCCGGCTGACCCCGCGAACCCCGCCGGCCGAAGTCCGCCAGGACTCGCGCGAGGAAGTCCGCAAGGGCCTCGAGGAGCGCGCGGAGGACAGCGAGGCTAAGTGAAAACGCGGGCCGATCAGCTGCTTGTCGGTCGCGGGCTGGCGGAGAGCCGTGCCAAGGCGCAGGCGCTGATCATGGCCGGGGCGGTGTTCAGCGGCGAGCGGCGGATCGCCAAGGCGGGCGACATGCTGGCCGAGGACGCGTTGCTCGAGGTGCGCGGCAAGGATCATCCCTGGGCGTCGCGCGGCGGGGTCAAGCTCGACCATGGGCTATCCCACTTCGACTTCGACGTGACCGGCGCGGTGGCGCTCGACATCGGCGCGTCGACCGGCGGTTTCACCGACGTGCTGCTGAGCCGCGGCGCGGCCAAGGTCTATGCGGTCGATGTCGGCACCAACCAGCTCGCCTGGAAGCTGCGCCAGGACCCGCGGGTGATCGTCCACGAGAAGACCAACGCGCGCCATCTCGACACGGTCGTCATCCCGGAGCCGATCGACATGATCGTCTGCGACGCCAGCTTCATCGCGCTTGCCAAGGTGCTGGAGGCGCCGCTCGGGCTCGCCCGGACCGGCGCCCGGCTGGTCGCCCTGGTCAAGCCGCAGTTCGAGGCCGGCCGGGCCGACATCGGCAAGGGCGGCGTCGTCCGCGACCCATTGGTACACGCGCGCGTTTGCGACGAGGCGAAGGCCTGGGTCGCTTCGCAAGGCTGGTCGGTGTCGGGGATCGTCGAGAGCCCGATCACCGGGCCCGAAGGCAATGTCGAATTTCTGTTGGGAGCGGTGAAGGATGGCGAGCACGACTGAACGGCAGAAATGGTGGCAATTCGCCTTCGTAACCGTGCCGGCGATCGTCATCCTCGGCTCGGCGAGCGGCTGGCTGGCCAACAGCGGCTACGGCAATGCCTGGTTCGACGCGCTGGACAAGCCCTTCTTCATGCCGCCGGGGTGGGTTTTCGGCTTCGCCTGGACGTTACTTTATGTGCTGCTGGGGCTGGCGCTGGCGCTGATTTTCGCCGAGCCGCCGTCGGGCCGGCGGCGCAAGGCGCTGATCCTGTTCTTCGCCCAGCTTGTCCTCAATTATGCCTGGTCGCCGATCTTCTTTGCCGCCCATGCGATCCAGCCGGCGCTGATCGTGATCGTCGTGATGACGGCGCTGGCGGCAATGGCGGCCGGCGAATTCTGGCGCATCAGGCCACTGGCAGGAGCGTTGATGCTTCCCTATCTGGCATGGTTGTGCTTCGCCGCGGCCCTGACCGCGGCGATCGGCAGGCTTAACCCGGGTGCGGGCGCCTGACCGCCAGGCCGAAAGGAGGAAGCTATGCAGTCCGAGAACCGCATGTTCGACGATTTTGTGAAAATGGTGAACGGAGTTGCCGGAACCGTCGCCGGAGTCGGCCGCGAGGCCGAGGAATCGATGCGCGAGCGGATGCGCGAATGGATCGGCGGGATGGATTTCGTCGCCCGCGACGAGTTCGAGGCGGTGAAAGCGATGGCCGCAGCGGCGCGCGACGAGAATGAGCAGCTGAAAGGCCGGGTCGCGGCGCTCGAGGCCAGGGCCGGCGGACCAGCGGGCGGCGCCAAAAGGTCGGCTAAGCCTGCATCGAGCAAGGCCAAGAAAACAAAACCCAAGTCTGGCGGGGCAAAGTCCTGAGCGAGGAACCCATCCAGGAAGAGCGCGACGACGGCGCTCCGATCGAGATTCTCGAGCAATATTTCGAGGCGCGGGGCTGGGCGTGCGAGCGCTCCGGCGACGGCGAAATCGTCGCTTCGGCGACCGGCAGCTGGGCGCAGTACGAGCTTCGCGGCGTCTGGCGGCCCGAGGACCAGGTGCTGCAGTTTCTTGCTTTCCCGGACATCAAGGTGCCGGTCGAGAAGCGCGCCGCAATCTATGAATCGCTCGGCCTGATCAACGAGCAATTGTGGCTCGGCCATTTTGAGATGTGGTCGGGCTCCGGCCTGGTCGTGTTTCGCCACGCGACCATCCTCGACGCCCGCGAAAGCGAAGGGCTGAGCATCGAGCAGGCCGAAGCCATCGCCGAGGCGGCGATGGAGGAGTGCGAGCGCTTCTACCCGGTGTTCCAGTTCGTGCTGTGGGGCGGCAAGTCGCCGGGCGAAGCGATCGCGGCGGCGCTGATCGATACCCACGGGGAAGCCTGATGGCGGAGGCCATGTGGCTGATCGGCTGCGGCAACATGGCCGGGGCGATGGTCGAGGGCTGGCGCGCCGCCGGCGTCGACCTGTCGAGTACGGTCGTCATCCGTCCCAGCGGAACGCCGGTCGAGGGCGTCCGCACGGTCGCCGACTATGCCAAGGCCGGGCCGCCGCCGAAGCTGGCGATCCTCGGCTTCAAGCCGCAGCAGCTCGACGATGTTGCTCCGGCGCTCAACCCGTGGCTGACGACGCGAACGGTGCTGGTTTCGATCCTCGCCGGAGTCGAGGCGAAAAGCCTGCGGACCCGCTTCCCCAAGGCCGGCGCGATCGTTCGGGCGGCGCCGAACCTGCCGGTATCGGTGCGGCGGGGAGTCGTCGGGCTGCACAGCGATGACGCGGATACGGCGACCCGGCAGGAGGTGTCGGAGCTGTTCGCGGCGCTGGGCTATGTCGTCTGGGCGCAGAGCGAGGAACAGTTGCGGCTGATTGGCTCGGTCGCCGGCGCCGGGCCGGCCTATGTCGCGCGCTTCGTCGATGCGCTCGCCAAGGCGGGTGCGCGGCGCGGGCTCGACGACGTACTGGCACAAACACTGGCGCTCGAGACGATGCTCGGCACCGCCTGGATGGCCGCGGCGAGCGGCGAGACCATGGACTCGATCCCGCGGCGAGTGGCGAGTCCCAACGGCACCACCCAGGCCGGACTCGACCTGCTCGATCCCGAGCTCGACGATCTTGTCGACCGGACGATCGAAGCCGCCGAGCGCCGCGCCGCCGAGCTAGCCGGCGACGCGCGCCGCTGAGCGAACCCCTGAGCCCAAACTTGCGACGCAGCCGCCGCTCCCCTAGGCGGGAGGGGGCACCGACAGGGAATGGAATGGCCGAACAGCGCAACTACCACGACCGTGACGGGTGGATCTGGTTCGACGGCAAGCTGGTGCCGTGGCGCGAGGCCAACATTCATATCCTGACCCACGCGATGCACTATGCCTCGTCGGTGTTCGAAGGCCAGCGCGCCTATGGCGGCACGATCTTCAAGCTCAGCGAGCACAGCACACGGCTGCATAACAGCGCCCGGCTGCTCGGCTTCGAAATCCCGTGGAGCGTGGCGGAGATAGATGCCGCCTGCAAAGAGGTGCTCAAAGCCAACGAGCTGATCGATGCCTATCTGCGGCCGATCGCCTGGCGCGGTTCGGAGCAGATGGGCGTAACCGCGCTCGGCACCAAGCCGCATCTGGCGATCGCCGCCTGGGAATGGGGCAAATATTTCGACCCGGCCAAGGCCGAAAAGGGCATCAGGCTGGACATCGCGCCGTGGCGCCGGCCGGCGCCCCATACCGCACCGGTGCACAGCAAGGCGGCCGGCCTCTACATGATCGCCACTTTGTCGCGGCAGCAGGCGGAGGACCGCGGCTTCGACGACGCGCTAATGTTCGACTGGCGCGGCCAGGTCGCCGAAGCGACCGGCGCCAACAGCTTTTTCGTGTGCGATGGAGTGATCCACACGCCGACCCCCGACTGTTTCCTCGACGGGATAACCCGCCGAACCGTGATCGACCTCGCGCAGCGCCGAGGGGTCGAAGTGATCGAACGGACCATCTGGCCCGAGGAGCTGGAGAGTTTCGAGCAGATGTTTCTGACCGGAAGCGCCGCCGAGGTCACCCATGTCGGCTCGGCCGGGCCATGGCGCTTCGAGGTCGGCGATCTGTCGCGCCAGTTGGCCAAGGACTATGACGATCTGGTCAACGGCCGCCTGCCCAACGCCTGACCCTTTCAACTCGGGCGGGCATGGCTATAAGCGCCGCCGTCCCGCCGCTTCGAAAAGCGGGCCGCCTGCTGGGGCGTCGCCAAGTGGTAAGGCAGCGGCTTTTGGTGCCGCCATTCGCAGGTTCGAATCCTGCCGCCCCAGCCAGCATTTCGCATCGGCAGCTCATCGCTGCCCCGATCGCCGGGATCAGGCGGGGATTTCCAGCGATCTTTCGCGATAGGCGGTCGTCCAGTCGTTGAGTTCGGCGAGCATGATGGCGGCGGTATTGCCAAGTTCGGCGGCGAGGGAGTCGAGCTTTGTGCATAGTTGCAGCCGGGCGGCATTCGCTTCCAGCGCAGCGACCGTGTTCGCCGACCGGCTGGCGGCGAGCAGATGCTCGCCCTGGCCGCGAATGCCGAACACGGCGGCGCCGATCGCCGGAAGCCCGGCGGTCACTACGACGAAGAAGGCGGTGGCGGATGCGATCCACTGCTCGACGAGAAAATAACCGACGATGTAGAGCGTGCAGGCGGCGATCACCGCGCCCATCAGAAAGCTGCCGATCTCGTGAAGCCGATGGTCGAGCTTGCGCATGCGTTTCGAATTGATCTTGTGATAATCGGCCTGCGGCAGGATCTGCTCGCGCAGCACTTCGGCGGCCAATTCCTGGACCTCGGCGGCGACCCTGATGCCGCGCGGACTGTCCATCTCGCGCCAGATGGCGGCGGCATACCAGCGCGTCCAGTCCGCCCCGGCCTCGCGATGCAGCGGACCGCGAATGAAATCGCTGCGAAACGGCGGACTGACCATGCCGGTGCGTTTCAAATAGATCAGCGGGCGCAGCGACTCGGCCAGGCTGCGGTACTGCAGCCACCGGCGATGCCACTCGCCGTCGGTTCCGGCGCTGGTGTTGTAGAACAGCAGGCCGATCGCCCCGAGCTCGAGGATCACGACTATGACCTTCGCCCCGGGAACGATCAGCCCGAGCAGCGCCAGGTTCACCGCCAGCGCCGACAGCGCGTAGTTGGTGATGTGGCCGCTTCGGAACAGCTGCGCATAGCGGATGGCGAGGAAATTCGCCCAGCCATAGGCGCGTTCCAGCGGCCGTCGCGCCTCCGTTGGATCGAGGCGCTGGACATCCTTCCAGTCGTTGGCGATGTCCTCATCGATCGAGCTCTGCCGCCACGGGCGGGACGGCAGCCGCTTTACGCGCAGCAGCGACAGCAAAAGCGGATACTCGATCCGCCAGTTGGTGCGCTTTTCGGTTTCGGCGAAATAGGCCGCGATCTGCTCGCGTTCCTGTGCGCTGTGCGGAGTCAGCGTGTCGCGCAGCAACGCATGATAGGCATCGGCCTGATCCAGCGCCGCGACCCTCGGTTCGCCGATGTCGCCGCCGGTCAGCTGGCGGATACCGGTGACCTTGCCCGAGGCGCGATCGATGGCAATGTGAATTACCGGAACCGAAGTATTGAGCGCGAGATCGACGACATGGGCGGTGCCGCCCGGACCGTTGGCCTCGGCGCCGTCCCAGACCGCGATCAATATGTCGGCCGCGGCAACCACCGCCTTGCCGACCAGCACATAGGCATGCCCGCCATCGGCGCGCTCGCCCGGCAGCGCGTAACAGGCATCGGCCTCGTCCAGCAGCCGGTCGAATTCTTCGCGCTCGCTGCCTTCGCTGAAATCTTTCCGATACTCGTCCGGCGCGAAGGGGAGCAGTGCGCGAATTTCATAGCCATGGGCATGGGCGCTGGTCGCAGCAAGCTGATCGGCGCCGGTGGCGAGCGGCGTATGCAGCCGGATGATCGGCGCCTTGCGCTCGAAAATTACCTTTTCCTCGGCATGAAGGCGAAGCGCCGCATCCTTGAGCCGACTCAACACGTCGTCGACGAACGGTGCCAGAGACTCGATCAGCCCTTCTGGAAGTTTGGATGCCCGGTGGCCGGTGATTCCGACATTCAGCGCCAGCCGCGGGCGCGGCGGATGCGAACCCGTCGACGCAACCGTGGCAGGGGACCGGCCTGGATCGGGGCGAAACCGATGCTGCAGCAAGTCAGTGTGCGCCCGCGCTGGAGAGGGCGGTCGGGCCGCTGGACGTTCGCACGGGTGCGCCTGGCATAAGGAGAGGTTACATCGCCGATGCGAAGCACGGAACCCATTTTCCGGTAATGGAGACTTTGATCGGCTCGCCGTCGCCAGAGTTGCCCTGTTCCTGTTACGGGCCGCCGCCGTTTACAGGATGATGTCGGTCGACAGCATGTTGGTGACGGCGTTCACGCTTAGCTCGAAATCGGCGACCCCATCGCCGTCGACGTCGCCATAGAAGGTGAACAGGATGCCGCCGTTGCCGTTGACGACAAAGGTCCACCATAGATCGGCGGGGGTTCCGGCTGGCACACCGGAGTGGTTCAGAACAAACGCCTGATTGCCGGCGACCGTCGTGTCGGCATCGATCCCGGAAAGATCGAGAACATCGACGTTCATTTCGAAGTCGGTGATCAGGTCCGCCGATCCCGGCAGCGAGTCAGTCACCAGGTTGAAATCGAACAAATCCGCGCCCGCGCCGCCGGTCAGCGAGTCGGCTCCGGCTCCTCCCGACAGCACATCATTGCCGTCGCCGCCGTTGAGAGTGTCGTTGCCGTCCCCCCCGAAAAGAAGGTCGTCGCCGGCGCCTCCGAACAGCAGGTCATCGCCCGTCCCTCCGTCGAGAATGTCGTTGCCGGCGCCGCCGTTGAGGGTGTCGTTGCCGGCATCTCCGAAGAGAGTATCCGCACCGCCGCCGCCAATCAGCGAGTTGTCGAGTGCGTTTCCAGACAGGCTCAATCCCGTCGAGCCGCTGATGATGCCGTTCTCGACATTGGCCGGCAGCGTATAGTTGATCGTGGTGCGAACCAGGTCGGTGCCTTCGTCCGGGTTTTCGATGACGACGTCGCCGACGCTGTCGACAAAATAGACGTCGTCGCCGCTTCCGCCGATCATGATGTCGTCACCGGTGCGCCCGTTCAGTGTATCGTTGCCGGCCTCGCCGTGCAGCGTGTCGTTGCCGGGGCCGCCATCGAGAAAGTCGTCGCCGTCGCCGCCCCACAATATGTCGTCGCCGCCCTTGCCGAACAGTTGGTCGTCGCCGTCCAGGCCGAAGATCGTGTCCGGGTTGTTGTGGGCGGTGATGGTGTTGTTGCTGGCGTTGCCGGTCAGCGTCGCGGCGGCGGTCGAGTTGCTGCCGCTGAAGCCCTGGACCGAAATGCGCTCGATATTGTCGGGCAGCACATAGCTGACGCCGCGCGCGACCTGGACGGAGTCGATCCCCTCGCCGGGAAGCTCGACGAAGGTCGCGGGCGAGATCGCGTCGGCCCGGTAGATGTCGTTGCCGGGACCGCCGTGGAGGGTGACGCCGCTTTGGAACAGGACGAAATAATCATTGCCGGAGCCGCCGAAGATATCGCCGGTGATGGCGTGGTTGTAACCGAAGAAATCATCGTCGCCGTCGCCGCCGTGGAGCAGCACGTTCGATGCCGCAGCGTAGAAGTTGAAGCGGTCGTTGCCGCTGCCGCCGTCGACCATGACGCCGGTACCGCCGCGAATGTTGAACAAATCGTCGCCGCCGCCGCCGTAAACCGTCGCGCCGACGTAGATCTCGAACCGGTCATTGCCGGACTCGCCATAGACGGTCGTGGTGCCGCCGCGCAGGATGACGAGGTCGTCGCCTTCGCCCATTACCGCATCGACCGTGCCGGAGAGGACGGTCAGGCTGTCGTCGCCGCCAAGAAAGATCAGCGTGTGCGGACCAGGCGAGTCGATGACCGCGACATCATTGCCTTGGGTGTAGAATGTGACTGCCATGCTCGCGCCCCCTGCTGATGGCGACGGGCGCATGGCGCCGAGCCTCCAAGCGGACCGAGCGGTCCTTGGCTAGAAAGGCTGTGGTCGGAAAGCAAGCGGCCTTGCTGAAAGCGGCTGCCCGGGTGCATCAGTGCGGCGATGGCCGGGCCGCTTGCAGGAATGAGGATCGTCGAAATGGGCGGGATCGGCCCGGCGCCGTTCGCAGGCATGATGCTCGCTGACCATGGCGCCGACGTGATCCGGGTCGAGCGCGCGGGAATGATCGGCTTTGCCGGCGATCCGCTGCGGCGTTCGCGGCGGAGCATAGCGCTCGACCTCAAGCAGCCACAGGGTTGCCAGATTGTCCGGCAGCTGTGCGGCAAGGCCGATGGGCTGATCGAAGGCTATCGCCCCGGCGCGATGGAGCGGCTCGGGCTTGGGCCGGACGCGCTGCTCGAGGAGAATCCGGGGCTGGTCTATGGCCGGGTTACCGGCTGGGGGCAGCAGGGTCCGCTCAGCGCCGAAGCCGGGCACGACATCGATTATCTCGCCATCACCGGCCTGCTGCACGGCATCGGCCCAAAGGAGCGGCCGGCGGTGCCGATCAACTATATCGCTGACTTTGCCGGCGGCGGGATGATGCTGGCGTTTGGCATGGTCGTTGCGCTGCTCGCCGTGCAGCGCGGCGGCCAGGGGCAGGTGATCGACGCGGCGATGAGCGACGGCGCGGCGCTGATCGGCGCGCTGACCTATGGGCTGCGCGCGGCGGGGCTTTGGACCGACCAGCGCGAGTCGAATTTGCTCGACGGCGGCGCGGCAAACTACGGAGTCTATGCGTGTGCCGACGGCAAGTTTCTTGCGGTCGGGGCGATCGAGCCGCAGTTTTGCGAGGCGCTGTTCGACGGGCTGGCGCTGCCCGGCGATGCGAGCCGGACCGAGGTCGCTGAGGCGATCGCGAAGCGGACCCGCGACGAATGGGTCGAGCGGTTCGCTGGAACCGATGCCTGCGTCGCGCCGGTGCTCGATCTGGGCGAGGCGCCGGAGCATGCGCACAATGTTGCTCGCGAGACTTTCGTGGACCTCGATGGAATCGTTCAGCCCGGTCCGGCGCCGCGCTATTCGCGCGACCGATGCGACCCGCCGACGCCGCCGCGCGAGGAAGGCGCGGACGGGGAGGATATTCTTGTCGAGCTTGGCTATTCGGCCGGGGAGATTGTCGGGCTTCGCGAGGCGGGAGTGTTGCCGTGAACCCGCTGTACGAGGGGATGCAGACCAGCGTTTTCGAGCGCATGTCGGCGCTTGCCGCGGAGCATGGCGCGGTCAACCTCGGGCAGGGCTTTCCTGACTTCGGCTGGCCCGAGGAGATTGTCGCCGCGGCGGCGCGGGCGCTGGCGGAGGAATCGAACCAATATCCGCCGTCGCGCGGGCTGCCCAAGTTGCGGCAGGCGGTGGCCGAGCATTACCGCCGCCATTTCGGCCAAGCGCTCGACGCCGAGCATATCTGCGTCACCAGCGGCGCCACCGAAGCGCTTGCCGCGTGCCTGCTGGCGGTGGTCGAGCAGGGCGACGAGGTGATACTCTTCACGCCGGCCTATGACGCTTATGCGCCGCTGGTCCGCCGCGCCGGCGGGCGGGTGCGCGAAGTCGCGCTGCAACCTCCCGAATGGCGGCTCGACGAAGCCGCGATCGAAGCGGCGATTACGCCCGCTACCCGCGCCATATTGTTCAACAATCCGCACAATCCGACCGGCCGCCTATATGGCCGAGACGAGCTGGAGACGCTGGCGCGCCTGGCGCGCAAGCATGATCTGATCGTCATCAGCGACGAGGTGTGGGAGCATATTCTGCTCGACGGGCAGAGTTTCGTGCCCTTCGCCTCGCTGCCGGGCATGGCCGAACGCACGCTCAAGGCGGGCTCGGCCGGCAAGATTTTCTCGCTCACCGGATGGAAGGTCGGCTGGATCGTCGCGGCGCCCGAAATGGCTTCGGTCGCCGCCCGGGCGCATCAGTTCCTGACCTTTTCGACGCCGCCCAATCTGCAGTCGGCGGCGGCCTATGGCCTGGCCGAAGGGGATGGCTGGCTGGCGCCGATGCAGCAGCGGTTCGCCCGCGCCCGGGACCGCATGGCCGACGGGCTGCGAAGCGCCGGTTTTGCGCTGCTCGAACCGGCTTCGACCTATTTTCTGTGCGTCGACCTTGCAGGTTCGGGCATCGGAATCGAGGACGAGCCATTCGCGGCGATGGCGGTTAGGGAGGCGGGGGTTGCCGTCGTCCCGCTGTCGGCGTTCGCCGAGCAGGATCCGCCGCACCATCTGGTGCGCCTGTGCTTCGCCAAGCGCGACGCGACGATCGATGCGGGTGTCGAGGCGATGGCGCGGGCAGGGGCGCTCGCCCGGCGCTGAGCTAGGCCGGCTTCCACAATGCCAGCTCGCGCTCGTCGAGCAGCTGCGGCCAGCGGCGCTTGAACTGGTCGCGCCAGCCAATCAGCGCATCGGGGTCGAGCGCCGGAGAAATCAGATAGCCCTGAGCGACATCGCAGCCGAGCTCGCGCACCGCGCGCAGTTGGTCGGGCGTTTCGACGCCTTCGGCCGTGGCGACCAGTCCGAGCCCGTGGGCAAGATCGACGATCGCCTTGACGATCAGCACGCAATCGCGCGCGCCCGGCAGGTCGGCGACGAAGGCGCGGTCGATCTTGACCTCGGTGAAGGGCAGTTGGCGAAGCTGCATCAGCGACGAATAGCCGGTGCCGAAATCGTCGATGGCAAGCTCGATGCCCTTGATCCGAAAGCGGGTCAGCGTGTCCATCAGCTTGATCAGCGGCTGGGTCGCGCCTTCGGTCAGCTCCAGCACCAGCCGGTCGGTGGGCACGTCGAGCGCCCGGCACATCCGTTCGACCAGATCGGGGAAATCGAGCCGCTGCAGGCTCAACGCCGAGATGTTGAAGGCGAGGCGGGTGTCGAGGCCCGCATCGCGCCACACCCGCCACTGGCGAAGCGTCGTCGTCAGGCCCCATTCGGTCAACGGGTCGATCAGCCCATGGTCTTCGGCGAGCGGCACGAAACGCGACGGCGGCACCGCGCCGCGTTCGGGATCGTCCCAGCGGACCAGCGCCTCGACGCGGGTCAGCCGGCCGTCCTTCAATGAGACCTTGGGCTGATAGACCATGTGGAGCTGTTGATCGGCGAGCGCGCGCTCGAAACCGCCGAGCAGGCCGCGATCGGAAGCCGGCGTCATGACGGCAGCGTCGGCTTCAGCCGTATGAGAATGTTTTCCAGCGCCTCCAGCCTGACTGGCTTCTCGACCGGGCCGGCCATCGACAGGCCCAGCGCCTCGCCGAGCCGGAAGGCCGAATCCAGCACCCGCCGGTCGAAGCCGCTGATGATCAGCACCGGCGCTTCGAACCCCTGATCGGCAAGGAAGCGCAACAGCTCGACCCCGTCCATTCCCGGCATGCCAAGGTCGAGCGCGACGATGTCGGGGCGGTTTGCCAGGAATTTGTCGCGAAACAGCTGGTCGTCGGACGTCAGGACCGGGTCGAACCCGCATTCGCGGGCGGCGCTGGCGATGAACTCGGCGAGGGCCGGCTCGTCATCCACGAGCAGCAACTGGGGCTGCTTCATCGGTTCGGCTCCCGGATTTCGAGAAAAATCATTGTGCACACGGTTCGATTCCAAGGTCAAACGAACGAAACGCCTTCTTAACCCCAACGAATTAACCTTCGACGCAAGTGCGATTTCGCGCGTGGAGGCGCCTTGATGTTTGAATCGCTGATCCGTCGCAAGCCGAAGCATTCGCCGGAGGTGGACGACACCGCCTTCGATTCGACGACTTTCACCTTGAGCACCGACGTCCCGAGGCCGTGCGAGCGGCGCGACGACCAGCGGCTGCTGCCGATGCTGAGGGTGGCCAAGCTGACCACCGGCAGCGGCGAGCAGCTGATTCGGGTGCGCAACGTGTCGGCCGGCGGGCTGATGGCCGAGACCGGCCAGCCGCTGACCATAGGCGAGCAGGTCGGCCTGGAATTTTCCTCGCAAAAAATCCCCGCGACCGTCGTCTGGATCCGGGAGGGAACGGCGGGTTTCAAGTTCGACCAGTCGATCGACCTTGGCGAACTGTTGGCCGGCCGCAAGCCGCGCCACGGTTTTCGACCGCGCCCACCGCGGCTCAACGTCAGCTGCAAGGCGTCGCTGAGGATCGGCAAGACCTATTACACGGTCGACGTCCACGACGTGTCGCTGGGGGGAATGAAGGTGGAGCCGATCGGCGAATATTGCGTCGGCAAGGAAATCGTCGTCGTCGTCGAGAGCCTGCGGCCGATCAAGGGCGAGGTCCGCTGGTACTCCGACCGCCGCGCCGGCATCGTCTTCCACCAGCCGCTCAAGTTCGAGGAGCTGGCGGAATGGGTCGGCAAGAGGCTCGAGCTGGCAAGCCTGAAAGCCTCCTACCAGCCGAGCTGAGGCTGTGGTCGAGCGCCTCGCATATCGCGGGGCGAACCCCTATCTTGCGCTCCTAACATGATGAAGGAGCGGATCATGGCAACGGACATAGCGATTGTTGCAGGCGGCTGCTTCTGGTGCACCGAAGCGGTGTTCCTCGATGTTATCGGGGTCGCGAAGGTCGAGAGCGGCTACATCGGCGGCGAGACCCGCAACCCCAGCTACAGCCAAGTCTGCGGCGGCGGCACCGGCCATGCCGAGGCGATCCGCATCACCTTCGACCCGCAGCTGATCGGCTTTGACGCGCTGCTCGATATCTTTTTCGCCACCCACGACCCGACCCAGCTCAATCGACAAGGCAACGACGTCGGCACCCAATATCGTTCGGCGATCTTCCCCCAATCGGCCGAGCAGGAAGACCAGGCCAAAGAGGCGATCGCGCGCGCCAACCAAGAACATGGCGGGCGCGTCGTGACGACCATCGAGCCGGCGTCCGACTGGTGGCCGGCCGAGGACGATCACCAAGACTATTGGTCGGGCGAGGGCCAGCGCAACCCCTATTGCCTGGCGACCATCCCGCCCAAGCTGCAGAAGCTGCGCAAGAGCTTCCAGGCGCGGGTGAAGGGGGCGGCGGCGACTGCTTAGGTCGGCGTCGCCGCTCGCCGCAACCGGTCGTTGATCGCGGCGCCGAGGCCGGTGTCCGGCACCGGCGCGACGGCAATGCGCGGCTTCGACGAGGCGTCGGCGACGTGGAGCAGGTCGAACAGGCGCGTAGCGGCTTGCGCAAGGTCGCCGGATGGGCTGAGGCTGGCGTCGCCTGCGACCGGGCCGAAGCCGATCAGAAATTCGTCCGGCTCGGCCCGCATTGCCTCCAGTCGCAGCGGCTTCGATGGCGCATAATGGCTGGCGAGCTGGCCGGGCGCCTCGACCGTGCCGGCGCTGCTCTCGAACGCGCCGTCGATCGCGACCGGGCCGCGGCGCAATAGCCGTTGCGTCCCGTCGGTCACGGCGACGATGGTCGATTCGATCCCGCGCTCGGTCGGACCGGCGTCGACGATCAGCGGGATGCGACCGCCAAGGCTGCTCAGCACATGGCCGGCGCGGGTCGGGCTGATCGCGCCACTGGCGTTGGCCGACGGCGCGGCGAGCGGGCGACCGCAGGCTTTGAGCAGCGCCTGCATCGCGGCATGGGCCGGGACACGTAGCGCGATCGTCGGCAGCCCGGCGGTGACCAGCGCGGCGATGCCGGAGTCCGGCTTCAACGGCACCACCAGGGTGAGCGGGCCGGGCCAATGCTTTTGCGCCAGCGCGCGCGCCGTGTCGTCGAACTCGCCGATCCGCTCGGCCGCGGCGAAATCCGGCACATGGACGATCAGCGGGTTGAAGCTTGGCCGCGCCTTGGCCGCGAAAATGCGGGCGACGGCGGCGGCATCGGTGGCGTCGGCGGCGAGGCCGTAGACCGTCTCGGTAGCGATTGCGACCAGCTCGCCGGCGAGGATCAGGCGCGTCGCTTCGGCGATCGCCGCAGCGTCGAAGGGAAGCACGCGGGTCTCATGTGGCGGCGCCATCGGCCTGCCGCTATAGGCCCGGCGTCTCCTCATCAAGTGGACCATCGCCCATGCGCTTTTCCTGCCCGGTTCGCGACCAGCGGCTGATCCTCGACCATGTCGTGCGGATTTCCGAGCTCAGCAATCAGGCCGATCTGGTCGACGCGGTGCTCGACGGCGCCGCGGCCCTTGCGGAAGGCGAGTTCGCGCCGCTCGACCGGACCGGCGACGAAATCCGCGCGCGCTGGAGCGACGGCGCGGTGACGATGCCGCCGGGGTTCCGCGCAGCCTATGCGCGGTTCGTCGAGGGCGGCTGGATGGGGCTTTCGGCGCCCGAGGAGGCGGGCGGGCAGGGGCTTCCATTGAGCCTGTCGGCGGCGCTGATGGAGGATCTCTACGCCGCCAATTTCGCCTTCTCGCTATGCCCGATGCTCGGCCTCGGCACGATCGAAGCGCTGGTGGCGCACGGCAGCGGCGCGCTCAAGCGCGACTGGCTGCCGAAGATCGTCAGCGGCGAATGGACGGCGACGATGAACCTCACCGAGCCGCAGGCAGGCAGCGACCTCGGCGCATTGAAGACCCGCGCCGTCCCGGGCGGCGGTGGCAGCTGGCTGGTAACCGGCGACAAGATCTTCATCACCTACGGCGAGCACGACCTGACTGACAATATCGTCCACATGGTGCTGGCCCGAACCCCGAACGCGCCGGCGGGGACGCGCGGCATTTCGCTGTTCCTGGTGCCCAAGCGGCTTGCCGACGGAACGCCGAACGACCTTCGCTGCGTATCGATCGAGCATAAGCTCGGGATCCACGCCTCGCCGACCTGCGTGATGAGCTATGGCGAGGGCGGCGGCGCCACCGGCTGGCTGGTCGGCGAGGAGCATGGCGGGCTCAAAGCAATGTTCACGATGATGAACAATGCGCGGCTGAACGTCGGGCTGCAGGGGGTCGGGATCGCCGAGCGGGCGACCCAGCGGGCGGTCGGCTTCGCGCTACAGCGCATCCAGTCGCCGCGGGCCAGCGGGCCGAGCCGCGAGCCGGTGGCGAGCGCCGAGCATCCCGACGTGCGGCGCATGCTGGTGCGGATGCGAGCGCTGACCACGGCTGCCCGGGGGCTCGCCTATTACGCCTTCGGGCAGGTCGACCGCGGCGCGCTGGGGGACGGCGAGGCGCGGTCTCGCGCCGACTTGCTGACGCCGCTGGTCAAGGCCTGGTGCACCGATGTCGGCTGCGAGGTCGCCAGCCTTGGCGTCCAGGTCCACGGCGGCATGGGCTATATCGAGGAAACCGGCGCCGTGCAGCATTTGCGCGATGCCCGGATCGCGCCGATCTACGAAGGCACCAACGGCATCCAGGCGGCGGACTTCGTCCAGCGCAAGATCGGGCTCGATGGCGGCGCGACGCTCGACGGTTTGTTCGCCGACATCCGCTCGGACGCCGAGGACGCGCGGCTGATCGCGCTTGCCGACGCGGTCGAGATACTGGTCGCGACCGCCCGCAACGCCGACGTCGACGACCGGCTGGCGGGAAGCTACCCGCTGCTGACGATGACCGCGATCCTTACCGCCGGCTGGCTGCTCGAGCGGCTGGCGCGGGCGACGGCAATCGCGCCATCGGATGAGGCCGGGATCGGGGCCGGAAGACGGACGGGAATCGACTATT
>CAYUWJ010000087.1:0-22230 GCA_964448315.1 uncultured Sphingomonas sp. | reverse complement strand
TCCCACAGGATGTTCAGCAGATCCGGCGATGGGTTGGCCTTGACCGCATAGAGCGACCGGCCCGGAAACTTCTCGACGAAGAATCGGGCGGCGCGCCGGGCGGCGTGCGGACGAAGCAGCGTGACCGGATGGACCGGGCGCAGCATGGCGATGTCGGCACCGCTCGGGGTGCCGTTAGGGGCGGTAGCTAGCCCCAGCGCGCGATGATGTTTGTACAACTCAAGGGACCTCCAACTGGTAGTTCGAGACAAGGCTGCCTTGCGGTTGGAAGTCCCATGGGGCAGCGGACGCGCGATATATGTATGGGGGTGCCCCATGTAAAGATTTTTCGGGAACCTTTTCGGAGTCGCCCGGCGGCGGTTCGTCCCCATATTCCCACTTTTCAGCCAAATATCTGTAAAATGAGGCTATTCTCTTTGACCGCACCGAACCGCGACGATGTCCTCGAAGCTGCCCTGCGAATCTCGGATTGCGTCGAGCGCACGCCGCTGCTGGCCACGCGGCTGCACGGCCATGACCTGTGGCTCAAATGCGAATGTCTTCAGACCGGCGGAGCCTTCAAGCTGCGCGGCGCCTCCAACCGGCTGCTGCAGCTCGACGCGGAGCAAAGGCAGGCGGGGGTGGTCGCCTTTTCCTCCGGCAATCACGCCCGGGGCGTGGCGATCGCCGCCCGCCGGCTGGGGATCGCGGCGACCATCGTCATGCCCTCGGACGCGCCGCGGGTGAAAATCGAGGCGACGCGGGCCGAGCAGGCCGAAATCATCTTCTACGACCGCAGTCGCGAAAGCCGCGAGGACATCGCCGCCCGTATCGCCCGGGAGAGGGGCGCGACCCTGGTGCCGAGCTTCGACGATCCGGCGATCGTCGCCGGGCAGGGCAGTGTCGGACTCGAAATCCTCGAACAGATGCCCGAGCCGCCGCGGCTGATCGTCGTGCCGTGCGGCGGCGGCGGCCTCGCCTCGGGGATCGCGCTCGCCTGTCCCGATGCCGACATCGTCCTCGTCGAGCCCGAAGGCTGGGACGACATGCGCCGCTCGTTGCAAGCGGGCGAAATCGTCCCGGTCGCGCCCGACGCTCCGCCGACGCTGTGCGATGCGCTGCAGACGCCGCGGGTCTCGCCTATCACCTTCGGCATCCTTAAGGCTCGCGGCGCCCGGGCGGTGACGGTCAGCGAGGCCAAGGTCGCCGATGCGATGCGGTTCGCCTGGCGCGAGCACCAGCTTGTGGTCGAGCCGGGCGGAGCGGTGGCGCTGGCAGCGTTGTTGGCGGGAAAAGTGGAGGCTGTCGCAGGAACGGTCGCCCTGCTGTCGGGCGGCAATGTCGATCCGGACCTGCACGCCAGGATCGTCGGCGCGCCTTAAGCGACGGCGGTGCGATATTGTCCGGGCTCGAGATGGGCCGGGCTCGATCGCTCGACCGCCCGGGTCAGCTCCTCGAGCTCGGCGGCGAGGGTCTGCAGCTCGGCGGCCAGCGCTTTGGGATCGGTCTCGGCAATGCCGGCGGACGCGTCGAGAAGGGTGTCCAGCATCATCGCGATGCACGGCAGAATCGTCTCTTCGATCCGGTCGAACGCCTCTTCGAGGCGCGCCTGCTGGTCTTCGGTTCCCACGCCGGCCATATTGCCGGATAAGCGGTTAAGCGTTGGTGAAAGGGTAGCGAATTTGGCTGGTTTCGCCGCTACGGCAATGGCCCTGGCGATGCTCGCCGCCTTCGCCCTGACGATCGGCGGAATCCGGCTGGTTCTGCGCAAGCAGGACCGCGGCCGCGGCATATTGATGATCGTCGCCGCGGCCGTGCTGGTGGCGAACGTGCTGATCTTGACCGTCTGAAGTCCCTCAAAAACTATTTTTTCGGGTCCTTCGCCAGACGCATGTCGAGATAGTCGTCGACGCTCTTCATCAGCAGGTCGAGCTCGTTGGCAAAGAAGTGGTTGGCGCCCGGGATCAGGTCGTGATGGATGGTGATGTGGCGCTGGGTGCGCAGCTTGTCGACCAGCTTCTGCACCGCGATCGGAGTGACGACCTCGTCGGCTTCGCCCTGGATAATGATCCCTGACGAGGGGCAGGGGGCGAGGAAGCTGAAGTCGTACATGTTGGCCGGCGGGGCGATTGAGATGAAGCCCTTGATCTCGGGCCGTCGCATCAACAGCTGCATGCCGATCCAGGCGCCGAAGCTGACGCCCGCGATCCAGGTCGTCTCGGCCTCAGGATGGATCTGCTGGACCCAGTCGAGCGCCGATGCGGCGTCGCTCAATTCGCCGATGCCGTTGTCGAACGTCCCCTGGCTCTTGCCAACGCCGCGGAAATTGAACCGCAGGGTGGCGAAGCCGCGCCGGACGAAGGTCTGGTACAGAAGCTGCACCATCTTGTTGTTCATCGTGCCCCCGGCCTGCGGGTGCGAATGAAGGATCATCGCCACCGGAGCGCGTGGGCGCGGCCCGGGATGGAAACGGCCTTCGAGGCGGCCCTCGGGGCCGGGGAAAATGACTTCGGGCATGAAAACCTTGCTGATCGCGTGCTGAAGTGGCCGCGGGTGCGCCGCGGCGGCGGCTCCTATATAGGAGTGCCCGTTCAACTGGCAAACCGGCAGAAACCCGAGCAAAATGGCCTCTGACATCTATCTCGACCATGCCGCGACGACAGACGTGCTGCCGGAGGCGCGCCGCGCGGTCGCCGCGGCGATGGAGCAATGGGCAAACCCCAGCTCGCCCCACGCGTCGGGCCGAGCCGCCCGAGCCGAGCTGGAGCAGGCGCGCCGACAGATCGGCGAGGTGCTGGGTTGGCGCCATGACGTCATATTGACCTCGGGCGCGACCGAGGCGATCGCCATCGCCGCCGACCGGGCGAAGGTTGGCGGCCGGGCCCTCGGTGCGACCGAGCATGTCGCCGTGCTGGCGGCGATGGGTTCGGGCGCGCGAACTCTGGCTGTCGGTGCAAACGGGCTGGTCGACATGGCCGCGCTCGATGCACTGCTCGGCGAAGGACCGGCGCTGGTCGCCGTCCAGCACGTCAACAATGAAACCGGAATCGTCCAGCCGCTCGACGATATCGCCGATCGGGTCCGCGCTGGCGGTGGGCTGCTGCTCGCCGACTGCGCCCAGTCGGCCGGCAAGCTGCCGCTGCCGCAAGCCGACTTCATCGCCGTGTCGGCGCACAAGCTCGGCGGGCCGCCCGGCAGCGGCGCGCTGCTGGTTCGCGACCTTGGCTTGCTGGAAGCGAGCGGCGGGCAGGAGAGGGGATACCGGCGCGGCACCGAGAATCTGCCCGCCGCCGCCGGCCTCGCCGCCGCGCTTGGCTCGCGCGCCTTCGCCGAGGCGATGCCGCGCCTCGCAGAGCTTCGCAGTAAGCTTGAGCAAGCGATTGTAAAACATGACGGAATAGTGATCGGTGACGGCACCGAACGGAGCCCGGCGATCGGCTGCTACGCGATGCCCGGAGTGACCAGCGCCAGCCAACTCATCCAGTTCGACCTTGCCGGCATTGCCGTGTCGGCGGGAAGCGCCTGCTCGTCGGGCAGCATGAAGCCGAGCCGCGTGCTCGCGGCATTGGGCGTCCCCCCCGAAATTGCCGGATCGGTCATCCGGGTGAGCTTCGGCCCCGACAGCAGCGACGCCGATATCGACCGATTCCTCGCCGAATGGCGCGCGGTGAGCGACCGCGCCGGGGCGCGGGCGGCATGATCTACCTCGATTACCAAGCGACGACGCCGCTCGCGCCGGAAGCGGCGGAGGCGATGCAGCCCTGGATCGGCGAGAAATTCGCCAACCCCCATTCCCCGTCGCGCTGGGGCCGCGAGGCCGCGGCGGCGATCGAAGTCGCGCGCGGCCAGGTCGAAAGCGCGATCGGGCTCGAGGGCGGCTCGCTGGCCTTCACCGGCAGCGCCTCCGAGGCGATCAACTGGGCGCTGAAAGGCAGTGCCGAGCAGGCCGGCAAGCGCAACCGCATCCTTGCGCTGGCGACCGAACATGCGGCGGTGCTCGACAGCTGCGACTGGCTCGAGGAACGTGGATTCGAGATTGTCCGGCTTGCGGTCGGGCCGGACGGGCTGCTCGACCTTGCCACGCTCGAGGAGGTGCTTGACGAACGCGCGCTGATGATCTCGGCGATTCTGGTCAACAATGAGATCGGCACCATCCAGCCGGTCGCCGCCATCGCCCAACTGGCCCATGGCGCCGGCGCGCTGATGCTGTGCGACGCCGTCCAGGCGCTCGGACGGGTGGCAGTGCCGGCCGGGCCGGACTTGGTCGCGGTGTCGGCGCACAAGGTCCACGGGCCGAAGGGCATCGGCGCGCTGTGGATGCGAGAAGGCGCCGAGCCGGTGCCGCTGATCCACGGCGGCGGGCAGGAGCGGGGACTGCGCTCGGGCACCCTGTCGCCGGCGCTATGTGCCGGCTTCGGCGCCGCGGCGCGGCTTGCCGACGCCCGCCGCGACGCGGACGCAAGGCATGTCGAGGCGCTGTGGCGCTCGGCGCTGCAGGCGCTGGGCCCGGGCTGGACCGTCAACGGCGACAGCGAGCATCGCTACCATGGCAACCTCAACCTGCGCCGCGACGGCCTCGACGCGTCGCGGCTGATCGCCGACCTGCGCGATATCGCTTTTTCGCTCGGCTCGGCCTGCGCCAGCGGCTCGGGCCGGCCCAGCCATGTGCTGCGCGCGATCGGCCTCGACGACCGCGCGGCGCGCGCGTCGATCCGGCTCGGCTTCGGCCGCTACACAAGCGAAGCGGAGCTGGTCGACGCGCTCAGCCGGATCGACTCCGCCGCCCGCGCCCAGCAGAGCTTCGCCGCATGACCCTGGTGCGGTTTCTCAAGCCCGACGGCAGCCTCGACCGCGAGATCGACGCGCACGCCGGCGCGCTGCTGCTCCATGTCGCGCAGGACAATGGCCAGCCATTGGAAGGCGCCTGCGAAGGGAATATGGCCTGCTCGACCTGCCATGTGATCGTCGACAAAAGCGATTTCGATAAGTTGCCGCCGGCGAGCGAGGAGGAAGAGGACATGCTAGACCTCGCGGCCCACGCGACGCGAACGTCGCGGCTCGCCTGCCAAATCCTAGTCGCTGCGGAACTGGGGACGCTGACGATCAGAATCCCGCCCGGGGCGAGGAATTGGCTGCGGAGCTGATGGTCGACCTAACAGAATATGATTTCGCAGAGCGAAGGTTCTTCGGCCTCGTCAATCGGCCGAAGCTCCACGGGGGTAGCTTGGAAGATGCTTCCGGGAAGAAGCTCGTACCTTCCAGCTTCCGTTCGAGCCTCGTTGAGCGTGTGGAAACTGCTTGGGCCAAACCGTACGCGCAGCTTACATGCCACGAGGTTTGTTGCCTCGCCGGCCAGAAGATGATCCTCGATTGGTTCGCTCAACCATTGCTTGAGTTCGTCAAGCGCTATCCAGCAGCTGACTGCGGCTACTATCCTGGAGACATGCTGGCCAATTTTCTCCGCGGATGTGATGAAGTTGCCGACGTGATTCCAACGGAACTGAAGGAGTGGGCACAGTCCGATTTAGAGACTCTGGAGCCGATATTTGCGGGGTCTCGTCCTGCACTGCGTGAATTTCGTGAAGCACTCCAAAGTTTGCGGCAGGTCACGGCCTGACAGTTCTTGCGTCTTAGCTGTCAGTTTCCCATATGGCCCTCGGGAGTCGGGCGGACGGAGCATTCGCCAACCTGGTCAGGTCCGGAAGGAAGCAGCCACAACGATTTCGCCCCGGGTCGTTCCGGCTCCCACCTCCAGCGATTCTTTCACCCAGTCATTCCCGCGAACGCGGGAATCCCGCTGGTTTTGCCTCCACCGACCAGAAAGTTAGCGGGATCCCCGCCTGCGCGGGGATGACTAGCACAGGGGAATGGCCCTAAACCGGTGGCAATGACCGACCCCGAATCGCCCGGCCTCGGACTCGACACGCCCGAGCAGCCCAATGCCGCCCCAGCCTACCGGGTGCTCGCCCGCAAATATCGCCCCCAGACCTTTGCCGAGCTGATCGGCCAGGACGCGATGGTGCGGACCCTGGCCAACGCCATCGAGCGCGGCCGGATTGCCCATGCCTTCCTGCTGACCGGAGTGCGCGGGGTCGGCAAGACCTCGACCGCGCGGTTGATCGCCAAGGCGCTCAACTGCGTCGGGCCGGACGGCAAGGGCGGTCCGACAATGGCGCCATGCGGCGTCTGCAATCATTGCCGGGAGATTGCCGAGGGCCGGCACATCGACGTTATCGAGATGGACGCCGCCAGCCACACCGGCGTCGACGACGTTCGCGAGATCATCGACGCAGTCCGCTACGCGTCGGTCAGTGCGCGCTACAAGATTTACATCATCGATGAAGTTCACATGCTTTCCAAGAACGCTTTCAACGCGTTGCTGAAGACTCTTGAGGAACCCCCTCAGCATGTGAAATTCCTGTTCGCAACCACCGAGGTGGGCAAGGTGCCGGTCACCGTCCTGTCGCGCTGCCAGCGCTTCGACCTGCGGCGAATCAAGTCGGAAACATTGGCCAAGCATTTCGCCGAGGTCGCTGCCGCCGAGGGGGTGGCGATCGACGAGGAAGCGCTGGCGATGATCGCCCGGGCGGCCGAGGGCTCGGCGCGCGACGGGCTGTCGATCCTCGACCAGGCAATCGCTCACGGCTCCGGGCGGGTCGAGGCGGACCAGGTGCGCGACATGCTGGGGCTTGCCGACCGCGGCCGGATTCGCCGGATGCTCGATTGCCTGCTTGCCGGCGAGGCGCAGCAGACCCTGGACGAGCTCGACGAAGCCCAGGCGCTGGGCATCGATCCGGCCACCCTGCTCCGCGGCCTGATGGAGGAATTGCACGCCGCGACCCGCGCCAAGGCGGGCGCCAGTTTCGAAAGCCTGTCCGCCGAGCAGCGCGAGGGCGCCGAGGAGATGGCGCAGGCGCTGACCTGGAGCCGCCTCCACCGATTGTGGCAAATGCTTCTCAAAGGGCTCGCCGACGTCCAGTCGGCGCCCGACCCCAATGAGGCCGCGGCGATGGTGCTGTTGCGGCTGATCCACGCCGCCGACCTGCCGGACCCCGCCGGCCTGATCGCCACCCTGTCCCAGGAAGGGGTCGACGCGAGCGGTGGCGGTGCGGCAGCGCCGGTCGCTCGAGCGGATGCGCCGGCGGCGGCACTGCCGGCCGATTTTCCGTCGCTGATCAAGCTGCTCGAAGCCCGGGGTCAGCACCAGCTGGCGCTTCAGCTTCACGACCAGGTCGGCCTGGTCCGTTTTGCCCCGCCGGAATTGGCGCTTAAGCCGCAGCGGCCGCTCGGACCCGATTGGCCGCGGCAGCTTGCCAGCAGCCTCAAGGAGCACACCGGAACCCAATGGCAGGTCGCGCTTTCCGACGAGGCGAGCGAGCCGACGCTCCACGACCAGGAGAAAATGGCCGAGGAACGCAAGCGCGCCGAGGTGCTGGCCGATCCCGCCGTCAAGGCCGCGCTCGAAGTTTTCCCCGACGCGGCACTCGAATCCTTTGCATCCACGAAAGGCGCCTGAATATGCCAAGTCTCGAAGAAATCATGCAGATGGCCCAGAACGCCCAGGCCGAGCTGCAAAAAGCCCAGGACAGCCTCGAAAAGATCGAGGTCGAGGGCGCGTCCGGCGGCGGCCTGGTCAAAGTTCGGGCGACCGCAAAGGGCCGAATCCTGGCGGTGTCGATCGACGACAGCCTGCTGCAGCCGTCCGAGCGGTCGATGCTCGAGGATCTGGTGGCCGCCGCGCTCAACGATGCGCGAACCAAGGCCGATGCGGCGGCCGGCGCCGAAATGCAGAAGATGACCAGCGGCCTGCCGCTGCCGCCGGGAATGAAGCTGCCATTCTGACCGCAGCGACTCGCCGCTTGTCGATCGCCGCTTGCGGCGTCACACTGCACCCCTCTGGCTAGGGAGGAAAAAGTGGCGCTTGGGGCAATGCAGGACTGGCCGCTGCGGGTGATGCGGCTGGTTGACCACGCCGAGCGCCAGCACGGCGACGGCGAGATCGTCTCGGCCTGGGCCGACGGCAGCATCAGCCGGACGAACTGGGCGGGAGTCGCCGGCGACGCGCGGCGCATGGCGCAGGCGCTCGAGCGGCTGGGGATCGCGCCCGGCGACCGCGTCGCCACTTTGGCGATGAATCATGAGCGCCATCTCACCGCCTGGTACGGCGCGATCGGCATGGGCGGCGTTCTCCACACCATCAACCCGCGCCTGTTCGCCGATCAGCTCGCCTATATCGCCAACCATGCCGAAGACCGCGTCCTCCTCTACGACCGGGCCTTCACGCCGCTGGTCGAAAAGATGAAGCCGAACTGGAAGACGATCGAGCATTACATCTGCTTCGATCCTGCCGAGGGCGAGGAGGGGTTTCCGCAGTGGATTGCTGCCGAGACCGGCGACTATCAGTGGGTGGAGGGCGACGAACGCGATCCTTGCGGCCTGTGCTACACCTCGGGCACCACCGGACACCCGAAGGGCGTGCTCTACGAGCATCGCTCGACCATGCTCCACACGCTGGCCGAAGCATCGCCGGACATCTTCAACCTGTCGAGGCGCGCGGTGGTGTTGCCGATCGTGCCGATGTTCCATGCCAATGCCTGGGGCGTGCCCTGGGCGGCGCCTATGGTCGGCTGCAAGCTCGTGCTTTCGGCGGACTATACCCCGGAGAGGATGTGCAAACTCTTTCGCGAGGAGAAGGTCACCCACTCCGCGGGGGTTCCGACGATCTGGCTGACGATGATCCAGCATATCGAGCGCACCGGCGAGGAGCTTGGCGATCTCAAATATGTGACCATCGGCGGCTCGGCCGCTCCCCGCGCGATGATCAAATGGTTCATGGACCGCGGAATCCAGGTCGGGCACGCCTGGGGGATGACCGAGACGTCGCCGATCGGCACTTGCGGCGCACGACAAGCCGGATGGGACGATCTCGGCCCCGAAGAGCAGCTCGACCAGATCGCCCGCCAGGGCATTGCTCCGTTCGGCGTCGAGCTTCGCATCGTCGACGATGCGGGCAAGGAGCTGCCGTGGGACGGCGAGACGTCCGGCCGGCTGCAGGCGAGGGGGCCCTGGGTGATCAAGCGCTACTTCAAGGCCGACGAGGATGCGACCGACGCCGACCAATGGTTCGACACCGGTGACGTCGCCGTCATTCATCCCGACGGCACGATGCAGATCACCGACCGTTCGAAGGACGTCATCAAGTCGGGAGGTGAATGGATCAGCTCGATCGAGCTCGAGAATGCAGCGGTCGGCTGCCCCGGAGTGGCGGAGGCCGCGGCGATCGGCATCGTCCATCCCAAATGGGACGAACGGCCGTTGCTGCTGGTCGTCCGCTCGGAGGGGAGCCAGGTATCCGAAGCCGAAATTCGCGACCATCTGGCGCGCAATTGCGCCAGCTGGTGGATGCCCGACGCGATCGAGTTCGTCGACGAACTTCCCCACACCGCGACCGGCAAGCTATCCAAGCTGACGCTTCGCGAGCAGTACAAGGATTACCGCTTCGCCAATGCCGAGGCGATGGTGGGAAGGGATTAATTCTCGGTCGGAAGCAATCGTTCGTCCAGAGCGAAGCCACCGCACGAGGCGCAGTCGAAGGGCGCCATGCCCAAACGCTTGAACATACGCCCTTCGACTTCGCTCAGGACGAACGAACCGGGCGCCGTACGGTGCACGGGGTGGAATTCCCCTTCTTCATCCCCTAAACGCGCCGCCACATCCCGCACGTTCAAAGGAAGTCGCGACCCGATGGCCGCCCAGTACAGCTTTGTGATGAAGGGTCTCTCCAAGACCTTCCCCGGCGCTCCCAAGCCGATCCTCAACAACATCCATCTGCAATTTTATTCCGACGCCAAGATCGGCATCGTCGGCCCCAACGGCTCGGGCAAGTCGACGCTGATGAAGATCATGGCCGGCCGCGACAGTGAATTTGTCGGCGAAGCCTGGCCGGGGGAGGGCATCCGCGTCGGCTATCTCGAGCAGGAGCCGCACCTCGACGAGTCGAAGACCGTCAAGGAGAACGTCATGGACGGAGTGCGTCCCATCGCCGACATGATGGAGCGCTTCAACGCCATATCGGCGCAGATGGCCGACCCCGGCGACGATTTCGACGCGCTGATGGCCGAGATGGGCGAGCTTCAGGAGAAGATCGACGCGGTCGACGGCTGGACGCTCGACAATCAGCTCGAGATCGCGATGGACGCACTGCGGTGTCCGCCCGGCGAGGCCCAAGTCACCAACCTGTCGGGCGGCGAGAAGCGCCGCATCGCGCTGACCCGGCTGTTGCTCGAGAAGCCCGAAATCCTGCTGCTCGACGAGCCGACCAACCATCTCGACGCCGAAAGCGTCCAGTGGCTCGAAAAACATCTCATCGACTATCCCGGCAACGTCATCCTCGTCACCCACGACCGCTATTTCCTCGACAATGTCGTCAACTGGGTGCTGGAGCTCGATCGCGGGCGCTATTACACCTATGAATCCAATTATTCCAGCTATTTAGAGAAGAAAGCAAAGAGACTATCTCAGGAAGAGCGCGAAGAGGCCGGTAAGCAGAAGGCGATCAACGACGAGCTGGAGTGGATCCGCCGCTCGCCCAAGGCCCGCCAGGCCAAGTCCAAGGCCCGTATCCGCGCCTTCGACGAGCTGGTCCAGGCGCAGGAGAACCGCACTCCGGGCAAGGCGCAGATCCTGATCCAGATGCCCGAGCGGCTCGGCGGCAACGTCATCGACATCGACGGCGTGTCGAAGGCCTATGGCGACACATTGCTGTTCGAGGATCTGAGCTTTTCGCTGCCGCCGGGCGGGATCGTCGGCGTGATCGGCCCCAACGGCGCCGGCAAGACCACCTTGTTCCGGCTGATCACCGGCGCCGAGCAGCCCGATTCGGGCGAGATCAAGATCGGCCCGACGGTCCGCCTCGGCTATGTCGACCAGAGCCGCGACGCGCTCAACCCGAAGCATAATGTCTGGGAGGAAATTTCCGACGGGCTCGACATCTTCCGCTTCGGCAAGCACGAGTTTCCGACCCGTGCCTATGTCGGCGCTTTCAACTTCAAGGGGCCCGACCAGCAGAAGAAGGTCGGGCAATTGTCGGGCGGCGAGCGCAACCGCGTCCACCTCGCCAAGATGCTCAAGGAAGGCGGCAACGTCCTTTTATTGGACGAGCCGACCAACGATCTCGACGTCGAGACGCTGCGCGCGCTCGAGGAAGCGCTGGAGAATTTCGCCGGCTGCGCTGTGATCATCAGCCACGACCGCTTCTTCCTCGACCGCCTGGCGACGCACATCCTCGCCTTCGAAGGCGACAGCCATGTCGAATGGTTCGAAGGCAATTTCGAGGCCTATGAGGAGGACAAAAGGCGGCGAATGGGCCCCGAAGCCGACCGCCCGCACCGGATGAGCTACAAGAAATTGACCCGGTAGGGTGTGTCCGTGAGAAGGCAGGGGCACGCGCCTCAGCCGCCGTTCTAACCCCGCAGCGCGTCCGCCGTGTCGGCATAGCCGGTCGCCATCGCCTCCAGCATGTCGGCCGCGCCCTTGTCGTGGGTGGCGCGCGACAGGCGGCGGCAGCGGTCGGCTTGCTGGCTGAGCGCGCCGGCCTGCTCGGCGCTGATGTCGACCAGCATATTGACCGCTCCGGTCAGCTTGCCGTCGCCGTCGAACAGCGGAGTGGGGTAGGGGCGGAACGCCGCCCGGCTGCCGTCGGGCCGCAGGGCGATGGCGATCTTGCCGCGGACCGGCTGCTTCCGCTCGATCGCCTCGGCCATCGGGCATTGGTCGTGGGGGATGAAATCGCCGCTGGCCGAATAGAGGCGCCAGGTGACGCACCATCGGTCCTGCCCGAGCTGCGGCTCGCGGCCGGCGAACTTTACGCAGGCGCGGTTCCAGTAGGTCACCGCGCCTTCGCTATCGGTGATGTAGATCGGCACCGGCAGCACATCGAGCACCGCCTCGAAACCGTTTCCCGACCCCAGCGCATCGAGCGCGGTGTCGAGGAAGGTTTCAACATTTGCCGGGTTCAGCATGAAAGTGGGTTGGCCCTGTCCGTGGCGAGTGTCCGAACTTAACCGGGAAGCCCCCGACATGTTCCTGATTCAACACAAAACTTCCTCACTGTGTCGGCTGGACAACAGTCCGGATCGTCTCACAGCGTCACTTCCGCACGTTGATCCTCGGCGACTTCGCGCACCGGGTCGCCGCCGGTCAGCCGGTGATAGGCGGCCCTGAGCAGCGAACCGGCGGGGGCATGCCACAGGTCGGCTCGATCGGTATCGAAGCGGACCAACGCGATGTCCGGGTCGTCGCGGCCCTTTTCGTACCAGGCGGCGACCGCCGGGCTCCACAGGCTGTCGATGACCGCCGGATCCGTCTCCGGAACCAGCCGGCCGGTGATCGCGGCGAAGAAATCATGCCCCTTGGCGGCGAAACTTGCGCTCGCCGCCCTTGGCGCCTGGACCTGGCCGACAAGATCGTCCGATTTGGAGCCGAAAAACCACATCCGGCGGCCGTCGACATGGGCCGTCATCGGCCTTGCCTGCCGGTCCCGCGCATCGTCGAGCCCGAGCATCACGAACGGCGAGCTTTCGAGCTCGCTCCACAACAAATTCTCCAGTTCCTGCGCGCGATCGCTGTCCGCCGGCATGGCTAAAACCTCCTGCTTGCCGTGTCTCGAACGAACGGGTCGCCGCAGGCTGGGTTCCGTCAGCGCAGGCGCCTGACCACGAGCTTGCCGTCCTTGGCTGTCTTGACGTCGAAATTGGGCACCGCCCGGATCAGATCCGACAGGCGTGTGAAGCCGTAATTGCGCACCGCGAAACTGGACACGGCCTTGGCCCGCTGGCCCATTTCGGACAGCGAGGCGTAGCCGTCCTCGTCGCGCTTCGAAGCCTTGAAGGCGGCGCCGAGCACCTGCAGCAGGTCGTTGTCGATGACCTGCTGGTCGGCCATGGCGTTGCCGTCACCCTCGCCGAGGCCGAGATCGAGCGCGGCAACGTCGAAAAAGCGATTGCACGCCTGTTTGAAGCTGAGCGGCGTCTTGGCGGTGCCGAAACCATAGACCGGCAACCCCTCCTCGCGGATGCGCTGGGCCAGCGGCAGGAAGTCGCTGTCGCTCGACATGATCCCGAAGCCGTCGACATGGCCGCGATAGAGCAGGTCCATGGCATCGATCGTCATCCGCATGTCGGTGGCGCTCTTGCCCTTGACGACGTCGAACTGCTGCATCGGCACGATCGAATGCAGCCCGCTGAGCTTGCCCCAGCCCTGAAGGCTGGCCTTGGCCCAATTGCCATAGGCGCGGCGGATATTGATCGTCCCGAGTTCGCCGAGCACCAGCAATACATCGTCGAGATGCTCCGGCGAGGCGTTGTCGGCGTCGATCAGCAACGCGATGTTGTCGTCGGTGTCACTGTTGCGATCGGTCATCCGAATCCTCTCATTTGGTCGTTTCTTAATGCGTCGGTGCGGGAACGAAACGCTCTTTCGCGCACTTCAACCGCATTGGGAGTGGAGCCTGAAGCATCTGGAAGGATCAGTCATGAAACGTTTTGCACTTACTGCCGCGCTTGCCGCCGGCATCGCAGTCACCGGCTGCGCAACCAACAACCCTTACGGCTATAACGACCCTTATTACGGCAGCAACAACAGCGGCCAGGCAGGTCGCGCCGCGACCGGCGCAGCGGCCGGCGGTGTTGCCGGTGCCGTGGCCGGCGCCATCATTCCGGGCGTCAGCACGATCGAAGGCGCGGTCGCCGGCGCGGTTCTCGGCGGCGTTCTCGGTGCCGTCGTCAAGGGCCGGCAATATTACCGCGATACCCGCGGCTATTGCTATTATGTCGATTCACAGGGCCGACCGATCTACGACTACAACACCCGCTGCTAAAGCGGCCTGACGATTGCGGACGGGACGGGGGCACGCCTCCGTCCCGTTTGCATTTTCAATCGAGCGCGACGGACCGCGAGAGTCGGATCCGTTCCGCCTCGCTTTCCTCGAACGTCCGCACCACCGTCGGCGACGGCGGAGACTGGGCGAGGCTGACCAGCACGGCGGTAAGGCCGCACAGCAGGAAGCCGGGCACGATTTCGTAAAGCGCCGAACTCAACGCCTTGCCGCCGGCAAGCACCGGCGCGTAAATCCAGAACAGCACGGTCGCGGCGCCGACCACTATGCCGGCCAGCGCGCCGTCGCGGGTCAACCGCTTCCAGGTCAGGCTGAGGATGACGATCGGGCCGAAGGCGGCGCCGAACCCGGCCCAGGCATTGGCGACCAGCCCGAGGATGTTGCTGTCCGGGTCGTAGGCGAGGGCGATCGCCACCAGCGACACCGCCAGCACCGATGCCCGCCCGACCGTGACAAGCTCCTTCTGGCTCGCTTCGCGGCGCAGGTAAATGCGGTAGAAATCCTCGGTCAGCGACGAGGAGGAGACCAAAAGCTGCGACGAGATGGTGCTCATGATCGCGGCGAGCAGCGCCGCCAGCAGGAAGCCGGTGATCAGCGGGTGGAACAATAGCTGCGACAGCAGGATGAAGATCGTCTCGGGGTCGGCGACTTCGATCCCGTTGCGGGTCGCATAGGCGAGTCCGACAAAGCCGGTGGCCAGCGAGCCGATGAGGGCGGTGATCATCCAGCCCATGCCTATCGCGCGCATCGCCGGCACGTCGCGCACCGAGCGCACCGCCATGAACCTGACGATGATGTGCGGCTGGCCGAAATAGCCCAGGCCCCAGGCCAGCGACGAGATGATCCCGAGTGTCGTCATTCCGGCGACCAGGTCGAGCGCGTCGGGGTTGGCCCGCGCGACCTCGGCCGCGACCCCGCCGCCGAGCTCGGTAAAGGCGACCAGCGGCACCAGGATCAGCGCCACGAACATGATCACGCCCTGGACGAAGTCGGTCAGGCTGACGGCGAGAAAGCCGCCGATCAGCGTGTAGGCCAGCACCACGCCCGCCGTCAGCCACAGCCCGTATGCGTAATCGGCGCCGAACGCGGTTTCGAACAGCTTGCCGCCGGCAACCAGTCCGGACGAGGTATAAAGGGTGAAAAAGAGGACGATGACGATCGCGGAAACGACTCGCAGCGCGTGGCTGCGGTCCTCGAACCGTTTCTCGAAATACTCCGGTATGGTGATGGAATCGCCGGCTCTTTCGGTGTGAACCCGAAGCCTCGGCGCGACTATTATATAGTTGGCGAGCGCGCCCAGCATCAGTCCCAGCGCGATCCAGCCGGCGCTCAGCCCGGCGACGAAGGCGGCGCCGGGAAGACCGAGCAGCAGCCAGCCGCTCATGTCCGAGGCGCCGGCCGAAAGCGCCGCCACTGGAGCGCTAAGCTGGCGGCCGCCGAGCAGATAGCCGCCGATGTCCGCGGTCGACTTGCGCCACGCATAGACGCCGATCGCCAGCATCGCCGCGAAATAGATTGCCAGCGAGATGATGACGCCGGTTTCCATGATCTCTCCCCCCGTCAGGCCGGCGCGAATGCGCCCGTCGCCTCATCGAGCAGCTGCAGCCGCCCTTCGGCAATCGAAAAATGGCAGCCGTGCAGCGCCAACCGCCCGGCGCCCTCGCGCTCGGCGATCCACGGGAAGGTCCTGAGATTGGCGAGGCTCAGCTTGACCGCCTCATACTCCATCTCGGTCATGGCGGCGCGGTCGATCGCCGGATGGCGCTTGCGAACGCTCTCGCGCGCCCCGGCCAGCAGATCGACCCAGTCGGCGATGAAATGGCCGTCGCCATGCGCAGCGCCGTCGAACTGGCCGGTCAGGGCCGCCGCGCAGCCGCCGCACGAGCCATGGCCCATGACGATGACCTCCTCTACCTGGAGCTGGGTAACGGCGAACTCCAATGCCGCCGAGACGCCGTGCAGCCCGCCGCTGGTGTCGTAGGGCGGCGCAAGGTTGGCGACGTTGCGGACGACGAACATCTCGCCCGGCTTGGCGTCGAAGATCTGGGCCGGATCGACCCGGCTGTCGGAGCAGGCGATCACCATCACCTTCGGGCTCTGGCCTTCGGCGAGATCGGACCAGCGCGCCAACTCCCGCTTCCAGTCGGATTCGCGGAATTTGCGATAGCCTGCGATCAGGTCGGTGAAGCGAGTCATGGTCGCGGGCTGGCTAACCGGCAAAGGGGAGGGGTGGCAAGCGCCGCGGCCAATCGCTATCTGGCCGCAATGACCGAGCCCGCCCTTCGCACCCGGCAGCGCAAGCCCGACTGGATCAGGGTCAAGGCGCCGACCAGCGCCGGCTATGCCGAAACGCGCCGGCTGATGCGCTCGCTCAACCTCGCCACGGTGTGCGAGGAAGCGGCCTGCCCGAACATCGGCGAGTGCTGGACCAAAAAGCATGCCACGGTGATGATCCTGGGCGACACCTGCACCCGCGCTTGTGCCTTCTGCAACGTCAAGACGGGCATGCCGCGCGCCGTCGATCCGCTTGAGCCCGAGCATGTCGCCACCGCCGCCGCCGAGCTTGGCCTCGAGCATATCGTCGTCACCTCGGTCGACCGCGACGACCTCGCCGACGGCGGCGCATCGCAGTTCGTCAAGGTGATCGAAGCGCTGCGCAAGCGCACGCCCGCCACCACCGTCGAGATTCTCACCCCCGATTTTCGCAACAAGAGCGAAGCCGCGGTCGAGTCGATCGTCGACGCCGGCCCCGACGTCTTCAACCACAACCTCGAGACGGTGCCGCGTCTCTATCCGACGATCCGCCCCGGCGCCCGCTATTATGCCTCGCTGCGCCTGCTCGAAAGCGTCAAGCGCAAGGCGCCGCACATCTTCACCAAGTCGGGGCTGATGGTCGGGCTCGGCGAGCAACGGCTCGAGGTCCATCAGGTCATGGACGACATGCGGGTCGCCGGGATCGATTTTTTGACCATGGGCCAATATCTGCAGCCGACCCCGCGCCACGCCCGGGTCGAGGAGTTCGTCACGCCCCAAGCGTTCGACGCTTATGCGGCGATCGCCCGGGCCAAGGGCTTCCTGCTGGTCGCCGCCTCGCCGCTGACCCGCTCCAGCTATCATGCCGGCGACGACTTCAAGGCGATGCAGGCGGCGCGGGCGGAGAAGCTGGCGCTGGCGGGCGAAACTTGATCTGAGTCATGCCCCGCCACACCGAGTCGCGCCATCTGCCCTATACGCCGGAGCAATTGTTCGACCTCGTCGCCGACGTCGGCCGCTACGACGAATTCCTGCCCTGGGTGGTCGCGGTGCGGGTGCGCTCGTCGAGCCCGACCGAGACCATCGCCGACCTCGTCGTCGGCTTCAGCGCCTTCAAGGAACGCTTTACCTCGCGTGTGGAGAAGCAGCGGCCGGACAGGATCTGCGTCGACTATATCGAAGGTCCGCTCAAATATCTGAAGAATGAGTGGCGCTTCGAGCCGGCGGCGGACGGCGGCACCGACCTTCATTTCTCGGTCGATTTTGCCTTCCGTTCGCGGATTTTCGAGGCGCTTGCCGGTCAGATGTTCGACCGGGCGCTGCGCCGCATGACCGGCGCGTTCGAGGAGCGCGCCGCGGTGCTTTACGGCATCAGCAGGTCGAGCGCGCAGAGCGCCGCCTGAAGCCTCACCCCGCCGCGACCATCGGCATCGAACAGCTTCTGGTCGGCGACGATCTCCGACGGGTCCTTGCCGCGCTCGGCGCGCGCAAACACCACCATGCCGACCGGCTTGGCCGGCGTTCCGCCATCCGGACCGGCGATTCCGGTAATCGCCACCGCGATATCGGCGTCCGACCGATCGAGCGCTCCGCGTGCCATCGCCCAGGCGGTCGCGACGCTGACCGCGCCGAAGGTTTCAATGACGTCCTGGGCCACTTGCAGGCGATTGATTTTCGCTTGGTTCGAATAGGTTACGAAGCCTGCTTCAAACACATCCGAAGCTCCGGGAATCTCGGTCAGGGCGGCGCTGACAAGCCCGCCGGTGCAGCTTTCCGCGACCGCGATATGCTTGCCGGCGGCCCGGTTGGCCTCGACCACTTGCCGCGCCCGCTCGACCAGCTCTTCGGGCAGCAATGTATCGATCACGATCGCGTCTCCATCCGGATGGTTGCGGCGGCCTGGGCGGCGATGCCTTCGCGCCGTCCGGTGAAGCCGAGCCGATCGGTGGTCGTCGCCTTGACGCTCACCTGCTCCTCGCCGAGTTCCAGGATCGCCGCGACCCTGGCTCTGATGGCCAAGCGATGCGGCCCGACCCTGGGTTCCTCGCATATCACCATGCAGTCGACATGATCGACAATCCCGCCGCGGTCACGGACCAGCTTTGCCGCCTGGGCCAGGAAGATATCGGACGCCGCGCCCTGCCATTGCCGTTCGGACGGCGGGAAATGCTCGCCGATGTCGCCCAGTCCGGCGGCGCCGAGCAGCGCGTCGGTGATCGCATGGAGGACGACATCGGCGTCGCTGTGGCCGGCAAGGCCGCGAGCGTGGGGGATCGCCAACCCGCCGAGCATGACCGGTCCGTCGCCGCCGAACGCGTGCACATCGAAGCCGATACCGGTCCGGCTGATCATTCGGGCGGCGAGCAGCATTTCGGCGCGGTTCCAGTCGGCGGCGGTGGTCAGCTTGTCGAGCATCGCGTCGCCCTCGACCGCGGCGACGCGCAGGCTGGCGGCGCGAGCGACACTGGCCTCGTCAGTCGGCGGCGCGCCGCTCCAGCCGCGATAGGCCTCGACCAGCGCGTCGGTCGAGAAGGCCTGCGGCGTCTGAACCCGAACCGCGCCGGCCCGGTCAATCGGCTCGCCGAGCCGCGCGTCGGCGCGCGCCAGCGTGTCAGCGATGGGGAGTACCGGCACCGCGCCGTCATGATCGGCCAGGGCGTCGAGCAGCCGATCGACCACGTCGGGCGGGCAGAAGGGGCGGGCGGCGTCGTGGACCAGGACCGTCGGCCCGCTCACCGCCGCCAGTCCGTTGCAGACGCTCTCGTCGCGCCGCTCGCCGCCTATAACGAGGTTGCCGACATCGAGCGAACCAAGCGAGCTTCGGGCAAGTTCCTGCTGACCATCGCCGATCACCACCTGCACCCGGTCGATCCGCGGGTGGCGCAGCATCGTCTCGGCCGCGTGGCGCAGCACCGCCTTGCCGCCAATCGCCCGATATTGCTTGGGCAACCCGCCGCCGAGCCGCTCTCCGTGACCCGCGGCCATGATCAAGGCGGTGATGCTCATGGCGCGCGCCTTGCCCGCCATTGGCCGCTCCTGTAAAGGCGCGCCTTCCCATGAACCTAGTCAAACCCATCGAGGTCGGCCCCGTCCGCATCGCCTCGCCGGTCATCCTGGCGCCGATGACCGGCGTCACCGACCTGCCGTTCCGTAAGATCGTCAAGCGTTTCGGCGCCGGGCTGACGGTCAGCGAGATGATCGCCAGCCAGGCGATGATCCGCGAAACCCGCCAGTCGCTACAGAAATCCTTGTGGGATCCCTCGGAGGAACCGGTGTCGCTGCAGCTCGCCGGCTGCGAACCGCAAGTGATGGCCGAGGCGGCGAAGCTCAACGAGCAGCGCGGCGCCGCGATCATCGACATCAACATGGGCTGCCCGGTGAAGAAGGTGGTCAACGGCGACGCCGGCTCGGCGCTGATGCGCGACCTGCCATTGGCCGCCGCGATCATCGCCGCCACCGTCAAGGCGGTGAACCTGCCGGTAACGCTCAAGATGCGCACCGGCTGGGAGGATTTGAGCCGCAACGCGCCGGAGCTGGCGCGGATCGCCGAGGATCTCGGCGTCGCCATGATCACCGTCCACGGCCGCACCCGCTGCCAGCTGTACAAGGGCAGCGCCGACTGGAGCTTCATCGCCGATGTGAAGCGGGCGGTTTCGGTGCCGGTGATCGTCAACGGCGACATCTGCTCGATCGCCGATGCCCGCGAAGCGCTTGCCCAATCCGGCGCCGACGGCGTGATGATCGGCCGCGGCGCCTACGGCAAGCCGTGGCTGCTCGGCCAGGTGATGGCGGAATTGGGCAATCGCGGCGCCTTTCCCGATCCGTCGCTCGACCAGCAGCTGGAAGCGATGCTCGAGCAATATGACGCCATGCTGTCGCTCTACGGCCGCCAGACCGGGGTCAATCTCGCCCGCAAGCACATCGGTTGGTACACTAAGGGGCTGCCCGGCTCGGCCGAGCTTCGCAATCGGGTCAATTGTCAGGACGACCCGGCTGTGGTCGTCGCCATGTTGCAGCAATTCTACTCGCCCTGGCTTTCGCGAGCCGCAGCCTGACCGAAATAACCGGCGGGCGCATGCACGACTGTGTTTTTCATGCAACGCGTCCGTGCTAGGCGGGCGCTAATGGACGCGCCGGCAGCCGAATCAGTGCTGACTTCGAAAGCTTCGACGAGCAGTTCCCTCCGCGATCAGGTGAGCGGATGGCTGTGGCGCTACGCGTTCGTCGCAACCGCGATCCTGCTGATTGCGACCGCGGGATTTACTTTCTGGTTGCTCGACCAAACCACCGAATCCGGATCCTTCCTGTCGCCGCCGATCATCGCCCTGTTGCTGGTCGCGAATCTGATCCCGGCGATCGCTTTGATGGTCCTGTTCACGCGTCGGATCGCCCGCGCCCGTGCATCCCGCACAGGCATCGGCAGCGGTCAATTGCACACTCGGCTCGTCGCTCAGTTCTCGGTGATCGCGGCGGTGCCGACGGTGTTGGTGGCGATCTTCGCTTCCCTGCTTTTCCAAAGCGGCGCCGAATTCTGGTTTTCGGACCGGGCGCGCGGAATGCTCGAGAACGCCGCCGCCATCGCCCAAAGCGCCTACCAGGACGAAGTCGAGCGGGTCGTAATCGAGACCGCGACCATGAGCGAGGACCTGGCCGGCTATCTTCAGGTCATCACCATCGACGATTCGCGCTTCCCCGAAGCGTTCGGACGCAACCAGGTGCTGAACCGAAACCTGTCCGAGGCGATCATCTTCACTTATGGCGCCGACCGGGAAATTCGATCGCTGGCGCTGGTCAACCCCTACGACCGTCCGCTTGAGCAGGAAATAAACCAGGAAACGATCGACGCTCTCGAAACCAGCGAGGTTGTGTCGGTCAATTCCGAGGACCGGATCGGCGCCCTTACCCGCCTCGATTATGGACCGGACACCTATCTTTACGCTGCGCGCGTATTCGATCCCCAGTTTCGCCAGCAGATCGATCGGGCGAACGACGTGCTGGACGACTATCAGGCGCTGATCGAAAGATCGTGGATCAACCAGCTGCGCTTCAACGGGGCGTTGTTCGCCGGCGCACTGCTCATCGTAGGTCTCGCGATTGCCGCGGCGCTGAAGCTCGCCGACCGGCTGGTGCAGCCGGTCGGGCAGCTGGTCACCGCTGCCGGTCGAATCGAGGAAGGCGACTTCTCGGTGCGGGTGCCGGAGCCCGAGAGCGAGGACGAGATCCACACTCTGGCCAGCGCCTTCAACCGGATGACCGAACGGCTCGAGGAGCAGACCGGTGCGGTGCTATCCGCCAACGCGCAGCTCGAGGCGCGGCGGGCGTTCATCGAGGCGGTATTGTCCAGCGTCACCGCCGGAATCGTCGCAATGGACGCCGACAACCGGATTTTGTTGATGAACCGATCGGCGGAAGCGCTTCTCCAGGAAAGCGAGGAAAGACTCGAAGGTGTCGAGCTGTCGCATCTGTCGAGTGAACTCGACGAGTTCATGAGCGGCGACCAGCGCGAGGCGAATATTTTGGTGGCGGCCGGATCTGGCCAACGGATGCTGGCTGTGAAACGGGTTCGCTACCAGCAAGGTGCGGTGCTCACCTTCGACGACATCACCGACCAGCTGAGCGATCAGCGGCGCGCCGCCTGGTCGGACATCGCCCAGCGTATTGCCCACGAAATCAAGAACCCGCTGACTCCGATTCATCTTGCCGCCGAGCGCTTGCAACGGCGTTTCGGCAAGGAGATTGCGTCCGATGCCGAGACGTTCGAACGACTCACCGGGACTATCGTCCGCCAGGTCGGGGACCTGCGCCGCATGGTCGACGAATTTTCGAACTTCGCGCGCATGCCCAAGCCATTGTTCCGCAAGGAAAATATCCACGACATCGCACGCCAGGCGCTGTTCCTTCACGAAGTCGCCCACCCCGACGTCGTCTTTGCGCTCAGCCCGCCGCAGGGCGATATCCCGCTTGTCTGCGATCGCCGCCAGCTCGGCCAGGCGCTGAGCAATGTCGTCAAGAATGCGGTCGAGGCGGTCGAGGCGCGCAAGAGCCGCGGCGACCAGAACCTCGCCGGCGAGCGCGTCGAATTGAAGATTCACGAACATGGCGGC
>CAYUWJ010000086.1:0-5749 GCA_964448315.1 uncultured Sphingomonas sp. | reverse complement strand
GATTATGTGAAGTGCGGCGAAAATCTTGTCGGCGGTTCACCCGATCCGCACGACATTCTCGAAGTGCTCGGGGTCGAGGCGCTGGCCGAATATATCGTCAGCGAGATCCAGGAAGTCTATCGGCTGCAGGGCGTCAAGATCAACGACAAGCATATCGAAGTGATCGTTCGCCAGATGCTGCAGAAGGTCGAGATCACCGAAAGCGGCGCCACCACGCTGCTGCCCGGCGAGCAGGTCGATCGCGAGGAGATGGACGAGCTCAACGCCGCGCTCGGCAAGAACAAGAAGAAGGCCGAAGGCAAGCCGGTGCTGCTCGGCATCACCAAGGCGAGCCTGCAGACCCGAAGCTTCATCTCGGCGGCCTCCTTCCAGGAGACCACCCGGGTGCTCACCGAAGCGTCGGTCCAGGGCAAGGTCGACACGTTGATCGGCCTGAAGGAGAATGTCATCGTCGGCCGGCTGATCCCGGCCGGCACCGGCGCCGGCATGAACCGGATGCGGATCGCCGCCTCGAGCCGCGACGTCGTGCTTCGGGCAGCCCAGCGCAAGCTGCAGGAATCGTTGGTTCTCCCCGACACCGCCGAGGAGGAGCATGCCGCCGAACTGGCGCAAGGGCCGGACGCGGCGGTCGAAGGCGATCCGCTGGCCGACGTGACTCCGTCGGGAGAAGGCAGCGATGCCGACGCCGGCGATTATCTAAAGACCTGACGGCACTCTGCCCGCCTTGAGCGGGGACACACGAAAAGGCCCCGCCGGATTTCCGTCCGACGGGGCCTTTATCGTTAGCCGTGCTGTTATCGAGTCAGCACTGGCCCTGTTTGATCGCATTTTCGGTGCAATTGGCGGCCGACTGGAGATCCTCGCCGGCGCCGCGCACGGTGTTGCAGGCGGCGACCGACAGTCCTCCGCCGATCAGGAGGGCGGTGATCAATTTACGAACCATGGTCATTTCCTTCGTTGTCCACACGAAATGACCATGGCGCCTCGATCGGCGGTCTGTCTACCGCTTGTGTGCGCTTAGCACTCGCCGCGGTTGATCATGTCCTCGGTGCAATTGGCGACGGATTGAACGTCCTGGCCGGCGCCGCGAATGGTGTTGCACGCGGCAAGAACGAGCGACCCGCTAACCAAAACCACAGTCATTACCTTCTGCAACATGGTGTTTACTCCTGTCTGTTGGATGAACGGAACGAAGCAGGTTCCAATCGGCTCCACTGCTGTTGCAGCAATGCCATGATTTTCACACCGCGACCGGAGCCGGGATATGCGGATGCGGATCATAGCCTTCGAAGGCGAAATCCTCCGGCTGATAGCCGTCGATTGCCTGGCCGCGGTCCGCAAGAACCAGTTTCGGAAGCGCGCGCGGCTCGCGGACGAGCTGCAGCCGTGTCTGCTCGAGATGGTTCGAATAGAGATGGACGTCGCCGCCGGTCCACACGAACACGCCCGGCTCCAGCCCGCACTCGCGGGCCAGCATGTGGGTCAAAAGCGCATAGCTGGCGATGTTGAACGGCACGCCAAGGAAGAAGTCGGCGCTGCGCTGATAAAGCTGCAGGTTGAGCCGGCCGGCCGCGACCTGGGTCTGGAACAGGCAGTGGCACGGGGCCAGCGCCATGCGGTGGATTTCGCCCGGGTTCCAGGCGGTGACGATCTGCCGCCGCGAAAAGGGATCGCGCTTGATCAGCTCGATGAGATTGCGGATCTGGTCGATATGCTTGCCGTCGGCCGATTCCCAGTCGCGCCACTGCTTGCCATAGACCGGTCCCAGGTCGCCCTTTTCGTCGGCCCATTCGTCCCAGATGGCGACCTTGCGCTCCTTCAGCCAGGCGATGTTGGTGTCGCCGCGCAGGAACCACAGCAATTCGACGATGATCGAGCGCAGGTGCAGCTTCTTGGTGGTCAGCACCGGAAAGCCGTCGGCGAGATCGAACCGCATCTGGGCGCCGAACAGCGAGCGCGTCCCGGTCCCGGTCCGGTCCTGCTGCTCCACCCCCTCGTCGAGGATGCGCTGCATGAGATCGAGATAGTCGCGCATCGTTCAGCCGACCCTAGGGTCCAGACCCATAACCGGCAATGGCCGGTAAACATCCGAAACGGACAGAATATTGCGCCACTACGGACGCGGTTCCGCTGGTCGGCGCGCTCCGGCCAGCGCTATTCGCCTGCAATGCGCCATCAGCGTGCCGAACACCCGCTGAAACTCGACGGCTTCGACGCCGCCCGGACCTTCTTCGCCGGCTGCCTGGCCAACCCCGAACCCGCGTTGGAAAGCCTGTGGGTCGCCCATGTCGATGCCAAGGCGAACTGCCTGCACCTCTCGCGCCACGATGGCGACGAGAGCGGCGCCGCCTTCCCGATCCGGGCGATCATCGCCGACGCCGCGCTGCACGGCAGCGCCGGCATATTTCTCGCCCACAACCACCCCAGCGGCGACGCCAGGCCGAGCGTATCCGACTGCCGCGCAACCCGCCGGCTGGTGGTCGCGGCCGAAGCCCTCGACTGCGCGATCGTCGATCACCTCGTCTTCGCCGGAGAGGAATGCAGCAGCTTCCGGCGGATGGGGCTGCTCTAGGCGCGGGAGCTCCCTTGCCAGAGCGTCGGCCCCGCTCCGCAATGTGGGTGGATCCAAATTCGTCGTCTCAATGTCCGCATTCGCCCATTGCGGACATTCACATCCATCATTGCAGTAGCTTTTTGTCTTCCTCGCCGAAGATGCTGGGCTCGAAGTCCATGGTCGCGCCTTCGAGCTTGGTCTTGGCGCACTTGGAGTGCGCGTAGACTGATTGCACAGGATCATCATCGCTTTGCGACTCTGCCTCCCAGCGCCACAGATTTTCTATGGTGATTATCACCGCACCTACATCGGTCCGTTCGATGCCCTGCCCGCAGAACCAGCATTGAAAGTCCATGGCACAATGCTGCCCCTTTTGGCATCGCAGAGCAATGTCCGCTTTCCGCTATCCGGCTTTCAGGAATCCGTAAGGGTGGTCTGGCATCACCCAAATGATGTGGAACTTGATTGCCCTTGCTACTCTCGCGCTTGTGACAGTGAACTGTTGGACGATCCTTCGCTTCTGGCAGGACAAGCAGCGGGCAGTTGCGAGAGAAAGACGGATTCCGGAGGCTGACCTGCTCGGACTGGCGCTCATGGGAGGATCACCTGGTGCGCTACTCGCGCGATGCTGGTTTCGACACAAGACGCACAAGGAGCCGTTTTCGACGCTGCTTTTGGTGATCGCTGCCCTACAGACAGGCGCAATAATTGGGCTGACCATAGCGTTCGCCTAGCGTCAGGCAGGTATCCGCTTTCCACTCATTGCAGACATTCAAGCGGACCGTCTTCCTGTAGCAATCCAGCCGTTCCCCCGGCATCTCCGCGCCGCGCTATCGTTCGCACGGCGTGATTTCGTCCGGCTCCGGCCGCTCCTCGGCCACCTTGAACGCGGCGAAATAGACCTCGCCCCCGGTCAGCTTCCCGATCCTGTCGAGCCGCATCCCCAGCGCCTCGAACTCGCACTTGAGCAGTCCGGGCGGCGTGCCGTGGCGAAGGATCGGCCGCTCGGCGTCGACGACGATGACTTCGCCGCCGGGCTTCAGGCCGCCGCGCAAATGCCACAGGAATTCATAGGGCGAGGCGACCTCATGATACATATGCACCAGGAAGATGCGGTCGAACGAGCGCGGCGGCAGCTCCGGATCGTCGGCCTCGCCGAGCCGCACCGCGACATTCTCCAGCCCTTCGCGCTGCACCCTCTGCGCCAGCCGCTCGTAGGTGTCGGCGACGATGTCCTCGGCCAGCACCCGCCCCTCGGGGCCGACCGCCTTCGCCAGCCTCACCGTATAATAGCCCTCGCCGGCGCCGATGTCCGCGACCCACATGCCCGGCTCGACTCCGGCCAGCGCGATCACTTGCTCGGCCTCGCCGAGCCGGTCGCGCGCGTCCTCGGTCGAAAAGGCGTCGCTGACGATCGGCGCAATGTCGCGGCGCGGCTCGGGAAAGCGTGGCTCGTCGGCCGTCTCGCGGCACGCGGCCAGCGCCGCGGCGGCGAGGATCGGCGCCAGCAGGCGCCTAATCGACATCCTCGACCTCGACCCGCTCGCCGGTCACCCGCTGCGACAGAGCGGCGGCCATGAACCGGTCGAGATCGCCGTCGAGCACCTCGCCCGGAGCGGTCGACGTCACCCCGGTGCGCAGATCCTTCACCAGCTGATAGGGCTGCAGCACATAGCTGCGGATCTGGTGTCCCCAGCCGATGTCGCTCTTGGCGGCGTTCTGGGCGCTGGTCTCGGCTTCGCGGCGCTGCAGCTCGGCCTCGTAGAGCCGCGCTTTGAGCTGCTTCATCGCCGACGCGCGATTCTTGTGCTGCGAACGCTCGTTCTGGCAGGCGACGACAATTCCGGTCGGGAGATGGGTGATCCGGACCGCGCTGTCGGTGGTGTTGATATGCTGCCCGCCGGCGCCCGACGCGCGATAGGTGTCGATGCGAAGCTCGGCGTCGTTGATCTCGATATCGATGTCGTCGTCGACTTCGGGATAGACCCAGACGCTGGCGAAGCTGGTGTGGCGCCGGGCCGAGCTGTCGTAGGGGCTGATCCGCACCAGCCGGTGGACTCCGCTCTCGGTCTTGAGGTTGCCATAGGCATTTTCGCCCCGGACCAGCAGGGTTGACGACTTGATCCCGGCCTGTTCGCCGGCGTGGTAAGCGACCAGCTCGACCTTGCAGCCGTGTCGCTCGGCCCAGCGGGTGTACATCCGCTGCAGCAGTTCCGCCCAGTCCTGGCTTTCGGTGCCGCCGGCGCCGGCATTGACCTCGATATAGCTGTTGTTGCCATCGGCTTCCCCGGCCAGCAACGCCGCCACCTTGTCGCGCTCGGCGCGCCGGGCAAGCTCGCCGAGGCTTCGTACCGCATCGCTGACCAGGGCGTCGTCCCCTTCCGCCTCGGCCAGCTCCATCAGCTCGACCGTGTCGGCCAGCTCGCGCGTGATCGCCCGCGTCGCGGTGACCGCCTCCTCCAGCCGCCGGCGCTCGCGCATCACGTCCTGCGCCCGCTTGGGATCGTCCCACAGCGACGGGTCCTCGACCAGCGCATTGAGCTCGTCGAGGCGCTTCAACGCGCGGTCCCAGTCGAGAAAGCCGCGCAGAAGCGCGACCGCACTCTCGATCTGGTCGACATGGTCTTGCGCTTCAGCGCGCATCGAATCGCTCCATTTTCCGGTTCGCGATCGCGGCCGGACTTTTGCGTCGCCTAATAGACTTCGTCCCGGCCTTGCAAGGCGCCGGCGTCGACCGTCACTACGCCCGCCGCGGCGGTATCTTCGGCGGCTTCGGTCCGCGCCCGGCGATCTGCCTCGCTTTCCCTCGCCCGCGCCGCCACCAGCTCCCGATAGTCTTCCTCGGTATAGACCCCGGAGCTGCGGCGATATGCGCGGCGCGCCTCGGTCTGCGGCTGAAACGCTTCCCAGATCACCGGCGACCGCGGGTCCTCGCGGGTCGGGAAGGTGCCGAACGCCCGCCGCCCGGTCGCCCGGTCGATCCGCACCATGCGGATGCCCGGCGGTGCGACGAACGGCACCTTGGGCATGTCCTTGAAGGCGGTCTGGGCGAACTGCTTGAAGATCGGCGCCGCGATCCGCCCGCCCTGGGCATAACCACCCATGCTGCGCGGCTGGTCGTAGCCCATATAGACGCCGGCGACGATGTCCGGGGTGCCGCCGACGAACCAGACATTGGTCGGGCCGGAGGTGGTG
>CAYUWJ010000085.1:0-7229 GCA_964448315.1 uncultured Sphingomonas sp. | reverse complement strand
TCGTCGTCGAACGTCGCCGACATCCGGTTGGCGTCGGGCCGCCAGGCGGCTTTCTCGATATGCTTACGGATGGTCCCTGCGCGTTTCGCCCAAAGTCGCGCCCGTTTCACCAGGCCCAGTTCCTCGGCGGCGTTGGCGAGCCGGTCGCAGGCCGCCCAGCACATCGCCGCCGAGTAAGTGTGCACCGCCTGCCGGGTGCGAAGCTCCCACAGCCCGGAGTCGGGCTGGTCGTGCAGCTCCCACGCCCGCTCCCCGACCCGTTCGAGCGATTCGAAATCCTCTTCACCCGACATGCGAAACAATCGCTGGTCGAAGAATGCCTGGACGTTGGACAGGACGATCTGGCCATAGGCGTCGTGCTGGACCTGGCCATGGGCCTGGTTGCCGACCCGTACCGGGCCGAGGCCGCGATAGCCCGGCAGCTTGGGCTCGGTGCGCTCCTCGAGCTGCGGCTCGCCGGTGACCCCGTACAGTGGCTGGATGTGGCCGCCTTTGGCCGCGTCGACGATATTGCGCAGATAGGCAAGATAGGCTTCCAGCACGTCGAGCGCGCCGAGCCGGTTCAATGCCTGAACGGTGTAATAGGCGTCGCGAATCCAGCAGTAGCGATAATCCCAGTTGCGCTCGGACTTGTCATGCTCGGGGATCGAGGTGGTCAGCGCCGCGACGATCGCGCCGGTTTCCTCATGCTGGCACAGCTTGAGGGCGATCGCGGCGCGGATCACCGGGCTCTGCCATTCCAGCGGAATCGCCAGCCCCCGCACCCATTCCCGCCATTCCGAAACCGTCTTGTCGAGCATGTCCTCGAGAGTCTGGCCGACATCGCCCGCAAAGCTCTCGTCGGGGCCGAGGAAGAAATGCAGCGGCTGCTCGACCCGAAACGGCCTTTCCTCCCGAAGCAGGCTGATCGGAGCATTTGTCGTCAGCCGCATCGGCAGCGCCGAAAGCTGGAAGCGAAGATGGTTGGAGCCGCCGGGCAAGGGCGGCGAAGGCGTGCCCCAATCCTGGGTCGGCCGCAGCGCGAAGCGAATCCCCGGGCTGCCGTGCAGCGGCCGGACGATGCGGACGAAGGCGACCGGGCGATAGGTCCGTCCCGATCGCCGGAACCTCGGGCAGAAATCGATGATCTCAACGGCGTTGCCGGCCTCGTCCGTCTGGACCGTTCGAAGCACGGCCGTGTTGCGCATATACTCCTGCCGGACCTCGGTGCAGCCGTCGAGTTCGATCGCCCAATAGCCTGCCTGTTCCTCGCCCGGCTGCCCATTCGCCAGCAGGCTCGAAAACACAGGGTCGCCGTCGACCCTCGGCAGGCAGCCCCAGACGAAGCGCGCGCTGCGATCGACCAGCGCGCTCACCTGGCAATTGCCGATCGGCCACAGGTCGAGCGAGCTCATCCGGGCCGCCCGCACGCCTGCTCGAGCCAGTCCAGCGCCTCGGCGACGGTGCCCAGTCTGAACCTTGCGCCGGTCGTCCGCCGATCGCCGATCAGGATGCCGGCGCCGCCAAGCGCTTGCGCCGCCTTGAACGCCGGCTCGTCGGTCAAATCGTCGCCAAGGAAAACCGGGCGCGTGCCCGCGAAAGGCGGATCCATCATCAATTCCCGCAACGCCTTGCCCTTGTTCGCTCCGACCGGCTTCAGTTCGAAAACCATCTTGCCCGGCTGCAGTTCGAGGCCCGAGCTTTGCGCCGCGCTGACGGCCGCGTCGCGACACGCCTGTTCCGCCTCCGGCGCCTGGCGAAAATGAAGCGCGAGGCCGAGCGGTTTGTTTTCCACCAGGACGCCGGGAAAGTGCCGCTCGAGGTGGCGGAGCTCTTCAAGCAGCTCGTCCAGTACCGGCGGCCGCTCGATCGACTTGGTCTCTTCACCGCCGCTTCGGGTCTCGAGGCCGTGATGGCCGCCGATCGCCAGCGCCACCGGCTCGAGCATCTTTTCCAGCTGCAGCGCCGATCGGCCGCTCAATATGGCAATCCTGCCATCGAGGCGAATGCGAAGTCTTTCGAGCAGGTCGCGAAGGTGGCGACTGACTTCGACTGCATCGGGGCTGGGAGCGAGATCGACCAGCGTTCCGTCGAAGTCGAGAAACAGGCTCGCTCCGTCAAGCAGGTCGAATGGGGGCCGCACCGCGTCGGCGCGATCGGGTGAACTCGTCATGGGCCTGTCGAGGCGGGTAGCGGGGCATGGTGGGCGCGGCAAGGATTGAACTTGCGACCCCTGCGGTGTGAACACAGTGCTCTACCACTGAGCTACGCGCCCACGCCCTCGCCGAGCGGGGCGAATATAGTCAGTCTGCTGGGCTGTCCAGCGACTGAAAACCCCTCTCCCGCCTGAGGCCGGGGAGAATTACTGCACGGCGTCCTTGAGCACCTTGCCGGGACGGAATTTGGGCTGCGTGCTCGGCTTGATCTGCATCGGCTCGCCGGTCCGCGGGTTGCGGCCGGTGGACGCCTTTCTGCGGGTAACGGAGAAATTGCCGAATCCGACCAGCCGGACTTCGTCGCCGCGCTTCAGCGCGGAGGTGATGACTTCGAGCATGGTTTCGACGGCGCGGGCGGCGTCGTTCCGGCTCAATCCGGCGCGGTCGGAGACCTGGCCGATCAATTCCTGCTTGTTCATAGGCTCGCTGCTCCCCGGCACCCGCGCGTGGACTCGGAACGCGGGTTGGTCATTTAAGGCCAGAGTCGCGCCCGAAGTCAAAGCCTAGTGGCGAACAACCGGTTCCGAATCGGGACCGTGCCCGGCGGCCGGGGGTTCGACCGCATGTTCGTCAGCGTCGGTCCATTCGATCGGATGCATCGGCCCGGTCATCGCCCGCGCCAGCACTTCGTCGACGTGACTGACCGGGACGATTTCCAGCTGCCTCTTCACCGACTCGGGAATTTCGGCCAGATCCTTTTCATTCTCGGCCGGGATCAGCACCGTGCGTATGCCGCCGCGGAGCGCCGCGAGCAGCTTTTCCTTCAACCCGCCGATCGGCAGCACCCGCCCGCGCAAGGTCACCTCGCCGGTCATCGCGACATCGCGTCGCACCGATATTCCGGTCAGCGTCGAGATCATCGCGATGACCATGCCGATTCCGGCCGACGGGCCGTCCTTCGGCACCGCCCCTTCGGGCAAATGGACGTGGATGTCCTTGCGGGCGAAGATCGACGGCTTGACGCCATAGCTCGGGGCGCGCGCCTTGACGAAGCTCATCGCCGCCTGGATCGACTCCTGCATCACCTCGCCGAGCTTGCCGGTGGTCCTGATGTGGCCCTTGCCGGTCACCGTCACCGCCTCGATCGTCAAAAGCTCGCCGCCGACCTCGGTCCAGGCGAGACCGGTGACGGCGCCGATCTGGTCCTCTTCCTCGCCCATGCCGTAGCGATATTTACGCACGCCGAGATACTCGCCGACATTGTCCTCGGTCAGCGCGACCGTCGACAGCTTGCCCTCGAGGATTTGGCGCAGCGACTTGCGAGCGATTTTCGCCAGCTCCCGCTCAAGAGTCCGGACTCCGGCTTCGCGAGTGTAGTGGCGGATCATCGCCCGAAGCCCATCGTCGGTATAGAGCATCTCGTCCGGCTTCAGCCCGTGCGCGTCCATCTGCTTGGGGATCAAATGGCGCTTGGCGATTTCGACCTTCTCGTCCTCGGTGTAGCCCTCGAGCCGGATGATCTCCATCCGGTCGAGCAGCGGCTGCGGCATGTCGAGCGAGTTGGCGGTGGTGACGAACATCACGTCCGACAGATCATAATCCAGTTCCAGATAATGGTCCTGGAAGCGGCTGTTCTGCTCGGGGTCGAGCACTTCCAGCAGCGCCGACGCCGGATCGCCGCGGAAATCGGTGCCGAGCTTGTCGATCTCGTCGAGCAGGAACAGCGGGTTGGACGTGCCCGCCTTCTTGAGGTTGGTGATGATCTTGCCGGGCAGCGAGCCGATATAGGTGCGGCGGTGGCCGCGGATTTCGGCTTCGTCGCGAACCCCGCCAAGCGACTGCCGGGCGAACTCGCGGCCGGTCGCCCGGGCGATCGAGCGGCCGAGCGAGGTCTTGCCGACTCCGGGCGGTCCGACCAGGCACAGGATCGGGCCCTTGAGCTTGTTGGTGCGCGCCTGAACGGCGAGATATTCGACGATCCGGTCCTTGACCTTCTCAAGTGCGTAATGGTCCTCGTCGAGCACCCGCTGGGCTTCGGCGATGTCCTTCTTCAACCGTGATTTCTTGCCCCACGGAAGGCCGAGCAATACGTCGAGATAATTGCGCGCGACCGTCGCTTCGGCCGACATCGGCGCCATCGCCTTCAGCTTCTTGAGCTCGGCATTGGCGCGAACCCGGGCTTCCTTCGACAGGCGAGTCTTGCGGATCTTCTGGCCGAGCTCGGCGAGCTCGTCGCCGCCCTCCTCGCTTTCGTTGCCAAGCTCCCGCTGGATCGCCTTCAGTTGCTCGTTGAGATAATATTCGCGCTGGGTCTTTTCCATCTGCCGCTTGACGCGGCTGCGGATCTTCTTTTCGACCTGAAGCACGCCAAGCTCGCCCTCCATGAAGGCGAACACCATTTCCATCCGCCGCGCGGGATTGAGCTCGCCGAGCAGCGCCTGCTTGTCGGACACCTTGATCGACAGGTTGGAGGCGACCGCATCGGCCAAAACCGATGCATCCTCGATTTCGCCGAGCTGGATTCCGGTCTCGGGCGGCAGCCGCTTGTTGAGCTTGGCATAGGTGTCGAACTGCTCGACCACCGAGCGCATCAGCGCCTGCGCTTCCGGCCCGTCGGCGGCCTGCTCCTCGACCTCCTCGATCTCGGCGGCGAGATAGCCGTCCTTGGCGACGAGATCGACTAGCCGCGCGCGGCGCACGCCTTCGACCAGCACCCGGACGGTGCCGTCGGGCAGTTTCAGAAGCTGCATCGCGGTGGCGACGACGCCAAGGTCGTAGAGCGCGTCGCGGTCCGGATCGTCCTCGGCCGGATCGAGCTGGGCGACCAGGAACAATTCCTTGTCGTCGGCCATCGCGGCTTCGAGGGCGGCGACCGATTTTTCACGGCCGACGAACAGCGGAACGATTCGCTGGGGAAACACGACGATGTCGCGGAGCGGCAGGATTGGGAGCTGGCGGGTCATATCCGACTATATGGGCAGGCCACCGCTGCTACGCAACAAAGCGAGCGGGACTTCGGCAAATCAACCGACGTAGCCGGTCGCAATCAGCAGCGCGGACGGCAGATTGTGCAGCGCGTGAACCGCGGCCGGCATCGCGAATGCGGCGGCGAGCGAGCGGCTGCGCCAGGTGACGAACAGGGTCGAAAAGATCAGGAACGGCCACCAGATCACCAGCCCCCATGCCGGCACCGCGAGCGAATGGACGAGGCCCCAGCCGAGCGCGCTCAGGATCACCGCCGCTCCCGGCGACACCAGCCGCAGCAAGACCAGCAGCGCGCTCCCCATCAGCAGCGTTTCCACTACCGGCGCGAACACCACCAGCAGGAAGATCGCGAGCAGCCCGTCGACGTCGAACCGGGGCGGTTGCGCCTCGGGGAGTAGCGCCGCGACGAGCGCCGCCAGCACCAGGCTCGGCAGCAACGCACTCAGCCAGCCGGCCGCCATCGCGACTAGCGGCCGCCGCGGCTCCAGCAAGGCGTTGTGCAGGAAGGACAGCGGTCCCTGCGCCAGCGGCGCTGCGACTTCACTGCGCGGCAACGACGCGCTCGTCGGCCTGTTCGGCGGGAACCCAGTCCCACGGCGCGGCCGCGACCGCCTGGCGAATCCTTTCCGCCGCCTCGGGCCCGGCGGTATCGTAGGACGTCGCCCGCGCCTTGACCCGCCAGTCCCCGCGCCGGACCAGCAGATAGCCGGTGGTCATCGCCCGGCCCGCGATGCTGCCGCGATACCAGCCGGAGCGGCCATCGGCGGCACTCGCCGGCAGAAAAGCTTCGGGCTGGAGCGGCGTGGCGGCATAATTGTCGGCGATGACTCTCGCCACTTCGCCGGCTTCATCGTCGAGGCTCGCGCTCGACCGGTAGATGAACAGATCGACCCAGCCCCAGCTGCTGGGGAGAGCGGCGTTGCCGTAGCGGATCATTATGTCGTCGTCGGCGAAGGCGCGCAGGCCGGTCGCCTTGAGCGTGCCGAGGGACTCGGGGAAGACGAAGCCCGACGTACGATGGAGCTGGGCGCCGTCGGCCGTCGGTTGCAGGCTATCCTGATGCCGGAAAGGCGCGGACGGCGGCTGCTGGGCCAGCGCCGGCGCCGCGAGCATCGCTGCCGCGGCGGTTGCGATCAGGCGCAGCACCGGCTTCACGCAGCGTCGCCCGCCTTGTCCTTCTTGGTGTAGACGCGCACCGGCTCCTTGCGGCCTTCGACCACGTCCTTGTCGACATGGACCTCGTCGACTCCGTCCATCGACGGCAGATCGAACATGGTGTCGAGCAAAATGCCTTCGAGAATCGAGCGTAGCCCGCGGGCGCCGGTCTTGCGTTCGATCGCCTTCTTGGCGACCGAATGCAGCGCATCCTCGCTGAACGCGAGCTCGACGTCTTCCATGTCGAACAGCTTGGCATATTGCTTGACCAGCGCGTTCTTCGGCTCGACCAATATCTTGACCAGGGCCGTCTCGTCGAGGTCCTCGAGGGTGGCGATCACCGGCAGACGGCCGATGAACTCGGGGATCAGGCCGAACTTCAGCAGATCCTCGGGCTCGCAGTTCTTGAGCACTTCGCCGGTCTTGCGATCCTCGGGCGCGGCGACGAAGGCGCCGAAGCCGATCGACTTGCCCTGCAATCGGTCGGAGATGATCTTCTCCAGCCCGGCGAAGGCGCCGCCGCAGACGAACAATATGTTTGTCGTGTCGACCTGCAGGAATTCCTGCTGCGGATGCTTGCGGCCGCCCTGCGGCGGGACGCTCGCGGTGGTGCCCTCCATCAGCTTCAGCAGCGCCTGCTGGACGCCCTCGCCCGACACGTCGCGGGTGATAGAAGGGTTGTCCGACTTGCGGCTGATCTTGTCGATTTCGTCGATATAGACGATCCCGCGCTGCGCCTTCTCGACATTATAATCGGACGCCTGGAGCAGCTTGAGAATGATGTTCTCGACATCCTCACCGACATAGCCGGCTTCGGTCAGGGTGGTCGCGTCGGCCATGGTGAAGGGCACGTCGAGGATCCGCGCCAGCGTCTGCGCGAGCAGGGTCTTGCCGCAGCCGGTCGGGCCGATCAGCAGGATGTTGGACTTGGCCAGCTCGACCTCCTGGCCGGTC
>CAYUWJ010000084.1:0-4896 GCA_964448315.1 uncultured Sphingomonas sp. | reverse complement strand
GATCACGAACTGCGGCATCATTTATCTCCCAGTTGAGGTTGACGCGCGGTACTACGATCCTGCCGGATTGCCCACGGGTGACGGCCGATCCGCTCGGCAACCGTCGCCACCCGCGGCTCGGCGTCGAGGTAGATCGCCACTCCGCCGGTCCGCTCGAGGGTCTTGCGGTCGAGTTTCAGCCATTTCGGCGTGCATCCTCTCGGGAGCCAGCGGTCGGAGACGACGATATCGGCTTGCGCGCAGGCCCGGACCAAGGGCACCCAGTCGATCTGCACGGTCGAACGGGTCGCCAGCAATCGCCAGTTGCGCCCCTCGCCTTCGACGATAGCGACGCAGGCATCGCGCGAGCAGTGGGTGGACGGCGCCGAGGACAGCGCCGGCGGATCGTCGTCATAGCCCGCGGCTTCGCTGATCAGCCGGCGGATGAAATCGCCGCTGCGCTCGCGTAGCAGCAGCGGCGTGCCGCCGTCCGTGACCACCGCGAGATGCGTGCCGTCGCGGGTGACCAGAAGGTCGGGAGTCGGGGCGAGCGCCGCAGCGGCTGCGCCGAGCGCGAACGGCGCCAGGCCGAGCAGCCTTGCGCGGCTGTTCCACAGGCAAATCCATAGCATTCCGAAAACCATCATCGCGAACGCCCAGCGCGGCATCGACGCCAGCATCGCCACCGCTCCCTTGGAATAGCCGACCGTGTGGGCAAGCAGGAGCAGCCCATCGATGGCGAGTCCGGTAAGATACCAGAGCGGTGCGCCGAGCCCGACAAGGTCGAGCAGCAGCGCCCCGCCGAGAAGCGGCATGACGACGAAGGTCGTCAGCGGGATCGCGATCAGATTCGCCGCGACGCTGTACAGCCCGGCCTTGTGGAAATGGTAAAGCGCCAGCGGGGTCAGCGCGAGTTCGACCGCTATCCCGGTCGCAAGCAGCGCCAGCAGCGCCCGCCCGACGCGCATTGGAAAACCGTCGTCGCGGCGCTGAAACGCGCGGCGGGCCCACCCGGTGGAATGCAGCGCCACGATCGACGTGACGGCTGCGAAGCTGAACTGAAAGCTCGCCCCGGCAAGGGTTTCCGGCCAGAGCAGCAGGACCGTCAGCGCACCAACAGCGATCAGCCGCAGGCTGATCGCGTCCCGGCCGAGCGCAAGCCCGGCAAGCACCAGCAAGGCGGCGATACAGCTGCGCACCGTCGGGACCTGCATTCCGGTGAGCAGCGTGTAGCCGATGCCGGCAATCGCGCCGAACCCGGCCGCTACCAGCACCAGGTTGAAGCGCAGCGCCGCCCGCTCGCTCAGCGCCAGCAGCTTGATCGTCAGAAGCATCACCGCGCCGACCACCGCGGCGATATGCAAGCCGCTGACGGCCAGGAGATGGGCAAGGCCGCTGCGGCGCATGGCGTCGGCGTCTTCCTCGCTGACCGCGTGCTTGCCGCCGGTCGCGAGCGCGGTGGCGATCGTGCCGCTGGGACCGGGCAGCCGGGCACGGACATGCCGACCGAGACGGTCGCGTACCGAATCCAGCCCGTGCTCGGCGATGGGCTCGGTCACCTCGATCGGCCCAAGCGCCCGGCCGACCGCGCCGAGCCCCTTGAACCAGGCGTCGCGGGCGAAATCATAGCCGCCCGGCAATGCCATCGGCGGCGGCGGCATCAGCCAGGCGCGAAGCTCGACTTTCGCGCCATTGCCCAACCCGGCCGGCGCGACCTCCTCCTTGGTCGAGACCCGGACTCGCGGCGGAAGCTTGGGGTCGTCGGTCGCCAGCACCAGCCGCAGATCGCCCTTGGCGGCCAGAGGCTCCACCGATTCGATAGTCGCTGCGAATGTCGCCACCCGCGGCCGTTCGAGTCGCGGCGCGGCCACCATCTCGGACCTGAGCCAGATGTGCGCGCAGCCGAGCGCGATCGCCAGGCAGAGCCAGCCGACGGCCCTTTCGGCGCGCCCGCCATCGGCGCGAAAGCCGGCGATCGACAGGCCCAGCGCGACGCAGATCAGCGCCGCCCATTGTTCCGGCCCGGGCAGGAAAATCCAGGCGGCGATGCCGCCGCCGAAACCGACCACCACCCAGGGCGGAAGCTGGCCGCGCTCAAGCTCGAGAAAACGCTCGAGCGCCTCCCGTGCTGCGCCGAAGCGCACCTTCCAAAAGCCCCGAGCCCGCTGTGGAAGAGGCGCTTGCCCTATGTTAGGGGCGCTCATCCATCGCATTACCGGATCACAACAAGAGGAAAGCGCGGTTGAGCGCAAGCAGTAATGAATCGCCGGTCGTTACGCGCTTCGCGCCCTCACCGACCGGCTTTCTGCATATCGGCGGCGCCCGCACGGCGCTGTTCAACTGGCTTTTCGCGCGCCACCATGGCGGCACCTATCTGCTGCGGATCGAGGACACCGACCGCGAACGCTCGACCGGCGAGGCGATCGACGCGATCCTCGACGGCTTGAACTGGCTCGGGCTTGGCGGCGACGATCCCCCCTGGTTCCAGTCGCAGTTCGAGGGCCGCCACGCCGAAATCGCGCAACAGCTGCTGGAGCGCGGCGCCGCCTATCGCTGTTATCTAACCGCCGACGAGCTTCGCTCCCGGCGCGAGGCGGCGCAGGCCGAGCGGCGGCCGTTCCGGATCGACAGCGAATGGCGCGACTGCCGCCCCGGAGAGGGCCCGGAAGGCACCCCGTTCGTCGTCCGGCTGAAAGCCCCGCGCGAGGGCGAGACGGTGATCGAAGACCTGGTCCAGGGGCGGGTTTCGGTCGCCAATGCCGAGCTCGACGATTTCGTCCTGCTGCGCTCGGACGCTAGCCCGACCTACATGCTGGCGGTGGTGGTCGACGATCGCGACATGGGCATCACCCATGTCATCCGCGGCGACGATCATCTCAACAATGCCTTCCGGCAGTTGGCGATCATCCAGGCGATGGACTGGCCCGCGCCGACTTATGCCCATGTCCCACTGATCCACGGCCCCGACGGCGCCAAGCTGTCGAAACGCCATGGCGCGCTCGGCGTCGACACCTATCGCGACCAGCTCGGAATCCTGCCCGAAGCCCTGTTCAACTATCTGCTGCGGCTCGGCTGGGGTCATGGCGACGACGAGATCATCACGCGCGAACAGGCGATCGCCTGGTTCGACTTCGACCATGTCGGCAAGAGCCCGTCGCGCTTCGACCTCAAGAAGCTCGAAAATCTCAACGGACATTATATCCGCGAGGCCAGCGACCGCCGGCTTGCGGATCTGGTTGCGCCGCGGCTCGGCATCGCTCTCGACGAGGGGCAACAATCGCTGCTTGTCCGGGCGATGCCCGAATTGAAGGCTCGGGCGCACGATCTCGACCAACTCGCCGACGGCGCGCGATTCCTGTTCGCCGCCCGGCCGCTCGAAGTCGACCAGGCCGCCTCGGCACTGCTGACTCCCGAGGCTCGGGCGCTGCTCGGCGACGCCCATGCCGCGCTCGGCCGCATTGCCGACTGGAACCCGGAGGCGGTCGAGCAAGCGGTGCGCGAGGTCGCCGACGGCAAGGGCGTCAAGCTCGGCAAGCTCGCCCAGCCGCTGCGGGCGGCGCTGACCGGACGCACGACCTCACCGGGGATTTTTGACGTGCTGGCCCTGCTCGGGCAGGGCGAGAGCCTCGCACGCATTGCCGATCAGATACTGGAGCCGAAGGCATGACCGACAAGATTGTTTCGATGAACACGCCGGCGGGGAAAAATGATTTCCCGGTCCTGCCGGGCTCGGTCGGTCCCGAGGCCGTCGACATCCGCAATCTGTACCGCGACACCGGCATGTTCACCTTCGATCCCGGCTTCACCTCGACCGCCAGCTGCCAGAGCGCGATCACCTACATCGACGGCGAGAAGGGCGTATTGCTCCACCGCGGCTACCCGATCGACCAGCTTGCCGAGAAGTCGAGCTTCATGGAGGTCGCCTATCTGCTGCTTCACGGCGACCTGCCCAATCAGGACGAACTCGACCTGTTCACCTACACCATCTCGCGCCACACCATGCTCCACGAGCAGCTGATGACCTTCTACCGCGGCTTCCGGCGCGACGCGCACCCGATGGCCATCATGTGCGGCGTGGTCGGCGCGCTCAGCGCCTTCTACCATGACAGCACCGACATCACCGACCCGAAGCAGCGGATGATCGCGTCGCACCGGCTGATCGCGAAAATGCCGACGATTGCGGCGATGGCGTTCAAATATTCGATCGGCCAGCCGTTCATGTATCCCCAGAACGACCTTAGCTACACCGGCAATTTCATGCGCATGACGTTCGGCGTTCCGGCCGAGCCCTACGAAGTCAACCCGATCATCGAAAATGCGATGCGGCGGATCTTCATCCTCCACGCCGACCATGAACAAAATGCCTCGACCTCGACGGTCCGGCTGGCGGGCTCGTCGGGCGCCAACCCGTTCGCCTGCATCGCTGCCGGAATTGCCTGCCTGTGGGGCCCGGCGCACGGCGGCGCCAACGAGGCGGCGCTCAACATGCTTCGCGAGATCGGTCGGCCGGAAAACATCCCGGAATATATCGCCCGCGCCAAGGACAAGAACGATCCGTTCCGGCTGATGGGCTTCGGCCACCGGGTCTACAAGAATTACGACCCGCGGGCCAAGGTGATGCAGCAGACCGCGGCCGCGGTGCTCGACGAGCTGGGCATCAGCGACGCCGTGCTCGACACCGCCCGCGAGCTCGAGCAGGTCGCCCTCAAGGACGACTATTTCATCGAGAAGAAGCTCTATCCGAACGTCGACTTCTATTCGGGCGTGATCCTCAATGCGATCGGCTTCCCGACCGAAATGTTCACCGCGCTGTTCGCGCTTGCCCGCACGGTCGGCTGGGTTGCCCAGTGGAACGAGATGATCAGCGATCCCGAGCAGAAGATCGGCCGCCCGCGCCAGCTCTATGTCGGCCCGGTT
>CAYUWJ010000083.1:0-19368 GCA_964448315.1 uncultured Sphingomonas sp. | reverse complement strand
CCGGTCAGCCAGTCGCCGCTGCGGCCGATAATCCGGGCATCGAGCAGCTGGCCCCGGCGAGAACCGTCCACCGCGACCGGCGCGAAGCAGTCGCTGTGACCCCTGGCGCTATTTTCGATCAGCACGGTCCGGGTCGTGCCGACGAGGCTGTCGAGCCAGGCGCCGCGCCGCGCCGCCGCCGCTTCGCGCAGCCGCGCCGCGCGCGCCTTGACGAGCGCCCGATCGAGCTGCGGCATGCGCGCCGCCGGCGTCTCGGGACGCGGCGAAAAAGGGAAGATATGCGCCGCTACGATATCGCAATCTTCCAGCAATTTCAGGCTGTTCAGTGCCATTTCTTCAGATTCGGTGGGAAAGCCGGCGATGAGGTCGGCGCCGATCGTCGAGTCGGCGCGCGCCGCCTTGATCCGCGCGACGGTGCGGACCGCGTCCGAGCGACTGTGGCGCCGCTTCATCCGCTTCAAGATCATGTCGTCGCCGGCCTGCAGCGACAGATGGAAATGCGGCATCAGCCGCGTGTCGCCGGCGATCAGCTCGAACAAGGCCGCGTCGATCTCGATGCTGTCGAGCGACGACAGCCGCAACCGCTTGAGGCGCGGTTCGGCGGCGAGCAGGCGCTGGCACAGGCGCCCGAGGCCGCCGTCATAGTCGGTGATGTCGACTCCGGTGAGGACGATCTCATGAGCGCCGCCGTCCAGCTCCCGCGCAACCGCGTCGCGGATCGCGGCGAACGGCAGCGACCGGCTCGGGCCGCGGGCGCGCCAGATGGTGCAGAAAGTGCAGCGATGATCGCAGCCGGTCTGAACCGCGACGAAGCTGCGCACCTTGTCCTGGAAACCCGCGGCGACGATCGGGGCTTCGGGATGACGAGGTATCTGGAATGTTTTGAGCTTGTCGGCATTGCCGACCACCCGGTCGACCTCGGGCATCGCCGCGAAGGCGGCGGGGTCGAGCTGGGCGGCGCAGCCGGTGACGAGGAGGCGCGCGTCGGGCCGGTCGCGGCGGGCGCGGCGGATCGCCTGGCGGGTGTGGCGAACCGCCTCCGCCGTCACCGCGCAGCTGTTGACGATCGTCCAGTTGCCGTTCGCCGGCGCCAGGCGCCGCATGGTCTCGCTCTCGGCGAAATTGAGCCGGCAGCCTAAGGTGATGGTCTCGGCCGCCATCACTGGTCCTTAAGATCGATGGTGCCGCGAAAGACATAGGTCGCCGGGCCGACCATTTTGATCGGCTCTCCGGGCTTCCAGCCGATCTTGAGCGACCCGCCCGCCATCGTCACCGTCACCGGTGATGTCGCGCGCTTGGTGACGATCGCCGCCACCGCCGTCGCGCAGGCGCCGGTGCCGCAGGCGCGGGTGATGCCGGAGCCGCGTTCCCAGGTGCGAAGCCGGATTTCGTCGGGCTCGACCATGGCGACGTTGACGTTGACTCGTTCGGGAAAGATCGGGTCGTGCTCGATCCGCGGCCCGAGCTCGTCGAGCTCGATGCCATCGAAATCCTCGACGAAAAAGACGAGGTGCGGATTGCCGACGTTGAGCGCGACCGGATGCTCAAGCTCGCCCCAGGCCATCGGCACCGGATTGGTCTCCATCGCATAGGACAAGGGCACTTCGTCCCACTTGAAGCGGGGCTCGCCGATCGTCACTTCGATGGTGTCTTCGCCGGGCGAGCCGCAGACCAGGCCGCCGCCGGTTTCGATCGATTTGGCACCGGTCAGCGCGACGACGCAGCGCGAGGCGTTGCCGCAGCTCTCAACCTCGACCCCGTCATGGTTCCAGATGCGCATCTTGAGGTCGGCGGTGGCTGACGGCTCGAGCAGGATCAGCTGATCGCAGCCGATGCCGGTGTGGCGATCGCTAAGCGCCCGAGCCAGCGCCTCGGACATCGCCAGCGGCTCCTCGCGCGCATCGAAGATGGCGAAATCATTGCCGAGCCCGTGCATCTTGTGGAAGGTCCGCTTAGCCATTGTCGGCGCACTTAGGCAGCGGCGGTTTGACTGTCCACCGGCGCAGCGTCATTGCGGGCAAGCGCAGCACAGCGAGGACCAAATGCCGAAAGCCGCAACCGAGGTGATGGAGGCGATTCTCTACGCCGCGGTGGTCGATGCGATCGCCGCGCTCAAGGCCGCGTCGAAGGGCGTGCCCAACGCGCTGCTGCGCGAGATCCAGAGCGTTCATGCCAACACCGCCTTCAGCGACTTGCCCAAGGAGCTTCAGGCGTCGATCGCGGCCAGCGTCCGCTCGGCGCTCACCCGGCTGCTCAAGGAGGGCTATTCGGTGTCGCCGACGCACGGGCCGCCGCCGCGCGTACAGCCGGTGCGGCGCGACCGGCCCGGCGAGCGGAGCGGCCCGCGCGGCGGCTATCCGCCGCGCAACGGCCGGGGGCCGGGACGCGGCCCGCGTCCCGGCGGCGGCCCGCGCGGCAAGCCGGGCGGGCGCCCCGGCGGCAAACCCAGTGGTTGAACTTCGCCGCCCTTGGCGCTAGACGCCGCAGCGTCGTTTTCGACACGCATCGATGATCGGCGCCCACGGGTGCACGCTGGCCGGCGAGGTTTCGCCCGCCGGCGTATTTTTGTTTTTTCCTCCCCGCGAACTCGCGGGGAGGAGAGGAAAGGTTTGAATGTTTGACAGTCTGAGCGACCGGCTCGGCAGCGTTTTCGAGCGGCTTCGCGGGCGCGGCGCGCTCGCCGAGTCCGACGTGCGCGCGGCGATGCGCGAGGTGCGCGTGGCACTGCTCGAGGCCGATGTCGCGCTGCCGGTCGCCCGCGACTTCGTCGATCAGGTGACCGAGCGCGCGGTCGGGCAGGAAGTGCTGCGGTCGGTCACTCCGGGGCAGCAGGTCGTCAAGATCGTCCATGACGCGCTGGTCGAGATGCTCGGCCATGAAGCCACCGAGCTGCGCCTCGACATCGCCCCGCCGGCGGTGGTGCTGATGGTCGGCCTGCAGGGCTCGGGCAAGACCACGACCACCGCCAAGCTCGCCAAGCGGCTCACCGAAAAGGAGCGCAAGCGGGTGCTGATGGCGTCGCTCGACGTCGCCCGCCCGGCGGCGCAGGAACAGCTTGCGGTGCTCGGCCGCCAGGCCAATGTCGACACGCTGCCGATCGTCGCCGGCCAGCCGCCGGTCGACATCGCCCGCCGCGCGATTCAGGCGGCGAAGCTCCAGGGCTATGACGTGCTGTTGCTCGACACGGCGGGCCGCCTGCACGTCGACGACGCGCTGATGGGCGAGATGAAGGCGGTCGAACAGGCGTCGAGCCCGGCCGAGACCCTGCTGGTGGTCGATTCTCTGACCGGCCAGGACGCGGTCAATGTCGCCAAGGGGTTCGATTCCGAAGTCGCGCTGACCGGCGTTATTTTGACCCGGATGGACGGCGATGCGCGCGGCGGCGCGGCGCTGTCGATGCGCGCCGTGACCGGCAAGCCGATCAAGTTTGCCGGCGTCGGCGAGGGGCTCGACGCGCTCGAGGCCTTTCACCCGCAGCGGGTCGCCGGCCGCGTGCTGGGCATGGGCGACGTCGTCAGCCTGGTCGAGAGAGCGGCCGAGACGATCAAGGTCGAGGATGCGGAAAAGCTCGCCGCCAAGCTGGTCAAGGGCAAGTTCGACCTCGACGATTTGCGCGCCCAGCTTCAGCAGATGCAGCGGATGGGCGGGATCGGCGCGTTGGCGCAGATGATGCCCGGCATCAAGGGCATGAAGGGCGCCGTCGACAAGGCGCAGGACGGCAAGGCGCTGATCCACCTCGAGGCGATGATGTCGTCGATGACCGCCAAGGAACGGGCGAAGCCCGAAGTGATCAACGCCAAGCGCAAGATCCGCATCGCCAAGGGCTCAGGCACGACCGTTCAGGAGGTCAACAAGCTGCTGAAGATGCATCAGGAAATGGCGACGATGATGAAGCGGCTGAAGAAAATGGGGGGCTTGGGCAAGCTCGCGGCGATGTTCGGCAAGGGCGGGATGGAAGGTGCGCTTGGCGGCGCTCCGGGCGCCCTGCCGCCGGGAATGGGCGGCGGCGGCGGATTGCCGGGGCTCGGCGGCGCGCCGTTCAGCCTTCCGCCCGGTTTCGACAAGTTCACCAAGAAATAGAATCAACGCTTTTCAAGAGAAGGATATTTCAGACCATGGCACTTGCAATTCGTCTCGCCCGTGGCGGCGCCAAGAAGCGGCCCTATTACCACATCGTCGTCGCCGACAGCCGGCGCCCGCGCGACGGCCGCTTCATCGAGAAGCTGGGCACCTACAACCCGCTGCTGGCGAAGGATTCGCCCGAGCGGGTGAAGCTCGACGCCGACCGCATTTCGCACTGGCTGTCGGTCGGCGCGCAGCCGTCGGACCGCGTGCTGCGATTTCTCGACGCCGCCGGCATCAAGGAGCGCCCGGCCCGCAACAACCCGAACAAGGGCGAGCCTGGCGAGAAGGCCAAGGAGCGCGTCGAGCAGCGCGCCGCGAAGGAAGTTGCAACCGCCGAAGCCTTGGCCGCGGCTGCGGCGGCTCCGGTAGCGGAGGCACCGGCCGAGGAAGCTGCGGCGGAAGAGGCTCCGGTCACCGAGGAGGCCGTAGCCGAAGAGGCGGCTGCCGAGGCTCAGGCGGCGGTAGAGGCCCCGGCCGAGGAAGCCAAGGCGGAGGAGGCCCCGGCCGAGGAAGCCAAGGCGGAGGAGGCTCCGGCCGAGGAAGCCAAGGCGGAGGAGGCTCCGGCTGAGGAAGCCAAGGTGGAGGAGGCTTCGGCCGAAGAAGCCAAGGCTGAAGAGGTCCCGGCCGAGGAAGCCAAGGTGGAGGAGGCTCCGGCCGAAGTAGCTCCGGTCGAGGAAGCCAAGGCCGAGAAGCCTGAGAAGGCCGAGGAAAAGCCCGAGAAAACCGACAAGAAGGACGACAAGGCCAATAAGCCGAAGGCCGCCAAAAAGGCCGACAAGGCGAAGAAGGCCGAGAAGGCGAAGGCATAGTGATTCTGCTTTCGTCCCCACGAAAACGTGGGGAGGAACTTCGTGCCTGATAAGGTCACCCTCGCCGCGGTCGCCGGGGCGCATGGCGTCAAGGGCGAAGTCCGGCTCAAGCTGTTCGCCGACAGCGTCGAGAGCCTCGCCGCTCACCCCCGCCTGTGGGTCGGGGGCGTCGAGCGACGGCTGCTCGACGTGCGCGCCGGCGGCAAGGCCGCGGTCGCCCGGTTCGACGGTATCGCCGACCGGTCGGCGGCCGAAAGCCTTCGCGGCCAGCTGGTCGAAGTCGACCGCTCGGCGCTGCCGCCGCTCAAAGAGGGGGAATATTATCACGCCGACCTGATCGGCCTGGCTTGCGTCGACGGCGCCGGGCGGCCGGTCGGATCGGTGATCGCGGTGGAGAATTACGGCGCCGGCGATCTGCTCGAGGTGGAAGTCGACGGCGGCCGCCGCTCGCTGATTCCGTTCCGGCCGGGGATATCCGACCTGGTCGATGGCCGTATCGTCCTCGACCCGGAGTTTCTCGCCTGAAATCCTCCCCACGAACTCCTGGTGAGGATTTTAGCGCAGGATCGGCCGCTGCTCCGCCAGATCGTTGCGGATCGTTGTCGCGGCGACTCCTCCGCCCCCCATCGCATAGCTGATCTGGTCGAGCCCGATGACCACGTCGCCGGCCGCGTAGAGCCCGTCGACGCTGGTCCGCTGGTGGGAGTCGACCCCCAGGCAGCCTTCCTCATTGAGTTTGGCACCGACCTGCTCGGCAAGCTGGGTGTGGGTATCGGAGCCAAGCGCGGGATAGACGCAGTCGAAGGTGAAGGTGCCCTGCGCGGTCTCGACAATGATGAATTTGTCCGAAACCGCCACTGCCTGGGCGGGGCCATCGATGCATTTGATTTCGGCCGCCTTGAGCTTCGCCTGGTCTTCGCCGCTTAGGTCCAGCGCCTTGTCGGGCGCGATCAGGGTGACGTCGGCGGTATAGCTTCGGACGAACAGCGCTTCGGCGACGCCTTCGGAATCGCTGCCGATCACGCCGACCTTCTTGTCGGTGACTTCATAGCCATCGCAGATCGGGCAATAGCGGATCAAGCCGCGGGCCAGCGCCTCGTCGTGAAGGTCCTGGTCCATCGGCGGCCGCCGGTTCTTGACCCCGGTCGCCAGCAGCACGCTTCTCGCCGCCACCGTCCCCGAACCGAAATTGACGGTGAAGCCGTCGTCCAGCTTGTCGAGCCGGGTGACGAAGCCGGAGACGATTTCGGCGCCGTAGCGCCGAGCCTGCGCGGTCATCCGGGCGATCAGCTCCTTGCCGCTGATCCCGTCGGGGAAGCCGGCGTGATTGTGGGTGCACGGGATGCTTCGCGCGCGGCCCTTGCCGTCGTCGACCAGCATTATGTCGAGGTGGAAGCGGGCGAGGTAGATCGCCGCGGTCAGGCCGGCCGGCCCGCCGCCGACGATCAGGCAGTCGAGGGGTTTGTCGGTCATTACGCCCAAGCGCCCTCGTCGGGCGCGAGTTCCCCGCGTCGGTCTCCAGTGCTAGGCGGCGGCCATGACTTTCGCCGCGACCGTCCTGACCCTTTACCCCGAGATGTTCCCCGGGCCGCTGGGCGTTAGCCTTGCCGGGCGGGCGCTCGAGCAGGGCGTCTGGTCGCTGGACACCGTCCACATCCGCGATTTCGCTACCGACAAGCACAGGAGCGTCGACGACACGCCGGCCGGAGGCGGGGCGGGGATGGTGCTGCGCGCCGACGTGCTCGCCGCGGCGCTCGACAGCGTCGCTGCCAAGGATTTGACACCGCGGCCGATGCTGGCGCTGACTCCTCGCGGCAAGCCGCTGACCCAGGCGAGGGTTCGCGAGCTTGCCGCCGGTCCGGGCGCGATCCTGCTGTGCGGCCGCTTCGAAGGGTTCGACGAGCGAATCTTCGAGGCCCGGCCGCTCGAGCCGGTCAGCGTCGGCGACTATGTGCTGTCGGGCGGCGAACTGGCCGCGATGGTGCTGCTCGATGCTTGCGTTCGCCTGCTGCCCGGGGTAATGGGCGCGGCCTCCAGCGGAGAGGAGGAGAGCTTCGACGAAGGGCTCCTGGAATATCCGCATTATACCCGGCCTGTAACATGGGAAGGGCGCACGATCCCCGAGGTGCTGCGGTCGGGGGATCATGCGAGGATAGCGGCGTGGCGACACGAACGCGCATCCGAGGACACACGGCTATGGCGGCCGGACCTGATCGAGCGCCACGGGGGCGCATCGCAGGCACCGCCCTCTGGCGCGCGGCGACGCAATACGAAGGTCGACAAGAAATGAACCTCATCGAGACGCTTGAGCGCGAAGCCATCGACGCGCTCACCGAGGCCCGCGCAGTTCCCGACTTCCGCCCTGGCGATACGCTGCGCGTCGGCGTCAAGGTGATCGAGGGCGAACGAACCCGGGTGCAGAATTTCGAGGGCGTGTGCATCGCCCGCTCCAACAAGGGTGTCGGCTCCAGCTTCACCGTCCGCAAGATCAGCTTCGGCGAGGGCGTCGAGCGCGTCTTCCCGCTCTATTCGCCGGTGATCGATTCGATCGCCGTGGTCCGCCGCGGCGCGGTCCGCCGGGCCAAGCTCTATTATCTGCGCGGCCGCACCGGCAAGTCGGCGCGCATCGCCGAGCGCCGCGACGTTCGCCGCGACGTGCCCGGCAAGGGCGCCGAGACCGAAGCCAAAAGCGCCGAGACCAAGACCGAAGCCAAGAGCGCCAAGACGGCAGCCAAGAGCGCCAAGACCGAAACCAAGAGCGCCAAGGCCGAAAGCTGACGCCTTCCGCCTAGCCGCCGGCGTTGCCGGGCAAAGCGTTGCGGGCGACCAGCCGCCTGTACACATGCCAGGTCGCGTAGCCGAGCCACGCCAGAACGAAGGCGAGGCCGATCAGGGGCGAGATCAGAACCGTATTTTGCGGACCGTGATCACCGCGTCGGTCGAATATTGCGGGCGCGCGAGCGCCGGGCGGGCGTCGAGCAGCGGCTGCGCTTCCGGTGGCAGGCCGGGCCGCACGCCGACCAGCTTGGCCGTCACCGGCGCGTTTCCGCCGATCACCAAGTCGATCCTCATCCCGTCGCAGCTTCGCCCGGTGCAGCGGATGACATAGTCGCCGTCGCCCTTGTCGGCGTCGATCGGCCGGACGAAACCGGGCACCCCGGCGGCGAGAATCTGCGAATCCTCAGGAGCGACGATGGCGACGCTGTGCGAGCCGTTGGGGCGGAGCCGCAGGCTGACCCGCCGACCGCGGGGGTCGGGGCCGGCGGCGAGCGGCTCGAGCGCAGGCGGGACAAAGCGGTCGAGGCCTGGTGCGGCGCGAGTCCAGCGCTTGCGCTCGCTGTACGAGACTTCGGCCCGGCTCCAGCCGTCGCCGAAGGTGGCGGGCAGCGGTGCGCCGTCATTGTCGATCGCCCAGAAGCTCCGGGCCTCGGCGGCGTCGCGGCCATATTCGATCGTCAGGCGCTGCCGGCGGTCGTCCGAATAGGCCGGTGCTGCCGCTGCGCCCGCCCAGCCGGCCAGCGCCAGCACCGTCCCGAGACCGATCGCCAGCGGCCGGCGCGCGCTGTCGATCAGCGGCTTGGCCTCGATCAGGAACGGCAGCATGACCAGCAGGCCGAGCGGCGCGAACAGCCATAAAGGTCCGTTGCTCAGCATCTCCTCAAGCAGGCCGAGCATCGCGCCGAATGTCAGATATAAAGCGAGGCCGGCGAGGATCGCGGCGATCGCTTCAATCCGGGGCAGCCATCGTCCGACAAGCGCGCCGACCGCCATGATCAGCGGCGGGAAGAGGAAATAGATGATTCCGCCCGGCGCGATCAGCGCGACCGCGCCGCCGATCGCCAAGAAAGTGAACCAGAAGGCGGCGCGCAATTGCCCGGCATCGAGCCTGCGGCCAAGGGTGGAGAGCATCGCCAGCGCCGCGGCCAGCGCCGAAGCGTGAACCGCAACCAGCGTCCAGACCGGATAGCCGCGCCAGAACATGCCGCCGCGAACCATCCCCAGCAGGGTTATGGCAAGCCAGCTGACGGCGGTGGCGAGCAGCAGGCCGCCAACCATTGTCGCGGTCCCGCGCCAAATCGACTGCCGCGCGAAGCTCAGCCAGCCGAACAGCGCGACAAGAAGCACCAATATCAACATTCCGAGCGCCATCGGCAGAACGACGAGGCCGCGGCCGGCGACGTCCATGTAGAGCAAAGAGCCTTCGGCTGCGCCCACGCCTGCACTAAGCTCGCGGGTCAGCGCCAGCACCTGGTCGCCCATGTGCTGCAGCGATCGCCGGTCCAGCGCGGCGAGCGTGTCGCCGGCGCTGTGATAGCGAGTCTCGTTGCCGATGAAGCCGAAGTTGAGGGTCAGCCAGCCGCGCTCCGCGAAGCTGTTGACGTCGGTGTAGTTGGGCAATTGCCGGTAGGCATCGGTAGCGAGCGAATTGGCCACCGGCCGCTCGACGGCGCGGGCGAACGCGCGCACCGGCGAGGCGTTGGGGACGCTGGTCTCGAACATCACGACCGGGCCGGTCGATCCGCGCGCCTCGAGGTTAATCAGGCTGTCGACCCGGGCGGCGACGGGATCGCGCTCGAGGAAGGCGCGGGCGCCGATCAGGCCGAGCTCCTCGCCTTCGTTGAACAGCAGGGTGACCGGCCGCCCAAGCGATTCCCGGCGCAGGATCGAAGCGACTTCGAGCAAGGTCGCGACGCCCGCGCCGGCATCCCCGGCGCCGGGGCCGGCGATGCTGCTGTCATAATGTGTGTTGAGCAAAAGGTGCCGGCCGACCTGCGGGCCGATGGTGACGAGGACATTGCGGACCCGCGCGCAGGAGACACCGCGGCCTTTTTGGAATTCATTGCAGGCGGTGGTGTCGCGCACCACCGGCGACAGGCCCATCGCCGCGATCTCGGCGAGAAGCCGTTGCCGGACGGCATTGCCGGCGGGGGTGTCGGCCGGGTGCGGGCGCTCGTCGCCGAGAATGCGCTCGAGACGCGCGGCGGCGCGGGCTGTGTCGAATGCCCCGGCCGCCGGGCGGGGATCGACCGGCGGCGGCGCGACCAGCAGCGATTTGGCAGCCATCGCCGCAAGCAGCGCCAGCATGAGGCCAAGGAGCCACAGCATCGGTCCGCGCATTGTTCCCCCTGGTTGCAGCTGCCGGTGGCGTCGCCATATCGCTTTCGCAGCCGCCATGCGATAGCGGCCGGCGAGACGTTTGGAGAATTAAGAATGGGCTATCGGATTGCGGTTGTCGGAGCGACCGGAAGCGTCGGCCGCGAGATGCTGACCATCCTTGCCGAGCGACAGTTCCCGCTCGACGAAGTGGCGGCGATCGCTTCCGCGCGGTCGACCGGCACCAGCGTCGATTTCGGCGAGTCCGGCAAGACTCTCAAAGTCGCCAACCTCGAGAATTTCGACTTTTCCGGCTGGGACATGGCGCTGTTCGCCGCCGGCTCGGAGGCGTCGAAGGCGCATGCGACGCGGGCCGCCAAGGCCGGTTGCACGGTGATCGACAACAGCTCGCTGTTCCGCATGGACCCTGATGTGCCGCTGATCGTGCCGGAAGTGAATGCCGACGCGATCGCCGGCTATGCGAAAAAGAACATCATCGCCAACCCCAATTGCTCGACCGCCCAGCTGGTGGTGGCATTGAAGCCGCTGCACGACGCCGCCCGGATCAGGCGGGTCGTCGTTGCCACCTATCAGTCGGTGTCCGGCGCCGGAAAGTCGGGGATGGACGAATTGTTCGAGCAATCGCGCAACATCTTCGTCGGCGATTCCAACGAGCCGCGCCACTTCACCAAGCAGATCGCGTTCAACGTCATTCCGCACATCGACAGCTTCCTCGAGGACGGGTCGACCCGGGAGGAATGGAAGATGATGGTCGAGACCAAGAAGATCCTCGACCCGAAGATCAAGGTGACCGCGACCTGCGTCCGGGTGCCGGTGTTCGTCGGCCATGCCGAAGCGGTCAATATCGAGTTCGAGGACGAGATTACGGCCAAGCAGGCGAAGGCGCTGCTGCGCGAGGCGCCGGGCGTGATGCTGATCGATAAGCATGAGGACGGCGGATATATGACCCCGGTCGAATGCGTCGGCGACTATGCGACCTTCGTCTCCCGGGTGCGCGAGGATTCGACGGTCGACAACGGGCTGTCGATGTGGGTGGTCAGCGACAATCTGCGCAAGGGCGCGGCGCTCAATGCGGTGCAGATCGCCGAACTGCTCGGCCGCAAGCATCTGAAGAAGGCGGCCTGACATGGGCGCGCCGCGGGACATGACCGGCGGCTGCGCCTGCGGGCAGGTGCGATTCACCGCCCGGATCGCGGATGGCGACGCCTATCTGTGCCATTGCCGGATGTGCCAGCGGGCGACGGGAAGCGTCTCGATCGCCTTCAAGAATTTGAAGCGGGCGGATGTCGAATGGCAGCAGGAGCCCGACTGGTATGAAAGCTCGGCCATCGCCAGGCGGCCCTTTTGCGCCAAATGCGGCACCTCGCTCGGCTTCATGTTCAAGGAGGGACCGAACATGGACCTGACCGTCGCCAGCTTCGACGATCCGTCCGCGTTCAAGCCGACCAGTCACTTCGGTGCCGAGGGCATTCATCGCCAATGGCTCAACACCGAAGGCCTACCGGAGACCCGCACCGACGAGCATCAAGGGTTGGTGGATCGCTGGGTCAAGGCGACGGGCGAAATGCCTCGCTGACCGCGGCGCGCCACCGCTCCGGGGAGCAGCGGCGCGCTGTTCGATGGAGCCGTAGGCTGGACTACAGGTGCGCTCCCGGCGAATTCGAATCGGTGCAGAAGGACGCCCCCGGGGCGAATCCGTTCTCGAAATGGAAGCCGGGCCCTGGTCCGCCAGGAACCGCGGCTCCGCGATTGCCGCCGACGGTTTGGCCGACGTTGTCGTCGGACGGTGGCCAGTCCATATTGCCGTGACCGGTCCCCATCACATAGTCGGCGACGACATGCTGCCCGTGGACGTCGATCGCAAGCACGTCGGAGCAGGTGGGGCTGGCATTATCCGGCGGATTCGCTGCTGCGCTGCCTGGAGCGCCAAACGCGGCTAGTAAGGCCAAGGCTGCGATTGTCGCTTTCCAGCTCGGCTTGATATTGCGGTCCATGCCCATTCCCTTTCGATTGGAGGCGAAAGCAGGCCTAAAGGACAGCGGTCACAGCATAAATGACAAAGCCCCCCCCATTCCTGCCAAACCGAGCACTCGGATTCGTCCGACGCGGAGGGCTGGCACGAAACGTTGTGGATTTGGCATTTTCTGCCGGATATCCTCGTCCTAGTCTTGCCGACACTTGGCATCCGAGAGACAGGAGGGCGCGCCATGACGGAAGATCGTGACCGGCCGAAAATGCAGGTGATGCGGATAGGCATCATTCTGCAAAGAGGAGCCGACCTGCTTGATATCGCGGGCCCGGCCGGCGTATTCCATTGTGCGGGTCGTCATTTCGTATGGATCGGCGCCTCCGACAAAGTTACGTACGATCTCAATTACCTGTCGCCGGACGGCGGCATGGTGAAGACGCGCCAGGAGCTGGTGATAGAAACATCGCCGCTCGGCAAAGCCCGGCCCAAGGACTACGACACCGTCATTGTCGTCGGCGGAGTCGTTGACGAACGCGAATGCGACGAAGCCGTATTTGAGTGGTTGCGGCGTTGCCAAGGGATCGTGCGGCGTATCGGCTCGGTATGCGTCGGCGCCTTCATTCTCGCCCGCGCCGGATTGCTCGACGGCCGGCGGGCGACGACCCACTGGGAAGATTGCGACGATTTGGCGGCACGCTATCCGGAAGTCCGTGTGGAGCCGGACGCCATCTACACCGAGGATGAAGGAATCTGGACGGGAGCCGGAGTTTCGGCCGGGATAGACATGGCGCTGGCAATGGTTGAGCAGGATCATGGCCACGAGCTCGCACTGCTCGTGGCGCGAAGGCAGGTCGTCTTCCTCAAACGCCCCGGCGGTCAGTCGCAATTCAGTAGCCAGCTCGAATGCCAGCGGCGGGAGAGTCCGTTGGCGCCGCTGTTACAGTGGATCGTCGAGAATCCCACGGCTGATTTGCGCGCCGAGGCACTGGCGGAACGTGCCAACATGAGTCTGCGCAGCTTCTACCGCTGGTTTGTCGTGGCGTCCGGCGCGTCGCCCGCCGAATGGGTCGAAAACGCCCGACTCGAGGTGGCCAAAAGGCTCCTCGAGCAGACCTGCAACAGACTCGACCAGATCGCGCGGGACTCAGGCTTCGGCAGCTATGAGCGAATGCGCCGAACCTTCGCACGTCGCCTCGGCATCGCTCCGTCCGAATATCGCGCGCGCTTCTCGCGACCGCTTCCGCGACATGAAAATGCGATCGATATTTCGCGCCTCACCGACATCTATGGCTCGATCGGCGGATACACGGCGATTCAGTGAAGGTCTGTTTTTCATCCAAGGCAGACATTCGGCACGAGCCGGTAGTTGCAATGTAGTGGAACCGTTTGCGTGCAGGACCGGCGAAATGCCGGAGCCAACGTCAATCCGAGCTTGACCAGGCATCCGCCTGTTCTTCTATGGCGCCGCATTCGAAGGAAGGCGGGCCCCGGCTAAAGTCGGGGGTGACGGATATGGAAATCAACACCCACAACTGGACCGCGTCGGACGGAGTCGAGCTTGCCTGGCGCGAAGTGGGCGAGGGCAGGGCGGTGGTCCTGCTCCACGGGCTGTTTTCCGACGCCGAGATGAACTGGATCAAATTCGGCCATGCCGAGCGCATCGCGCGAAAAGGTTTTCGGGTCATCATGCCCGATCTTCGCGCCCACGGGCTCAGCGCCAAGCCGCACGAACCCCAGGCCTATCCGCCCGGAATTCTTGCCCGCGACCTTGCTGAGCTGATCGGGCATTTGGAGCTAGAGGATTATGACCTCGGCGGCTTTTCGCTCGGAGCGCGGACGACGGTGCAGGCTGTCGGCGAGGGGCTGAAGCCCGGCAAGGCCATTTTATCCGGCATGGGCCTGCAGGGCCTAGAGGGCTGGGCGCGGCGGCAGGATTTCTTCCAGGCGGCGATCGCCAAGTTCGACGACGCAAGCCGCGGCGATCCGCACTGGCTGGCGATTCAGTTCATGAAGACGATGAAGGTCGATCGGGCCGCCGCCGCGCTGCTGCTGGCGAGCTTCGGGGACGGCAAGCCCGGTTGGCTGGACGCGTTCACCATGCCGGTTTTGGTCGTCTGCGGCAGCGAAGACCGCGACAATGGCTCCGGCAAGGCGCTTGCCGAAGCGCTTCCCGACGCCCGCTACGCCGAGATCCCCGGCACCCACATGAGCTCCGTCACCGAGCCCGCGCTTGGCGAGGCAATCGCCGGCTTTCTGGCGGCCTGACGGGTCCTGCCAAGCTTGACGCGGGGAACTCCACGCGCTTTGAGTCGATACACTCACGAAAAGAGCAAAATACAGGGAGCCAATCCATGAAGTTCGTCGCCTCCGTTTCGCTCGCCGCGCTGGCCCTTGCCGGCTGCGCCACGACCCCGCCCGAACCCGTCTTCATCGCCGGGCCCGCGACCGAGGCCCCGGTCGACGAAGCGGCGGTGGCGCCGGCGGCGCAAGCGGATTTCCCGATGACTCCGGCAGGCGCCGAGGCGTTTCTGGCGGCGGCCGAAAAGGATCTGTTCGATTATTCGCTCGAAGCGGCCCAGGTCTATTGGGTCAACGCCACCTACCTCACCCAGGACACCGATGCGATGGCCGCCCGGACCGGCGCAATCGGCACCGAAAAGTCGGTCCGCTATGCGCTCGACGCCGCCCGCTATGCGCAGGTCCCCGGACTGTCGGCGGAAGTCAGCCGCAAGCTCGACATATTGCGCAACGGCATCGTCCTGCCGGCGCCGACCACGCCCGGCGCGGCGGAGGAGCTCAACCAGATCGCCACCGATCTCCAGTCGCAATACGGCAAGGGCCGCGGGACTCTGAACGGCCAGCCGATCTCCGGCTCCGACATCGAGGCGGAGATGGGCAATCTCGAGCGGACGCCCGCCGAGCTTAAGGAGATGTGGACCAGCTGGCACGACAATGTCGGCGCACCGATGAAGAACGACTATGCGCGCATGGTCGCGATCGCCAATCAGGGCGCGACCGAGCTCGGCTTTTCCGACACCGGCGCGATGTGGCGGTCGGGCTACGACATGCCGTCCGATGAATTCGCCGCCGAAACCGAGCGGATGTGGCAGGAAGTCAAGCCGCTCTACATGGCGCTTCACACCTTTGTGAGAGCCAAGCTCAACGAAAAATATGGCGATGCCATCCAGCCGGCGACCGGACCGATCCGCGCCGACCTGCTGGGCAACATGTGGGCGCAGGAATGGGGCAATATCTATCCGCTGGTGGCGCCGCCCGGCACCGGCGACGTCGGCTATGACCTCACCGAGCTGATCGTCGAGGACGATCTCGATGCGCGCGAAATGGTCAAGGTCGGCGAGCAATTCTTCTCGTCGCTGGGGTTCCAGCCGCTTCCCGAGACCTTCTGGGAGCGCTCGATGTTCACCAAGCCGGCCGACCGCGAGGTCATCTGCCACGCCTCGGCCTGGGATCTCGACAACCGCGACGACGTCCGCATCAAGATGTGCATCAAGCCCAACGCGGACGACTTCATCACCATCCACCACGAGCTTGGCCACAACTATTACCAGCGGGCCTATAAGGAGCAGGACTATCTGCACCTCAACGGCGCCAACGACGGCTTCCACGAAGCCATCGGCGACATGATCGCACTGTCGATCACTCCGGAATATCTGGTGCAGATCGACATGCTCGACCGCTCGCGGGTGCCGAGCGCCGACAAGGATATCGGCCTTTTGCTTCGCCAGGCGATGGACAAGGTCGCCTTCCTGCCGTTCGGCCTGCTGGTCGACCGCTGGCGCTGGGGGGTGTTCGACGGGTCGATCAGCCCGGCCGAATATAACCCGGCCTGGACCAACATGCGGCTCGAGTATCAGGGCATCACGCCGCCGGTGGATCGGCCGGCCAATGCGTTCGACCCGGGCGCCAAATTCCACATCCCGGGGAACACGCCCTACACCCGCTACTTCCTCGCCCGGCTGCTGCAGTTCCAGTTCTACAAGGCGGCCTGCGACCAGGCCGGCTGGACCGGGCCGCTCCACCGCTGCAGCTTCTACGGCAATGAGGCCGTCGGCCAGCGATTGAACGCGTTGCTGGAGATGGGCGCGTCGCGGCCGTGGCCGGATGCGCTCGAAGCCTTCACCGGCAGCCGCGAAATGTCCGGTCAGGCGATGGTCGAATATTTCGCCCCATTGAAAGCCTGGCTGGACGAGCAGAACCGGGGCAAGCCGCAGGGCTGGTGACAAAATTACGGCCGGGAGACGGAATCTCCCGGCCGTTCGTCATTTCAGTCAGAAGGAAAAGGGGCGCGCTAGGCGCCCCTTTCTCCCTTTCGGTCAGTTATGGACCGAGGTCGCGGCCTTGTTCTGGCTGCTCGCCATGCTCGGCTCGATCGAGCTTGGCTGGCCGGTCTGCTGGCCCGCCATCGCCTGTTCGGCGATATTGCTCTGGGGCGTGCTCTGCCTCCGTCCGGCGGAGGTGCTCTGCCTGCGTTCGGACGAACCCATGCGCTCATTCTTGAGTTCGCTCAGCTTGTCCATGCCGCTGTTCAGCTTGTCGCCGATGCGGCCGCGCTTGGACCACAGGAACGCGCCCGCCGCGGCGGCGCCGGCGGCAATGGCTGCGCTCGCCCAGGGATGATCCCGGACAGGGCCGGTCATGCCTTCGCTGGCAAACTGGCCGTCGCTGTTGCGCTTTCTGTTATCGGTAAACTCGCCGTCGCTGTTCCGTTTTCTGTTGGGCATTGGTCATTCTCCTATTTTGGGTGAAGCCTCACTATACCAATGCGTCGCCGGCCCAGTCGTTGCGTCGAACCGACAAACCGACAGCGTTGCGCGGTGACTGAAGGAACACGCCCTTTTCAGATCGGAACAGACCGGGAACAGCGCCTATAGCTGCTCGAGCATATGTTCGGCGCTGGACGCGCGATACTCGCCGGGCGCTTCGACGTTGAGCTGCTCGACGACGCCGTCGTTGACCACCATCGAATAGCGCTGGCTGCGCTGGCCCATGCCATATTTGCTGGCGTCCATGGCCAGGCCCGCGGCTTGCGCAAACTCGCCGTTGCCGTCGGCCAGCATGACGATATCCTCGGATCCGTCGCTCAGCCCCCAGGCCGACATCACGAACGGGTCGTTGACCGACACGCAGGCGATCGCGTCGATCCCCTTGTCCTTGAGCTCGCCGGCCTTCTCGACGAACGACGGCAGGTGCCGCACCGAGCAGGTCGGGGTGAATGCGCCGGGCACGGCGAACAAAGCGACTCGCTTGCCGCCGAAGAATTCGCCGCTGGTCGTCGGCTGCGGACCGTCAGTGGTCGCGATCGACAGCGGGACGTCGGGCAGGCGGTCGCCAACCGAAATGGTCATCATTCTTCTCCTCAAGCGGGTTTCGCCAGAGCTTCCAGATAGGGTGATTCAGGCCCGCCTCAAGGGCTTGCCCGCGAAACCCGCGCGGCCCATCATCGGCGGCAATGGACAGTCCGCGCTTCCTGTCGGGAAAACTGCTGCTGGCGATGCCGGGCATGGCCGATCCACGATTCGAGCGGGCGGTGATCGCTGTCTGCGTGCATGACGAGAACGGCGCGGTCGGCATCGGCATCGGCCACAAGCGCGCTGGATTGCGCTTTCGCGGGCTGCTGGCGCAGCTCGACATCGATCCGGGCGAGGCGCCGGACTGCGCCGTCCACCATGGCGGACCGGTCGAGCCGGGGCGCGGCTTCATCCTCCATTCGACCGACTGGGGCGGGCAGGACACGCTGCACGTCGCCGGGCCGCAAGGCGAGCTGTGCGCGATGACCGGCACCATCGATGTGTTGCGCGCAATCGCCGAGGGGCGGGGGCCGTCGCGGTGGATCGCCTCGCTCGGCTATGCCGGCTGGGCCGAGGGCCAGCTCGACGAGGAGATGACCCGCCACGGCTGGTTCGCCGCCGGCGGAACCCCGGGCATATTGTTCGACACCCCGACCGACGAGCGCTGGGCGGCCGCCTTCAAGGCCGAAGGCGTCGACCCGCGCCTGTTGTCGAGCGAGACGGGGGCAGCGTGATTTTTCCCCGTCGCGCAGCGACGCGGAGAATCAACATATAAAGAATTCTTTATATTTGCGTTTCGGAGCGGCTGAGGCTAGGGCGCCGGCGACCTTTATCACCGGAGATTTTGCACGTGGCGACCCAGGCTGACACCCGTTCTACCGACTATATCGTCAAGGACATTTCCCTTGCCGGTTTCGGCCGCAAGGAAATCGAGATCGCCGAGACCGAGATGCCCGGGCTGATGGCGCTGCGCGAGGAGTTCGGCGCGTCGCAGCCGCTCAAGGGGGCGCGGATCGCCGGCTCGCTGCACATGACCATCCAGACCGCGGTGCTGATCGAGACGCTGACCGCGCTCGGCGCCGAGGTCCGCTGGGCGTCGTGCAACATCTATTCGACCCAGGACCATGCCGCGGCGGCGATCGCCGCCAGCGGGGTTCCGGTGTTCGCCATAAAGGGCGAAACGCTCGAGGAATATTGGGACTATGCGGCGCGCATCTTCGACTGGGGGCAGGACGAAACCTGCAACATGATCCTCGACGACGGCGGCGACGCGACGATGTTCGCGCTGTGGGGCGCTCGGGTCGAGGCGGGCGAAGAGCTGTTCGAGCCGTCCAACGAGGAAGAGGAAATTCTCTGCGCGACCCTCAAGCGCTTCCTCAAGGATCGCCCCGGCTACCTCACCAAGACCGTCGCGGCGATCAGGGGCGTGTCGGAGGAGACCACCACCGGTGTCCACCGGCTCTACGACCTCGCCAAGAAGGGCAAGCTCCCGTTCCCGGCGATCAACGTCAACGACAGCGTCACCAAATCCAAGTTCGACAATCTCTACGGCTGCCGCGAAAGCCTGGTCGACGCGATCCGCCGGGCGACCGACGTGATGCTGGCCGGCAAGGTGGCGGTGGTCGCCGGCTTCGGCGATGTCGGCAAGGGCAGCGCCCAGTCGCTGCGCAACGGCGGCGCGCGCGTGCTGGTCACCGAAATCGACCCGATCTGCGCGCTTCAGGCGGCGATGGAAGGCCATGAAGTGGTGACGATGGAGGAAGCGGTGAAGCGCGCCGACATCTTCGTCACCGCCACCGGCAACATGGACGTCATCACCCTCGATCACATGCGCGGCATGAAGAACATGGCGATCGTCTGCAACATCGGCCACTTCGACAGCGAGATCCAGATCGGCGCGCTCGCCAACATGAAGTGGACCGAGATCAAGCCGCAGGTCGACGAGGTCGAATTCCCCGACGGCAAGAAGATCATCGTCCTGTCGAAGGGCCGGCTGGTCAACCTCGGCAACGCCACCGGCCATCCGAGCTTCGTGATGAGC
>CAYUWJ010000082.1:0-3024 GCA_964448315.1 uncultured Sphingomonas sp. | reverse complement strand
CGCGGTCATTCCCTCCTCGTCGCCGAACGACATGTTGATGATCCTTGCGCCGTTGATACGGGCAAGGTCGATCGCGGTCGGCAGGGCGGAGTCGAGGAAGCAGTCGTTGCCCGGCCCGCAGCCGGCGGGATCGCCGACGTTGAGCGACAGGATGGTCGCCTCGAATGCGACTCCCTGCATGTAGACGCCGTCGCGGTTGGCGGCGATCACTCCGGAAACCATGCTGCCGTGGCCGTGGTGATCGACCAGGCCGCGATTAGCTGCGACATCCTGACTCGCGGAATCGATGCGCCCGGCAAATTCCGGCAGATTGGGATTGATCCCCGTGTCGACGACGGCGACCACGACGCCTTCGCCGCTGGCGCCGGTGTCGTAGGCCGGAAGCGCGTTGGCCGTCGTCGCCGAATTGGAAGCGCGATACTCGGCGTCGTCCATCGGACTTTGCGACGGTGGAGGGGGAGGCGGGGGAGGAGCTGGCGGTGGCGGGATCGGAGCGATGCTGCGACCGCCGCCACCGCCGCCGCCGCATGCGCTGATGGCGAACGCAGCCGAACAAACCAACAGGACCGACGCCGTCTTGCGCAGATTTGCCACCCGCCTGCTCCCCGTCGCGAACCCTCACCGGGACCGTGAGTAGGAAAAGCTTCCCGGGAGACGAAGTCAAGGCGGCGGGGCCAGGTCGATCCGCTGCTAGTCGAACAGCTTGGCGAAGCGACGTTTTTCGCGGTTGCGCCAGGCGCCGCGGTGCCAGGCGTCGGAAGCGAGTAGCGGCAGCACGCTGGTGGCTTCCGCAAACACCATCTGCTCCTGCGCGGTCGAGACCTTGCCCCAGCTTGCCGCCTCCTGCAGCGTCGACGACGAGCAGGCGCCGTCACGGACGTCGGCGACGGTGATCTGGACCGCATATTTGTGGACCTCGACGTCGTCGTGGCCGAGGATTTCGGCGCAGACGACAGTGTCCTGGGCAAAATTCTTCGGCACTCCGCCGCCGATCATCAACAGCCCGGTGGTGCCGGCCTTGATCTTGATGTCGGTCAGCTCACGAAAGTCGGCGATCGAATCGAGTGTCATGTAATGGCCGCCGCGCTTCATCGCGTCGACCTGATGCTTGACCAACCCGAAGCCGGCCGACGAGTCGGTGAACGCCGGGCAGAAGATTGGCACGTCATGCTCGAAAGCGAGGCGGACCAGGCTGTTGTCCTTTTTGCCATTGTCGACCAGCCATTTGCCCATTTCGCGGATGAAGGCGCGCGACGAATAAGGGCGCGGCTCGAGAGTGTCGGCGATCTGGCCGATGGTGAAGTCGGTTTCCTGCAGCGCCACCTCGTCGATGTAAGTGTCGTAGATGCGGTCGATGTAAAGCGAGCGCAGTGTATTATCGTCAGGGATTTCATTGGCTTGGAAGTGCTTGTGGCCAAGTGCCTCGAAGAAATCCATGTCGACGATGGCCGCTCCGGTGGCGACGATCGCATCGACCATGTTGGACCGCACCAGCTCGGCATAAAGGTCCATGCAGCCGCCCGCCGAGGTCGACCCGGCGATCACCAGGATTACCGAGCAGTCGGGGTCCTCGAGCATCGCGTTGTAGATGCCGGTGGCGCGGGCGAGGTCGCGGCTGGTGAAGCTCATCTTGCCCATCGCCTCGACGATCGGGCGGGCATCGAAGCTGGTGATGTCGATATGCTCGACCGGGCTCGACAGAAGCTCGGCCTTGCGGGTGTCGTTGACCTTGGTGTCGGCGGTCAGCGTTTCGGTCATATCCTATACCTCGTCATTCCCGCGAACGCGGGAATCCCGCTGATCGCGACGGCGTGAAGAAAACAAGCGGGATCCCCGCAGACGCGGGGATGACGCGCCGTGGGGGTGCCTTACAGCGTCACCACATTCGAACGCGCAGGCGCCTCGACCGCTCCATAGAGCGTCGTCATCGGCTCGTCCTCGACGACATGGGCGCCCTCGACTCCAAAGCCGTTGAAGCCGGTCCGCATCGCGCAGCCATAGGCGCCGAGCATGCCGACCTCGATATAGTCGCCGGGGCCGACGTCGCCAGGCAGTTGAAACGGCCCGGCCATATGGTCGAGGTCGTCGCAGGTCGGGCCGTAAAAGCTGAAGTTCATCGGCCGGACCTTCGAATCCCGCTCGCGCAGCAGCCGCACCGGGTAGCGCCAGCCGATGTGCGCCGCGTCGAACAGCGCCCCATAGGCGCCGTCGTTGATGTAGAGCTCGTCGCCGCGGCGCTTCTCGACGCGCACGATCAGGCTCGCATATTCGGCGCACAGCGCCCGGCCCGGTTCGCACCACAGCTCCGCCGAATAAGAGATCGGCAGATCCTCGAAGGCGCGGTGGATGACCTCGAAATAGGCCTCGAGCGGGGGCGGCTCCATGCCCGGGTAGGACGACGGAAAGCCGCCGCCGACATCGACGATGTCGACCGTGACCGAGGCTTCGACGATCGCCGAGCGGACCCGCTCCATCGCTTCCGCAAAAGCTGCCGGGGTCATCGCCTGGCTGCCGACGTGGAAGCAGATGCCCATCGCATCCGCCGCCTGGCGGGCGGCGAACAGCAGCGGCTTGATGTCCTGCGGTTCGGCCCCGAATTTCGACGCCAGGCTCAATTTGGCATGCTCCGAGCTGACCCGAAGCCTGACCAGCAGGTTGAGGTCCGTTGCCGCGACCCCATCGGTTGCGGTTGCGCGGACAATCTTGTCGAGCTCGTCGAGCGTGTCGAGGCTGAAGGTGCGAACGCCATGATCGAAATAGGCTTCGGCAATCACTTCCTCGGCCTTGACCGGGTGCATGAAGCACAGCACCGCCTGCGGCAGGGCCGCGGCGACCAGGCGCACTTCGCCGATCGAGGCGACGTCATAATGGGTGACGCCCTCGTCCCACAGGATGTTCAGCAGATCCGGCGATGGGTTGGCCTTGACCGCATAGAGCGACCGGCCCGGAAACTTCTCGACGAAGAATCGGGCGGCGCGCCGGGCGGCGTGCGGACGAAGCAGCGTGACCGGATGGACCGGGCGC
>CAYUWJ010000081.1:0-3035 GCA_964448315.1 uncultured Sphingomonas sp. | reverse complement strand
GAGGCCGTGGGACCGCTCGTCGTCGGGGGAGATGCCCCAGCCGCCATCGACTCCGAACACGTGGATTCCGACCGACCGGAAGAAGTTGGCGTCGGTGGCTCCGGTGGTCATGTTCGGGATGACGCGCATCCATGAACCGTGCAGGCGCTGCACGGCCGCGGTGTAGGCGGCCTGAACCTCTGGCAGCAGCGGCAACACAGGGGTTGGCTTGCCCGTGAAGCTCGGGTCGGGTTTTACCTCGATCGAATTGCCGACCAGCCGCTGCAGCTCGGCTTGGACCGTGGTTGGCTCGACGCCCGGCATGACTCGGCAATTGACCGCTGCTCGGGCCGATTGCGGCAGCGCATTGTCGGCGTGGCCGGCGTCGAGCATCGTCGCCACGCATCGCGTGCGCGTCTTGCCCACTTCCAGCTCGCTGGCCTCGATGGCGTCCGCGGCCTCGCCGTCGCTCGGGTTCGCCAGCCAGCGCCGCATGGCATCGCCCAGCGCGCCCTTCTCGTCTTTGGCCCGTTCGGTGAAATAAGCGCGGGTGACGTCGGTGAGCATCGGCGTGAAGCGGTGCGCCTGCAACTTTTTCAGGGCATCGGCGAGATCGTAGATCGCGTTGTCCGGCCGTGGCCGCGAGCTGTGGCCGCCGCGATTGCGGGCCGTGAAGAAATAGGTCTGGTAGGTCTTTTCGGCGGCATCCATGGCGAAATTGATCGGTTGGCCATTTCGGTCGTAGGAGCCGCCCCCACCGTCCGCGTTCAACCCGAATTCGGCGTCTATCAGGCTACGCCATTCGGTCGACCCCTTGAGCGCACCGATTTGCGCGGTTTCCTCGTCGCCGGTGAAGAACAGGATGAGGTCGCGGTTGGGCCGAAACCCCGATTCCTTCAGCTTGATCAGCGCCAATGTGGTCGCGACGATTCCGCTTTTCATGTCGGCGGCGCCGCGGCCGTAGAAATAGCCGTCGCGCTCGATGAACTCGAACGGGTCCTGCTTCCAGTCCTCGCGCTTGGCCTCGACCACGTCCATGTGGCCGAGGATCAGGATCGGCTTTTGAGAGGGGTTGGTGGCGCGCCAGCGAGCGACCATCGAGACGGTCTGGTCGCCCGGCAGGCCCTCGTGCGGGATGATTCGGATGTCGTCGGCGGGAAAGCCGCCGGCGCGAAGTTCGGCGGCGATCAGCTCGGCCATGCGCGGCATTTCGCCCCGATTGATGACGGTCGGGATTTCGACCGCTTTTTCGAAAAAAGCCTTGGTCCTCGCCTGCCACGCCGGGTCGAGCTTGGTCGGCTGCGCGACGGGATTGGCGGCCAAGGCCGCAGTCGAGGATAAAGCGAGCAGAAGCACCGCCAGCTTGCGCATGGTCAATTCCCCAAATGATCGTGAGGGAGGCTAGTCCAAACCATGCCCCTGCGCCAAATAGGCTGCGCTGCGCATTTCCTCCAGCCGGCTGACGGTGCGGGCGAATTCGAAGCTGCCGTCGCCTTCCGGATAAAGCCCCGCCGGCTCGGCGTCGGCCGCGGCGAGCAGCTTGACCTTATGCTCGTAGAGCGCGTCGATCAGAGTGACGAAGCGCGCCGCCTCGTTGCGCATTTCGCGGCTCATCACCGGGATGCCGACGATGATGACAGTGTGGAAGCGTTGGGCGATGGCGAGATAGTCGGCGGCGCCGCGCGGCTGGCCGCACAGACGCTTGAACGAGAAGACGGCGACTCCCTTCAGCGACTTGGGCACATGCAGAGTCCGCCCGCCGCCGACCTCAAGTTCCTCGGACGGCACCTTCGCCCGGTCCTCGACCGGGTGGTCGGTCAGCTTGAAGAAGGCGTCGCTCAGCGCCCGCGTCTCCTCCGGCCCATTGGGTATGTGCCACACCGTGACGCCGGACAGGCGCTCGAGCCGATAGTCGATCGGGCCGTCGACCGCGACGACCTCGAACCGGTCGCAGACCAGGTCAACGAACGGCAGGAACAGCTCGCGGTTGAGGCCGTGCTCATAGAGGTCTTGCGGCGGCCGGTTGGACGTCGCCACGACGCGCACGCCGCGCTCCAGCAATTTGCCGAACAAGCGCGACAGGATCATCGCGTCGGCCGGGTTGGTGACCATCATCTCGTCGAAGGCGAGCAGCCGCGCCTGTTCGGCGACGCCGTCGGCCAATTCGTCGATCGGATCCTCCTCCCCGGTCTCGCGGATGGCCCGCAAACGCTTGTGAACGTCGAGCATGAAGGCGTGGAAATGGACCCGGCGCTTCGGCGTCACCGCGATGGAATCGAAAGCGAGGTCCATCAGCATCGACTTGCCGCGCCCCACCCCGCCCCACAGATAGACGCCGCTCGGGCCGGTCGTCCGCCGGCCGACCAGCCGGGCGAGTAAGCCGCCGCCATCTTCGGACGCGCTCTTTGCGAGCCGGTCGAGCGCCGCAACCGCGCGCTGCTGCGCCGGGTCCGGCTGCAGCTCGCCGGCGTCTAGCAGCGCCCGGTACGCGGGGCCGACGGGGCCGGTCATTCGCGCGGGCGGATCCGTTTCAGTGTGCCGGAGAAACTGTGGGTCGGCTCGCCGTCCTGCTCGCAGGTGCCGATGAAGAAAACATGGCCGCCCTGGGTCTGCTTGACCAGCCGCACCTCGGCGTCGAGCGGCACCCCGGCCCGGCCGCGGCCGACGAACTGCACCGAGCAGTCGAGGGTGACATAATGCCCCTCCTCCATCCCGGCGCAGCGTCCGCCGGCGAACAGCGCCATGTCGATGAAGCTCATCACCGCGCCGCCGTGGATCGAGCCGCCCATGTTGAGATGCACTTCAGTTGGGAACATCCGGCAGCGGCCGACCCCCGGCCCGTCGGGGCGGAACAGCAGCTTGCCGGTCGCCGCCGCGAAGCTGCCGCGCGGGAAGTCACCCCAGCCGTACCAGCCGGGGTGGTCAGGGTCCTCCTTGGCGCCGCTCGGAATGCCCATCAGGCGGTGCGCTGCGCGATCAGCTTCTTGGTCTCGGCGATCGCCTGGGCGGGGTTCAATCCCTTCGGGCAGACGTTGGTGCAATTCATGATCGTGTGG
>CAYUWJ010000080.1:0-7605 GCA_964448315.1 uncultured Sphingomonas sp. | reverse complement strand
CCCGGCGAGGGGCTGCATCTGTCGGGACCGAACGGCAGCGGCAAGTCGAGCCTGATCCGCCTCGCGGCGCGGCTGTTGCGGCCCGACGCCGGAACCATCGACCGGGCGCCGGCGGCGCTGGCCGACGAGAGTCTGGCGCTCGACCGGGAACTGCCGCTGCGCGCGGCTCTGATGTTCTGGGCGCGGCTCGACGGCGGCGCCGACCGGCTCGATTGGGCGATCGACGCGCTTGGCCTTGCGGGCCTCGCCGCGGTACCGGTGCGGCTGCTGTCGGCGGGTCAGGCGAAGCGGGCGGCGCTCGCCCGGGTGGCGGCGTCGGATGCGCCGCTGTGGCTTCTGGACGAGCCGCTCAACGGCCTCGACGCGGAAGGCGTCGCTCGGCTAGACGACCTCGTCGCCCGCCACCGCAGCTCCGGCGGAGCGGTGCTGGCCGCATCGCACGGCCCGCTCGGTGGAAGCTGGGCCGGGATCGACCTCGGCCTGGGGGTAGCGGAGTGATCGGCGCCCTCGTCGCCCGCGACGTCCGCCGCGCGCTCGGCGGCGCGGCCTGGCTGCCGATCGCCTTCTTCCTCACCGTCGCCACCCTGATTCCGTTCGCGGTCGGGCCGGATGCGCGGCTGCTCCAGCGGATCGCCGGCGGAGCCCTGTGGATCGCCGCGCTGACCGCGGCGCTGCTGCCGATCGAGCGATTGATCGAGCCCGACCGGGCCAATGGCGTGCTCGACCAGCTGGCGGTGCGCGGCATTGCCGAGGAGAGCGTCGCCGCGGTCAAGGTGGCGGCGCACTGGCTGAGCTTTGGGCCGCTGCTGATCGCCGCCGCAGTGCCCGGCGCATTCCTGGTCGGGCTTGCTCCGGATTCGCTCGGCCGGGCGCTGGTTGCGCTGGCGATCGGCACGCCCGGCCTTGCGGCGCTGGCGGTGATGGTCGCGGCGCTGACCGCCGGCCTGCCGCGCGCCGGGGCGCTGGCCGGCCTGTTGCTGCTGCCGCTGGCAGTGCCGTTGCTGATCTTCGGCGCCGCGGCGATCGGCGATGCGCAGTCGGGCGCGCTACTGCTCGAAGCGGCGATCTCGCTGCTGCTGGTCGCCGCCGCGCCGTTCGTCGCCGGCGCCGCGATCCGCGCCGGGCGCACCTAGTCTCGGGACCACCGCGCGAAAATGGCGGTCGGCAGAAGCAGTCCCCGGCCTTCCTCGCGCACCGCCATTTCGCCGGCCTCGACCGTTCCGCCGAGATCGCCGAGCGACTGGCGGACGAGCTCGGCGATGGCCAGCGCCGACATCCGCACCGCATAGACCGTCAGCACCAAAAAGCGGCTGTCGCCGTCGAGCAGTTTGCGGCAGTCGGCGAGCAGCGGCGCAAGGTCGTCCTCGAGCCGCCACAACTCGCCATCGGGTCCGCGCCCGAACTTCGGCGGGTCGAGAATTATGCCGTCGTAGCGGCGGCCGCGCCGAACCTCGCGGGCGGTGAACTTGCCGGCGTCGTCGACAATCCAGCGGATCGGCCGGTCGGCGAGGCCGGACAGCGCCGCATTGGCCTTGCCGCCTTCGACCGACTTCTTCGATGCATCGACATGGACCAGCCGTCCGTCCGCCCCGCTGAGCAGCAGCGTGCCGACGCCGGTGTAGCCGAACAGGTTGAGGATTTCCGCGTCGTCCGATCGCTCGCGCATCCAGTCCCACTGCGGGGCCATGTCGGGGAAAAAGCCGAGATGGCGGAACGGCGTCAGCGAGGCGTTGAAGCGAACCGCGCCGCGCGCCAGCGGCCATTGTCCAGGCACCGGCCGGTGCTGAACCCAGCGGCCGCCGCCCTCCTCGTCCGAGCCGGGAACGAAACTCGCGTCCGGGTCCCAGTCATCGCGCGCCGGCGCCCACATCGCCTGCGGCTCCGGCCGCGCCACCGTCACCGGGCCATAGCGCTCCAGCTTGCGGCCATGACCGCAATCGATCAGCCCCCAGTCCGCCCATGGCTCGGCGACCAGTGTTGCAAGCTCGGTCATGCCGCCGCGGCCAGCCGCGCTCCGACCGAAGCGAAGGCGGCTGGATGCTCGAGCAGCGCCGCTCCCGCCTGCCGCGCGCCGGCGGCGTCGACCGCGCGCAGCTCGCCGATCAGCTCGGAAGTCGGCAGGATCCGCCCGAACAGCTCGATCGACCGCGCCATATGGTCGGCGCGCCCCTGCGGCGATTCCAGCGCCATCAGCAGCCCGGCCTCGATCTGGGCGCGGGCCCGGCGAAGCTCGCTGTCGTCGAGCCCGTCGACCGCCTGCTTCAGCACGTCGCGAGCAAGGGCGATCGATTCGGCGGCGCGGGAGCGGTCGGCGGCGCAGCCGATCGTCACCAGCCCGGTGTCGGCGAAGGCCTGGCTCCAGCAGCCGATCGAGTAAGCCAGCCCGCGCTCCTCGCGCAGTTCCTGGAACAGGCGCGACGACGAGCCGCCACCAAGCGCCTGGACGAACAGCGACAGCGCCGGCATGTGCGGATCGGTCGCCGCCAAGCCTTCGAAGGCGAGGCACCAGTGCGCCTGTTCGGACTTGCGGTCGTCATGCCTGGCGCCGCCTTCGAACCGCGCCGCCGCGACCGGCGCCGGGTCACGCGCCGCCATGTCGCCGAACAGCGCTTCCGCCGTTCGCAGCACCGCCTGCGGGTCGACCTTGCCGCTCGCCGACAGGACCAGCCGCGACGGCGCGAACTCGGCGCTGATCCAGTTGGCGCAGTCGTCGCGGGTGATTGACCGGATGCAGGCCTCGCTGCCAAGCACCGGCCGGCCGAGCGGCTGGCGGCCATAGGCCGCCTCGAACAGATGGTCGTGAACGACGTCGTCGGGGGCGTCCGCCGCCTCGCCGATCTCGGACAGGATGACATGCTTCTCGCGCTCGATATGCTCCTCATGCAGGTGGGGAGCACGGATCAGGTCGGCGATCAGCCCGCACAGCAACGGCGCATCCTGCGGCAGGCAGCGGCCGTGGAAGGCGGTCTGGTCGCGCGCCGTCCAGGCGTTGAGATGCCCGCCGACATCCTCGATCGCCTCGGCCAAAGCGCGCGCGTCGCGGCCGCCGGCGCCCTTGAACACCATATGTTCGACAAGATGGGCAAGGCCCGACACCCGCTCCGGCTCGCAGCGCGAGCCAACGCTTGCGTAAAGCCCGAGCGCAACCGATTCGGCGCCCGGCAACGGGTCGACGGCGACGGTCAGCCCGTTGGCCAGCCGGTGCAGCACGGCGCTCACGGCCGCTCCTCGCGGCGCTTCAGTGCCAGTAGATAGATGATGACGGCAATCGCCGCGAACAGGAACCACTGCACCGCGTACATCAGATGGTTGTCGGGGATCGATTCGGCGCTCGGCATGGCGTTGGGCTGGAGCCCCGGAACGGGCTTATTGGCGACCAGCCGCAGGCGGTGCTCGCGGTCGGGCGCGATGGCTCCGCTAACCTCGCCGCCGGTCCATTGATACGGCGCTTGCGGGTCCCGCGACCAGCCGATCTGGACCGCCATCCCCGGCCCCTCGGCGCCGGTCCGGCAGCCGGCGATGTGGACATAGCCGCTTTCGCCGGCGGCATTGCGTCCGGCGGTGACGCGATGGCTGACCGGCTCCAGACAGAAACCGGACGCTTGCCGGAACAGCGGCGGATCCTCCCCGCTCGCCATCGTCGGGAAATCGATCGGCGGCAGTCCGCGCGCCGCCTCGTAGCGCGCCAGCAGCGCGTCCTTTTCGCTGGCGCGGACCAGCTGCCAGATACCGAGGCCGATCATCGCCGCCGCGGCAAGCGCGACGATGATCGTCGGGATCGGCGGAAGCTTCGGGATCATGGCACGATCCTGCCTTCGCGCGCCCGGTGGCGATACTCCTGGCCCAAAAGCAGCGCCTTGCCGAGGCGGAGCCCAAAGATGGTCAGCGCCGCGCCGACCGGCAGCCAGACGATATGCACCCACCAGGGTGGCGAGAAGCTGAGGTCGACGCTCACCGCACCGACGGTCAGCAGCGCTCCGATGATCAGGATGAGGAAGGCCGCCGGGCCGTCGCCGACGTTGAAGCTGTCATAGTCGAGGCCGCAAGCGCCGCAGCGCGTTGCGAAGCGCACCCAGCCCGAGAACAGACTGCGCGCGCCGCACTGCGGGCAGGCGCCCGTCAATACCGCCGTCACCGGCGAGGGCGCGCTCATCTAGCCGTGGACCGGCGCGCCCCAGCTGCCCCAGACGTAGATCGACACGAACAGGAACAGCCAGACCACATCGACGAAGTGCCAGTACCAGGCGGCGGCCTCGAAGCCGAAGTGCTGGCGCGGGGTGAAGTGGCCCTGGTGGGCGCGGACCAGGCAGACGATCAGGAAAATCGTCCCGACGATGACGTGGAAGCCGTGGAAGCCGGTCGCCATGTAGAAGGTCGCGCCGTAGATGCTGCCTTTGAAGGCGAACGGCGCGTGGGCATATTCATAAGCCTGGACCGAGGTGAAGACGAGCCCGAGCAGGATGGTCAGCAATAGTCCGAGCTTTAAGCCTTCGCGGTCGCCGTTGATCAGCGAATGGTGCGCCCAGGTGACGGTGGTGCCGGAACACAGCAGGATCAGAGTGTTGAGCAAAGGATAGCCCCAGGGATCGAGCACTTCGATGCCTTCGGGCGGCCAGACCCCGCCGATCGCGGTGTGCGGGAACAGCGATGCGTCGAAAAAGGCCCAGAACCAGGCCAGGAAGAACATCACTTCGGAGGCGATGAACAGGATCATTCCGTAGCGCAGGTGAAGCTGGACGACCGGCGTATGGTCGCCGGCGTGCGCCTCGCGGATGGTGTTGGACCACCAGCTGATCATCGTCACCACGACCACCAGCAGCCCGGCGAGCGTGACGAACATCCCATAGGGGTTGTCGTGCATCCACATCACGCCGCCGCCGGTCAGCGCCAGCGCTCCGGAAGCACCGATGATCGGCCACGGATCGGGCGGCAGGATGTGATAGTCGTGGTTCTTGGTCGCGGCCATCGGCAGCTTTCCTACTGTCTTTGGCGCGGCTCTAGCCGCCGGTCCCCGGAGATTCCACCGGATAAAATGTGTAGCTAAGCGTGATCTCGTCGATGTGACTGGTGGTCGGGTCGTCGCGCAGCCTGGGATCGACGAAGAAGATCACCGGCATGTCGACGCTTTCGCCGCCTTTCAGCGTCTGCTCGGTAAAACAGAAGCATTCGATCTTGGAGAAATATTGCCCGGCGATGGCCGGGGTGACGTTGAAGGTCGCCGTGCCCTTGGTTTCCCGGGCGGTATAGTTGCTGGCCCGATACAGCGCCTGGACCCGCTCGCCCGGAGCGATCCGGATGCGCCTGTCGACCGGCTCGAACTTCCACGGCAGCGCCGGGTCGATGTTGGCGTCGAATCGCACCCCGACCTCGCCGGCGGCCGCTCCGGGTGCCGCCGCGGCGCGCACCGGGGTTCCGCCAAAGCCGGTGACGTCGCAGAAGATGCGGTACAGCGGCACCGAGGCGAAGGCGAGGCCGACCATCGCCGCCACCAGCAGCGCCATCCACGTCGCGGTGCGGGCGTTGCGTCGGGCGAGCGCGGTCACTTATTGAGCCCCATCTTGGCGATCGTGATCAGGAATATCAGCACGACGAACGCGCCGAGCAGCCAGGCCATGATCTTCGCCCGCTCCTTCTGCCGGGCGCGGATGAGCTCGTCGTCAGGCTGGGTCACAACACTATCCAGCGATCGGCGACCAGCGCCCCGAACAGCAGGAACAGGTAAAGGATCGAAAAGCCGAACAAGCGCTTTTCCGGGGTCATGCCGCTCGGCTCGGTCGCGCGGTTGGCCAGCACCGCGAGCGACAGGATGACGAACACCAGGCTGAGGCCGGTGGCGGCGATGCCGTAGATCGGACCGGTCAGGCCAAGCGCCCAGGGCGCGACTGCCGCGGCCGCCATCGGCAGGCTGTAGAGCGCGATGTGCAGCCGCGTCGCCGCCAGCCCGGCGGTAACCGGCAGCATCGGCACCTTGGCCGCCGCATAGTCCGACCGGACGAACAGCGACAGCGCCCAGAAGTGCGGCGGCGTCCACAAAAAGATGAGCGCGAACAACAGCGCCGGCAGCAGCGCCAGCTCGCCGGTTACAGCGACCCAGCCGATCAGCGGCGGAAAGGCGCCGGCGGCGCCGCCGATGACGATGTTCTGGGCGGTCCGGCGTTTCAGCCAGACGGTGTAGACCAGCACGTAGAACAGGATCGAAACCGCCAGCAGAAGCGCCGCCAGATGGTTGGTCGCAAGGTCCATCAGCAGCACCGAAAAGACGCTCAGCCCGACGCCGAAGTGAAGCGCCGTCTGCGGGTCCATCCGCCCGGCGGGCAGCGGCCGGTTGGCGGTCCGGCGCATTAGTCCGTCGAGGTCGGCCTCATACCATTGGTTGAGCGCCCCGGCCGCGCCGGCGCCCAGCGCGATGCACAGGATGGCGGTGAAGCCGAGCACGAAAGGCGGCATCGCCGGCGCGGCGAGCAGTCCGCAAAGGCCGGTGAAGACGACAAGGCTCATCACCCGCGGCTTGGTGAGGGCAAGCAGGTCCCGCCAGTCAGTGGGGAGGCTTTGCGAGTCGAGCCTTGTCGTCGTCATATCCGATTCACGTCAATCGATCTTCGGCAGCGTCTCGAACTGGTGGTGCGGCGGCGGGCTCGACAGCGTCCATTCGAGCGTCGTCGCGCCTTCGCCCCAGGGGTTGTCCGGCGCCTTCTTGCCGGCCACCAGCGACCAGATCAGGTTGACGAAGAACACCGCCATGCCGACGACGGTGATCATGTAGCCGACCGTCGACCAATAGTTCCATTCGGTGAACGCCGGCGTGTAGTCGGGGATCCGCCGTGGCATTCCGTCGAGACCGAGGAAGTGCTGCGGGAAGAAGATCAAATTGACGCCGACGAACGTGATGAAGAAGTGAATTTTGCCGAGCAGCTCGTTGTACATCCGCCCGCTCATCTTCGGGAACCAGTAGTAGAAGCCGGCGAAGATCGCGAACACCGCGCCGAGGCTCAGCACATAGTGGAAGTGGGCGACCACATAATAGGTGTCGTGCATGTAGATATCGACGCCGCCGTTGGCGAGCACGACGCCGGTGACGCCGCCGACCGTGAACAGGAAGATGAAGCCGATCGCCCACAGCATCGGCGTCTCGAAGGTCAGGCTGCCGCCCCACATGGTGGCGATCCAGGAGAAGATCTTTACCCCCGTCGGTACGGCGATGATCATCGTCGCGGCGGTGAAATACATCTTGGTGTTCATGTCCATGCCGACGGTGAACATGTGGTGCGCCCAGACGACGAAGCCGACGACGCCGATCGCGACCATGGCGTAAGCCATGCCGAGGTATCCGAACACCGGCTTGCGGCTGAATGTCGCCACGATCTGGCTGATCATGCCGAAGCCTGGCAGGATCATGATGTACACTTCGGGATGCCCGAAGAACCAGAACAGGTGCTGGAATAGCAGCGGATCGCCGCCGCCTGCGGCGTCAAAGAAGACGGTGCCGAAATTGCGGTCGGTGAGCAGCATCGTAATCGCGCCCGCCAGGACCGGCAGCGAAAGCAGAAGCAGGAACGCCGTTACCAGAACGGACCACACGAAGAGCGGCATCTTGTGCAGGGTCAT